>NZ_JBEXQA010000008.1:0-278705 GCF_040612395.1 Streptomyces sp. NPDC006430
ATCCCCTGAGCTACGGGGGCGTGTCGTTCGCTGTGCGGCGACGGGTTGAACACTACCAGCTTCCGAGGGGTGATCAGGAACCCCTTTTGCGGGGGAGTGGGGGTGGGTCGCTCGGAGGGGGTGGAAGTCGAGAAAACCCGGACGCGGGGGCTTAGGTAGACCTACTCTCGAGTTGTGCCAGGCGCCTCGGGTCGGGTGCTTGTTGTCGACGACAACAAGGTCATCCGGCAGCTGATCAAGGTCAATCTCGAGCTGGAGGGCTTCGAGGTCGTGACCGCGAACGATGGTGCCGAGTGCCTGGACGTCGTGCACCGCGTGTGTCCCGACGTGATCACCCTTGATGTGGTCATGCCCCGGCTGGACGGGTTCGGGGCTGCCGCGCAGTTGCGGGCCGATCCGCGGACGCGGCACCTGCCCGTCGCCATCGTGAGCGCCTGTACGCAGTACGAGGTGGAGGTCGGGATCGAGGCCGGGGTGGACGCGTTCCTCGCCAAGCCCTTCGAGCCCGCCGAGCTGGTGCGGATCGTGCGGCGGCTCATCGAGCGCAGGGATCGGAACGAGCGCAGGGGCACTCCCGCGGGCCGCGGGTGGGGCTGACGCCCCGCTCCCTGTTCACATGGCGAAACCGTTCGCGTGACGAGGGGGCTTCTCCCCTAGGCTGGGTCCCGTGACCCCCGCCGACCTCTCCCGTACCGTCGTACGCGCCGTGCGCTGCGCCGTCGAGGACGGGGAGCTGCCCGCGCGGGCGGGTGTGCCCGAGCGGGTGGTCGTCGAGCGGACCCGGCCCGGCGGGGTCGGGGACTACGCCACCCCCGTCGCCTTCCAGGTCGCCAGGGCCGCCGGCTGTCCGCCCCGGGACGTGGCGGACGTACTGGCCCGGCGGCTCGGCGTGGAACCCGGCATCGAGCACGTCGAGGTCACCGGAGCCGGGTTCCTCAACTTCGTGCTGCCGCCCCCCTCCGCACCCTCCGTCGTCCGGGACGCCCTCGTCCGCGACATCGTGATCCGGGACGTGCGCGGCGGCGCCGCCCACGCCGTCCCCGCCGACGAGACCGGGCTCGGGACGCGCGAGCGCGTCGTGCGCCGCAGCGTCCTGCGGCTCCTGTGCGCCCTGGGCGGCACCGAGCGCGACCTGCCCGAGCACCTGCCCGTCGCGCCGCTCGCCAAGCGGGACCTCGACGTCGTCGCCCGCTACGGGAGCGACGCCGCCCACTGGGCGATGCTCGCGGTGCCGGCCCGGGAGACCCCGATCTTCTCCGAGGTGCTGCTCGTACAGGGCGAGGGCAGTGAGTTCTTCCGGGTGCGGTACGCCCACGCGCGCAGCCTGGCGCTCGTACGGAACGCCGACCAGCTGGGCTTCCACCCGGAGCCGGGCGACGTCGACGCCCCCGCCCTGCTGCGCCTCCTCGCCGACCACCCGCTCGTCCTCGAAGCCGCCGCGCACCACCGTGCCCCCGAGCGGCTCACCCGGCACCTCGTCGAGCTGGCGGACGCGCTGCTCGACTTCCAGCACTGCGTCCTGCCCAAGGGGGACGAGAAACCCTCGGCCGCCCACCGCGCCCGGCTGGCTCTCGCCGAAGCCGTCGGGACGGTGCTGGCCGGTGGCCTGGCCCTGCTCGGCATAGACGCACCTGACTGCCTGTGATCTGCGAAGAGAGATACCGATGAGCCGTTCCGCGCACCCCGCCGGGCCCCGTCACGCCGACGTCCTGCCCGAGGGCCACTACTCCCCGCCGCCCGCGGACCTCAACGCGCTCGACGAGAAGGTCTGGGCGCGGACCGTCCGCCGGAACGCCGACGGTGTGGTGAGCGTGGGCGGGATCGACGTCGTGAAGCTGGCCGAGGAGTTCGGAACCCCCGCCTACTTCCTCGACGAGGAGGACTTCCGGGCGCGGTGCCGGGCCTGGGCGCACGCGTTCGGGCCGGATGCGGACGTGTTCTACGCGGGGAAGGCGTTCCTTTCCAAGGCCGTCGTGAAGTGGCTCAAGGAGGAGGGGCTCAACCTCGACGTGTGTTCCGGTGGGGAGCTGGCCACCGCCCTCGCCGCCGACATGCCCGCCGGGCGGATCGCGTTCCACGGGAACAACAAGTCGGCCGCGGAGATCACCCGGGCCATCGAGGCGGGTGTGGGGCGGATCGTGCTCGACTCCTTCCAGGAGATCGCCCGCGTCGCGCACATCGCCCGTGAGCTGGGCGTGCGCCAGCCCGTCCAGATCCGTGTGACGGTCGGCGTCGAGGCGCACACCCACGAGTTCATCGCCACCGCGCACGAGGACCAGAAGTTCGGCATCGCGGTCGCCGACGGCTCCGCCGCCGAGGCGGTCCGGCGCGCGCTCGGGCACGACAGCCTTGAACTGCTCGGCGTGCACTCCCACATCGGTTCGCAGATCTTCGACATGGCCGGCTTCGAGGTGTCCGCCAAGCGGGTGGTCCAGCTGCTCGCCGCCGTGCGGGACGAGCACGGGGTGGAGCTGCCCGAGATCGACCTCGGTGGTGGGCTCGGGATCGCGTACACGTCCTCGGACGACCCGCGCGAGCCCCACGAGATCGCCAAGGCCCTGCACGAGATCGTCGCCCGCGAGTGCGAGTCCGCGGGGCTGCGCGCGCCCCGCATCTCCGTGGAGCCCGGTCGGGCGATCGTCGGGCCCACCGCCTTCACCCTCTACGAGGTCGGCACGATCAAGCCGCTCGAAGGGCTGCGCACGTACGTCTCGGTCGACGGCGGCATGTCGGACAACATCCGCACCGCCCTCTACGACGCCGAGTACGCGGTCACCCTCGTCTCCCGTGTCTCCGACGCCGAGCCCATGCTCGTCCGTGTCGTCGGCAAGCACTGCGAGAGCGGTGACATCGTGGTGAAGGACGCCTTCCTGCCGGCCGACCTGGCCCCGGGGGACCTCCTCGCCGTACCCGCCACCGGGGCGTACTGCCGCTCCATGGCGAGCAACTACAACCACGCGCTCCGGCCGCCCGTGGTCGCCGTGCGCGACGGGGAGGCCCGAGTGATCGTCCGGCGCGAGACGGAGGAAGATCTCCTGCGCCTCGACCTCGGATGACCCCATATTTCTGGGGGAAGCCCCCAGACCCCCAAAATAGGTGTCTCACTCAATGGACCGAGGATGGAAAGTGCTGTCCATTGAGTGAGACTGGTTGAGATCCGGCGCGCAAAACCGTGCGGCGGGATGGCGATGGAAGATCGAAAGGCTTAGGTCGAATGATGCGTACGCGTCCGCTGAAGGTGGCGCTGCTGGGCTGTGGAGTGGTCGGCTCAGAGGTGGCGCGCATCATGACGACGCACGCCGACGATCTGACGGCCAGGATCGGCGCGCCCGTCGAGCTCGCCGGCGTGGCCGTGCGCCGTCTCTCCAAGGCGCGCGAGGGCATCGATCCCGCCCTCGTCACCACCGATGCGACGGCCCTGGTCAAACGCGGCGACATCGACGTGGTCATCGAGGTCATCGGTGGCATCGAGCCGGCTCGTACGCTCATCACCACCGCCTTCGAGCACGGCGCCTCCGTCGTCTCCGCGAACAAGGCGCTGCTCGCCCAGGACGGTGCGGCGCTGCACGCCGCGGCCGAGCAGCACGGGTTGGACCTCTACTACGAGGCCGCCGTCGCCGGCGCCATCCCGCTGGTCCGCCCGATGCGCGAGTCCCTCGCCGGCGACAAGATCAACCGGGTGATGGGCATCGTCAACGGGACGACGAACTTCATCCTCGACAAGATGGACTCGACCGGCGCCGGCTACCAGGAGGCGCTCGACGAGGCCACCGCCCTCGGGTACGCCGAGGCCGACCCGACCGCCGACGTTGAGGGCTACGACGCCGCAGCCAAGGCCGCGATCCTGGCCGGCATCGCCTTCCACACCCGGGTCCGCCTCGACGACGTCTACCGCGAGGGCATGACCGAGGTCAGCGCCGCCGACTTCGCCTCCGCCAAGCGCATGGGCTGCACCATCAAGCTCCTCGCGATCCTGGAGCGCGCCGCCGACGGCGCCTCCGTCACGGCCCGCGTGCACCCCGCGATGATCCCGCTCAGCCACCCGCTCTCCTCCGTCCGCGAGGCGTACAACGCCGTCTTCGTCGAGGCGGAGGCCGCCGGGCGGCTCATGTTCTACGGGCCCGGCGCGGGCGGTTCACCGACCGCCTCGGCGGTCCTGGGCGACCTCGTCGCCGTCTGCCGCAACAAGCTCGCCGAGGCAACGGGGCCCGGCGAGTCGGCGTACACCCAGCTGCCGGTCAGCCCCATGGGCGATGTCGTCACCCGTTACCACATCAGCCTCGATGTGGCCGACAAGCCGGGCGTCCTCGCCCAGGTGGCGACCACGTTCGCGGAGCACGGTGTGTCCATCGACACCGTCCGCCAGCAGGGAAAGGACGGCGAGGCCTCCCTCGTCGTCGTCACCCACCGCGCACCCGACGCCGCCCTCTCCGGGACCGTCGAGGCGCTGCGGAAGCTGGACACCGTGCGCGGTGTCGCCAGCATCATGCGTGTTGAAGGGGAGTAAGGACCCATGAGCAGCAATCGCACCCATCAGTGGCGCGGCATCATCGAGGAGTACCGGGACCGGCTGCCGGTGACGGAGAAGACTCCCGTGATCACGCTCCGCGAAGGTGGCACTCCCCTCGTCCCCGCGCAGGTGCTCTCCGAGCGCACCGGCTGCGAGGTACACCTCAAGGTCGAGGGCGCGAACCCCACCGGGTCCTTCAAGGACCGCGGCATGACCATGGCGATCTCCAAGGCCAAGGAGGACGGCGCGAAGGCCGTCATCTGCGCCTCCACGGGCAACACCTCGGCCTCCGCCGCCGCGTACGCGGTGCGCGCCGGGATGGTCTCCGCCGTCCTCGTGCCCCGCGGCAAGATCGCGCTCGGCAAGATGGGCCAGGCCCTCGTGCACGGAGCCAAGATCCTTCAGGTGGACGGCAACTTCGACGACTGCCTGGACCTCGCCCGCGCGCTGTCCGACAACTACCCGGTGGCGCTCGTCAATTCCGTCAATCCGGTGCGCATCGAGGGCCAGAAGACGGCCGCGTTCGAGATCGTCGACGCGCTCGGTGACGCCCCCGACGTCCACGTGCTGCCCGTCGGCAACGCCGGCAACATCACCGCGTACTGGAAGGGCTTCAAGGAGTACAAGGCCGACGGCCTGGCCTCCCGTACGCCCCGCGTGTGGGGTTTCCAGGCTTCCGGGTCCGCGCCGATCGTGCGCGGCGAGGTCGTCAAGGAGCCGCACACCATCGCCACCGCGATCCGCATCGGCAATCCCGCCTCGTGGGAGTACGCGCTCGCCGCGCGCGACGAGTCGGGTGGTCTCATCGACGAGGTGACGGACCGCCAGATCCTGGCCGCCTACCGGCTGTTGGCCGCGCAGGAGGGCGTATTCGTCGAGCCCGCCTCGGCGGCTTCGGTGGCCGGCCTGCTCAAGGCCGCGGAGCTGGGCCTGGTCGACCCCGGCCAGAAGATCGTATGCACCGTCACCGGAAACGGCCTCAAGGATCCCGACTGGGCGATCGCCGGCGCTCCGCAGCCGGTCACCGTTCCGGTGGACGCGGAAGTCGCAGCCGTCCGCCTCGGCCTGGTCTGACCCCCGCCGCCACGCCCCTGGTCGCCGGATTCCGGAAAGCCTCCGGAATCCGGCAACTCCGGTCGTACGGCGCGAAACTCGGCGGAATTCGACGGGTTGCCGCGACACGCATCGTGCGCCTCCTGTGCGCCCTATGTCGCGAGGGAACCTTCCTTCGATACGCTGTACTTACATCCGCCACCGCGCATATGACCGTGGTGCTGCCCAGAGGGCCTTCGGGTGTCGTACGTTCTCCAGTACATTCACAGCGAGCCAGCGAAGATCTCGTCTCGCACAGTCACAAGGAGTGTCATCGGACGATGGCCGGTCCAGCGTTCCGCGCCGCCGCCGTACGGGTGCGCGTCCCCGCCAGCAGTGCCAACCTCGGCCCGGGCTTCGACGCCCTCGGTCTGGCCCTGGGGCTCTACGACGACGTGGTCGTCCGGGTGGCCGACTCCGGCCTGCACATCGACATCGCGGGTGAGGGTGCCGACACCCTCCCGCGGGACGAGAGCCACCTGCTCGTACGCTCCATGCGCACCGCCTTCGACCTGCTGGGCGGGCAGCCGCGCGGCCTCGAAGTGGTCTGCGCCAACCGCATTCCGCACGGCCGCGGCCTCGGGTCCTCCTCCGCCGCCATCTGCGCCGGCATCGTCGCCGCCCGCGCCGTGACCATAGGCGGCGAGGCCAAACTCGACGACGCGGCCCTGCTCGAACTGGCCACCGAGATCGAGGGCCACCCCGACAACGTCGCCGCCTGCCTGCTCGGCGGCTTCACCCTCGCCTGGATGGACGGCGGCAGCGCCAAGGCGATTCGGATGGAGCCGGCCGATTCCATCGTTCCGGTGGTCTTCGTCCCCTCCAGGCCGGTCCTCACGGAGACGGCGCGCGGTCTGCTGCCGCGTACCGTCCCGCACGTGGACGCGGCTGTCAACGCTGGTCGTGCGGCCCTGCTCGTCGAAGCCCTGACCAGGCGCCCCGAGTTGCTGCTACCGGCGACCGAAGACCGGCTCCACCAGGAGTACCGGTCCCCGGCGATGCCCGAGAGCGTGGCACTCGTCAACCGGCTGCGGGCGGACGGCATCCCCGCGGTCATCTCCGGTGCGGGTCCCACGGTCCTCGCGCTGGTCGACAACGGCGCGGCCGACAAGGTCGCGCAGCTCGCGGGAGAGGGATGGGCGGCGAACCGGCTCGCCCTCGACGCCGCGGGCGCGAGCGTACTTCCGCTGGGCACCCAGGGCGGCTAGGGCCGTACGGGCGCACCCGCCAGGGGCGGGCGGTCAGGGCAGGCCGCCCGCGCGGAAGGCGCGATTGCCGGTGATTGAGAGGGGGAATATCTGTTGGATCCGGTAGTGTTAGTCTCAAGTGTGCAGCTGAAGCCGCAATGGCTCGGTGCTCAGTGTCCCCATCCGGGACCACCTTTCTTCCGGGAGCCTCCCCGACTGCTTTGATCGCTGCCAGCAGTTTCGAGCACGCTCCGGAATCGGCGTGACATTCCCACGCTTCCAGCTCGGGGGCTTCTCGCCGGAACCACGCACGTCTCTCTCCGCCGTATCTCTACCGGCGGACCACCGCCCCGGCACGGTCCACACCTAGGACTGTTGTCGGACAGCACAACCGGTCGCCGAGCCAGACAGGCCGACGTCCGCTCCAGGGAAGGACCCTTCGTGAGCGACACCACCGATCTGATGGGCGCTGCCGACACCAATGTCGACACCAGTGCCCCCGCCGCGGGCGCCCCGACCAAGCGTCGCCGCTCCGGCACCGGCCTCGACGGCATGGTCCTGGCCGAGCTGCAGCAGGTCGCGTCGGGCCTCGGGATCAGGGGCACTGCGCGGATGCGCAAGAGCCAGCTGATCGAGGTCATCAAGGAGGCGCAGGCGGGCGGCAGTGCCCCCAAGGCCGCCGCCACCGCCGCGGACGCCGCCGAGACCAAGCCGAGGCGCCGCGCCACCAGCAAGGCGCGGACGGGCGAGGCCGCCGCCGAGGCGCCCGCCGAGAAGCCTGCCGCGCAGGCCCAGATCGAGATCCCGGGCCAGCCGGCCGGGGGCCCCTCCCGCGCGAGCGAAACCGAGCGCGGGGGAGAGGACGCCCCGGTCGGCGAGCGCCGCCGCCGTCGGGCCACGGCCCCCTCCGGTAGCCCGGAGACCACGGCCCCCGCTGCCGTGCAGGTCGAGGCGAAGACCGAGACTGCCACCGCCACCGCCCCCACCGAGGTCAAGGCCGAGGCCGCCACCGCGGTGACCGCGCCCGCCCAGGAGGGCGAGGGTCGGGGCCGTCGCGACCGCCGTGACCGCGGTGACCGTGCCGAGCGCGGCGACCGTCAGCGCGACCGCCGTGACCGCGGCGCCAAGGCCGACGACCAGGGCCAGGGCGCTCAGGGTCAGGGCGGCCAGGGCGGCCAGGGCCAGGGCGCCCAGGGCCAGGGTGGCCAGGGCGGCGGCCGTCAGGACCGTCAGCAGGGTGGCCGCGGCCAGGGCCAGGGCCAGGGCCAGGGCCAGGGTCAGGGCCAGCAGGGTCGTCAGGACCGCCAGGACAACGGTCCGCAGGACGACTTCGACGACGAGAGCGGCCGTCGTGGCCGTCGTGGCCGCTACCGCGACCGCCGTGGCCGTCGCGGCCGCGACGAGTTCGCGCCGAGCGAGCCGCAGGTCGCCGACGACGACGTCCTGATCCCCGTCGCGGGCATCCTGGACATCCTCGACAACTACGCGTTCATCCGGACCTCGGGCTACCTGCCCGGCCCCAACGACGTGTACGTCTCCCTCGCCCAGGTCCGCAAGGCCGGCCTGCGCAAGGGTGACCACACCACGGGTGCCGTGCGCCAGCCCAAGGACGGCGAGCGCCGCGAGAAGTTCAACGCCCTGGTGCGACTGGACTCGGTGAACGGCATGGCGCCCGAATCCGGCCGCGGCCGACCGGAGTTCCAGAAGCTGACCCCGCTGTACCCGCAGGACCGGCTCCGTCTGGAGACCGACCCGGGCGTGCTGACCACCCGCATCATCGACCTCGTGTCGCCGATCGGCAAGGGCCAGCGAGGCCTGATCGTGGCCCCGCCGAAGACCGGCAAGACCATGATCATGCAGGCGATCGCCAACGCGATCACCACCAACAACCCCGAGTGCCACCTGATGGTCGTCCTGGTCGACGAGCGTCCGGAAGAGGTCACCGACATGCAGCGGTCGGTCAAGGGCGAGGTCATCTCCTCGACCTTCGACCGCCCGGCCGAGGACCACACCACGGTCGCCGAGCTGGCCATCGAGCGCGCCAAGCGTCTGGTGGAACTGGGTCACGACGTGGTCGTCCTGCTGGACTCCATCACCCGTCTGGGCCGCGCGTACAACCTCGCGGCGCCCGCCTCCGGCCGCATCCTGTCCGGTGGTGTCGACTCGACCGCGCTGTACCCGCCGAAGCGCTTCTTCGGCGCCGCGCGCAACATCGAGGACGGCGGCTCGCTGACCATCCTGGCCACCGCGCTGGTCGACACCGGCTCGCGCATGGACGAGGTGATCTTCGAGGAGTTCAAGGGCACCGGCAACATGGAGCTCAAGCTCGACCGGAAGCTCGCCGACAAGCGCATCTTCCCGGCCGTCGACGTCGACCCGTCGGGCACCCGCAAGGAGGAGATCCTCCTCAACAGCGAGGAGCTCGCCATCGTCTGGAAGCTGCGCCGGGTGCTGCACGCGCTCGACTCGCAGCAGGCCATCGAGCTGCTGCTCGACAAGATGAAGCAGACGAAGTCGAACGCCGAGTTCCTGATGCAGATCGCCAAGACGACCCCTTCGGGCAAGAACGACGACTGACGGTCGCCCGAAGGTCGTCACAGAGCATCACCGGGACCGCCCCCACCGCACCCGCGGCGGGGGCGGTCCCGCGTTTTCCGGCCGCGGGCGGTCCCGTGGCCGCCCAGGGGCCACCGGGACGTCCACGGCCCGTGTCCGGCCGTCCACGGGCCCGCCCCGCAGCCCGTACGCGGGACGGGGCGACTCGTGCGAGTTTCGCCACACTTCCGCTTTTCGTGAACCTCTCCGCGTCGCCGTACGTCCTCGGGGAAACCGCAGGTGGGCCCGGTGTCGCGGCGTGTCCGTCCCGCGGGGAGCCGCGCGGTGCACCCGTACGGGGGAGTCGCGGGCGGTGGAACCCTGGAGGACGTTCGTCCGTCTGTGTCAGAGGCAGTGCGGGGTGGGCCATCGGGCCGAAGTGGCCGGAAACGTACTCAGGACTGAGGAGAGCATGAGCGAGGACAGCACGGACCCCGGGGGGCGTGCCGCACGGCGGCGCCGACGGAAACCGCCGAAGGGTCGCAGAGCCCTCGTCATCGCCGCGTGGAGCGCAGCCGCCGTGGTCCTGCTGGGCGGGGCGGGTCTGGGCTGGTTCTACTTCAAACTGAACGGGAACCTGAAGACGGTCGACATCGACCAGGCGCTCGGCACCGACCGCCCGCAGAACGTGGACAACGGCTCGATGGACATCCTCGTCCTCGGGTCCGACTCCCGCGGCGGCGCCAATTCCGAGTACGGCCGGGACGACGGCGGCTCGGCCCGCTCCGACACGGCGATGATCGTCCACCTGTACGACGGCCACAAGAAGGCCAGCGTGGTGTCGATCCCGCGTGACACCATGGTCAACCGCCCGCCGTGCACGCTGGGCAACGGCAAGACCGACCGGGGCAGCTCGCGCTCGCAGTTCAACGAGTCGTTCACGATCGGCGGGGCCGCCTGCGCGGTCAAGACCGTCGAGAAGATGTCGGGGATCCGCATGGACCACTACATCGAGGTCGACTTCACGGGCTTCAAGAAGATCATCGACAACCTCGGCGGCGTCGAGGTGACCACCACCAAGCCGATCAAGGACGGCTCCAGCCACCTGAACCTCCCCGCCGGCCCCAACAAGCTGAACGGCGAGCAGGCCCTGGGCCTGGTGCGGACCCGCAAGAGCGTCGGCGACGGCAGCGACCTGGGCCGAATACAACTGCAGCAGGCGTTCATCAAGGCCCTGATCAAGCAGGTCAAGGGCATCGGCATCTTCGACAACCCCAAGCGGCTGCTCGACCTCGCCGACACCGGAACCAAGGCCCTCACCACCGACAAGTCCCTCGGCGACGTGAAGTCCCTCATGGGCTTCGCCCAGAGCCTCCAGGGCATCGACGCGCAGAACATGCAGATGATCACGCTGCCGGTGGCCGCGGACCCGCGCGACGCGAACCGGGTCGTCCCGCTCACCAAGGAGTCCAAGCTGGTGTGGGACGCCCTGTTGGCCGAGCAGCCGATCCCCGCCGAGGCCACCGCGAACTCCGCCGGCGACAAGAGCACGGCCGGCGACATCGTGAAGTAGACCGGCGGGCCCTCAACCGGGAGCGGAATAGATGCCGGACCCTCCCGGTTGAGGGAGGCGTCCTCAGAATTTTGACAGGCAGCCCGGTCCTGGCAGACTGGTCTGTCGGCCCCGGTTCACGCAGTGCGCAATTCGGCTCCTGCGACCCGGCGCCCTCCCGAATCTAGGAGACACCTTGAAGCGCGATGTTCACCCCGAGTACGTCGAGACCCAGGTCAGCTGCACCTGTGGCGCGTCGTTCACCACCCGCAGCACCCTGACCGAGGGCACCATCCGTGCCGAGGTCTGCTCCGAGTGCCACCCGTTCTACACGGGCAAGCAGAAGATCCTCGACACCGGTGGCCGTGTCGCCCGCTTCGAGGCCCGCTTCGGCAAGGCTGCCGGCTCGAAGTAGCGAGCCCCCGGCGCCGGACCCCGGCTGCACCCTGTCCACACGGGGGCGGCCGGACCGGCGCCTTTGTCGTCCCGCAGCCCTTTTTCGTACTTTTCACCCCAGGAGCCCCCGATGTTCGAGGCGGTCGAGGAACTGGTCGGCGAGCACGCCGACCTTGAGAAGAAGCTCGCCGACCCTTCGGTCCACTCCGATCAGGCCAACGCGCGCAAGCTCAACAAGCGCTACGCGGAGCTGACCCCGATCGTGGCGACGTTCCGGGCGTGGAAGCAGACGGGCGAGGACATCGAGACCGCGAAGGAGTTCGCGGCCGACGACCCGGACTTCGTGGCCGAGGTCAAGGAACTGGGCGCGCAGCGCGAGGAACTCACCGAGAAGCTCCGCCTGCTGCTGGTTCCCCGCGACCCCAGCGACGACAAGGACGTGCTCCTGGAGGTCAAGGCGGGCGCGGGCGGCGACGAGTCGGCCCTGTTCGCCGGCGACCTGCTGCGCATGTACCTGCGCTACGCCGAGCGCGTGGGCTGGAAGACCGAGATCATCGACGCCACCGAGTCCGAGCTCGGCGGCTACAAGGACGTCCAGGTCTCCGTCCGCACCAAGGGCGGAAACGGTGCCACCGAGCCCGGCCAGGGCGTGTGGGCCCGGCTGAAGTACGAGGGCGGCGTGCACCGCGTCCAGCGCGTTCCGGCCACCGAGTCGCAGGGCCGCATCCACACCTCCGCCGCCGGCGTGCTCGTCACCCCGGAGGCCGAGGAGGTCGAGGTCGAGATCAACCCGAACGACCTGCGCATCGACGTGTACCGCTCGTCCGGCCCCGGCGGCCAGTCCGTCAACACCACCGACTCGGCCGTGCGCATCACGCACATCCCGACCGGTGTGGTCGCCTCCTGCCAGAACGAGAAGAGCCAGCTCCAGAACAAGGAGCAGGCGATGCGCATCCTGCGCTCGCGCCTGCTGGCCGCAGCCCAGGAAGCCGCCGAGCAGGAGGCCTCCGACGTGCGCCGCAGCCAGGTGCGATCCGTGGACCGCTCCGAGAAGATCCGTACGTACAACTACCCGGAAAACCGGATCTCGGACCACCGGACCGGCTTCAAGGCGTACAACTTGGACCAGGTACTCGACGGCGACCTCGACCCGATGATCCAGGCGTGCGTCGACGCCGACTCGGCCGCCAAGCTCGCGGCCGCGCACTGATTCCTGCCCGACCCCGCCAGACCCCCGCTTCACCCCGTACGACAGCAGCCCGGAGGACCAGCGTGAACTTGCTGCTTGCCGAGGTGGCCCAAGCCACCCAGCGGCTGGCCGCCGCCGGCGTGCCCTCACCGCGCTTCGACGCGGAGGAGCTCGCGGCCTTCGTGCACGGCGTCAAGCGGGGGGAACTGCACCAGGTCAAGGACGCGGACTTCGACGCCCGCTACTGGGAGGCCGTCGCCCGCCGCGAGGCGCGCGAGCCGCTCCAGCACATCACCGGCCGCGCCTTCTTCCGCTACCTGGAGCTCCAGGTCGGCCCCGGGGTCTTCGTGCCCCGGCCCGAGACCGAGTCGGTCGTGGACTGGGCCATACAGGCCGTCCGGGCGATGGACGTCGTCGAGCCGCTGATCGTGGACCTGTGCACCGGGTCCGGCGCCATCGCACTGGCCATGGCGCAGGAGGTGCCGCGCTCGCGCGTGCACGCGGTCGAGCTGTCCGAGGACGCGTTGCAGTGGACCCGCAAGAACGCCGAGGGCTCCCGGGTCACCGTCCACCAGGGCGACGCCCTGAGCGCCCTGCCGGAGCTGGACGGCCAGGTCGACCTGGTGATCTCGAACCCGCCGTACATCCCGCTCACCGAGTGGGAGTACGTCGCCCCCGAGGCCCGGGACCACGATCCGGAGATGGCCCTGTTCTCCGGCGAGGACGGCCTCGACACCATCCGCGGCATCGAGCGCACCGCCCACCGGCTGCTGCGGCCCGGCGGCATCGTCGTCATCGAGCACGCCGACACCCAGGGCGGCCAGGTCCCGTGGATCTTCGCCGATGAGCGGGGATGGGCCGACGCCGCCGACCACCCCGACCTGAACAACCGCCCGCGCTTCGCCACCGCCCGCAAGGCACTGCCGTGACGGGCGCGACCTATCCCGCCACCCCCCTGCTGCACGAGGAGTCCCGCTGATGGCCCGGCGATACGACTGCAACGACGCGACGGACCGCAAGACGGGCCTGCGTGAAGCCGCATCCGCCGTGCGCCGCGGCGAACTCGTCGTGCTGCCCACCGACACCCTGTACGGGATCGGCGCCGATGCCTTCAGCGCGGAGGCCGTCGGTGACCTGCTCGCCGCCAAGGGGCGCGGGCGCAACATGCCCACCCCGGTGCTCATCGGCTCTCCGAACACCCTGCACGGCCTCGTCACGGACTTCTCCGAGCAGGCGTGGGAGCTCGTCGACGCCTTCTGGCCGGGCGCGCTGACCCTGGTCGCCAAGCACCAGCCGTCGCTGGCGTGGGACCTCGGGGAGACCCGCGGCACCGTGGCCGTACGGATGCCGCTGCACCCCGTCGCCATCGAGCTGCTTACCGAGGTGGGCCCGATGGCCGTGTCCTCGGCGAACCTGTCCGGGCACCCGGCGCCGGAGGACTGCGACGCGGCCCGCGAGATGCTGGGCGATTCCGTTTCCGTGTACCTGGACGGCGGTCCGACGCCGGGGATCCAGCCCTCCTCGATCGTCGACGTCACCGGGAAGGTTCCCGTGCTGCTGCGTGAGGGTGCGCTGACCGCCGAGCAGCTGCGGGAGGTCGTACCCGACCTCGAGGTGGCCCCGTGAGCCCTGAGGGGCGTGGCATAGCAGGCGGGCAGCTCCCTGGGGGTTCCCTCGGATGGAGTCCGGGGGAGACCGCCGGGGGAGACACCTTCCGCATCCTCCACGTCAGCACCGGCAACGTGTGCCGCTCGCCCATCACCGAGCGGCTGACCCGTCATGCGTTGGCACACCGGCTGGGGGGCATCCCGGCGAGCGACCTGATCGTGGAGAGCGCCGGTACGTGGGGCCACGAGGGCGCGCCGATGGAGGCGAACGCGGCGGCCGTGCTGGCGGACTTCGGCGCGGACGCATCCGGGTTCACCGGGCGTGAGCTGCTGGACGAGCACGTCATACGGGCCGACCTGGTGCTGACGGCCACCCGCGACCACCGTGCGCAGGTCATCTCGATGGGGCATTCGGCGGGCCTGCGCACGTTCACCCTGAAGGAGTTCACGCGGCTGGTGCGGGCCATAGACCCGACCACGCTGCCCCCGTTGGACGACGGCGTGGCCGAGCGGGCGCGTGCGCTGGTACGCGCCGCGGCGGCGCTGCGCGGCTGGCTGCTGGCCCCCTCGCCCGACGCGGACGAGGTGTACGACCCGTACGGGGCGCCGATCACCTTCTTCCGCTCGATCGGCGACGAGATCAACCAGGCGCTGGACCCGGTGGTGACGGCCCTGACGGGCGTGACCGCCCCGCACTGACCCCCGCAGCGCCCCCGTAATGCCCCGCCCGGTCTGCAGGGCGCGAAGGGCCGGGCCGGCCTACAGTGGGCGTTATTCGGTAACCCCACGGGAGTCGCGCCATGAGCGTCATCACCCAGGCCACGGACCTGTTGCGGCAGCAGGATCCGCAGATGGCCGACGTGCTCGCCGGGGAGGCGCAGCGGCAGGCCACCACGTTGCAGCTGATCGCCGCGGAGAACTTCACCTCGTCCGCCGTGCTGGCGGCGCTCGGCTCGGCGCTCGCCAACAAGTACGCCGAGGGCTATCCCGGACACCGCTACCACGGCGGTTGCGAGTACGCGGACATCGCCGAGGAGGTGGCCGTCGAGCGGGCCAAGGCGCTCTTCGGGGCCGAGCACGCGAACGTGCAGCCACATTCCGGTTCTTCCGCCGTGCTCGCCGCGTACGCCGCACTGCTGCGGCCCGGGGACACCGTGCTGGCGATGGGGCTGTCGTACGGGGGGCACCTGACGCACGGGTCGCCCGCCAACTTCTCCGGGCGCTGGTTCCGCTTCGTCGGGTACGGGGTCGACGCCGAGACCGGACTGATCGACTACCAGCAGGTGCAGGACCTCGCCCGGGTACACCGGCCGAAGGCGATCGTGTGCGGGT
Organism: Streptomyces sp. NPDC006430; assembly: GCF_040612395.1. NCBI lineage: Bacteria > Bacillati > Actinomycetota > Actinomycetes > Kitasatosporales > Streptomycetaceae > Streptomyces > Streptomyces sp. NPDC006430. The sequence goes on from NZ_JBEXQA010000008.1 coordinate 15,401, forward strand.
CGATCTCCTATCCGAGGCACCCCGAGTACTCGGTGTTCCGGGAGATCGCCGATGAGGTGGGGGCCCACCTCATCGCGGACGCCGCCCATCCGATCGGGCTCGTCGCCGGTGGGGCCGCGCCCAGCCCCGTCCCGTACGCCGACATCGTGTGCGCGACGACCCACAAGGTGCTGCGCGGCCCGCGCGGCGGGATGATCCTGTGCAGCGGCGAGTTCGCCGAGCGGATCGACCGCGCGGTGTTCCCGTTCACCCAGGGCGGCGCGCAGATGCACACCATCGCCGCCAAGGCAGTGGCGTTCGGCGAGGCCGCCGCGCCGGCGTTCACCAGGTACGCCCACCGGGTGGTCGCCAATGCGCGCGTGCTGGCCGATGCACTGGCCGCCCACGGGTTCGTCGTGACGACGGGCGGGACGGACACCCATCTGATCACCGCCGACCCCGCACCCCTCGGCATCGACGGTCCGACCGCGCGCGGCCGGCTCGCCGCCGCCGGCATCGTGCTGGACACGTGCGCCCTTCCGTACGGGGACCAGCGCGGGATCCGCCTCGGCACGGCCGCCGTCACCACCCAGGGCATGCGGGAGCCCGAGATGGCCCGCATCGTGGCGCTGTTCACCGCGGCGCTGCACGGAAATCCGGCCACGGTCCGTGCGGAAGTGGTCGAGCTGACCCGCGGATTTCCCCCGTACAGGTCGTAAAGCGGGCATTCAGGTCGTACCGCAACCGGGATAGCACCCCCTCGCGTCCTCGGTACCGGGGACATCGCAGCTAATGTGTGGGGCTGAGATGGCCGGCGATACATCTGGGGCAGCCAGTGCGTGAATATCTGCTGACGCTTTGCGTCACGGTTGCGGTGACCTACTTGCTCACCGGGCCCGTGCGGAAGTTCGCGATCGCGGCCGGTGCCATGCCGGAGATCCGCGCCCGCGACGTGCACCGGGAACCCACTCCACGTCTGGGCGGCATCGCCATGTTCGGCGGACTGTGCGCGGGCCTGCTGGTCGCCGACCACCTGCAGAACCTCAACGGCGTCTTCGAGCTGTCGAACGAACCCCGGGCACTGCTTTCCGGAGCTGCCCTGATCTGGCTCATCGGCGTGCTCGACGACAAGTTCGAGATCGACGCCCTCATCAAGCTCGGTGCGCAGATGATCGCCGCCGGCGTGATGGTCATGCAGGGCCTGACCATGTTGTGGATCCCCATCCCGGGGATCGGGACGGTCGCCCTGACCCAGTGGCAGGGCAACCTGCTCACCGTGGCGCTCGTGGTGATCACCATCAACGCGGTGAACTTCGTGGACGGTCTCGACGGTCTCGCCGCCGGCATGGTCTGCATCGCCTCCGCGGCGTTCTTCCTCTACGCGTACCGGATCTGGTTCGGTTACGGGATCGAGCCGGCCGCGCCCGCGACGCTCTTCGCCGCGATCCTGATGGGCATGTGCCTGGGCTTCCTGCCGCACAACATGCACCCCGCCCGGATCTTCATGGGCGACTCCGGTTCGATGCTCATCGGCCTGGTGCTCGCCGCCTCCGCGATCTCCATCACCGGGCAGGTGGACCCGGACACGATGGCCCTGTTCGCCGGTGGTGAGCGCAACGCGACGCACGCGATGATCCCGGTCTTCATCCCGCTGATCCTGCCGCTGACGATCATCGCTATCCCGATGGCGGACCTGATCCTGGCCATCGTGCGGCGCACCTGGAAAGGCCAGTCGCCGTTCGCGGCCGACCGCGGGCACCTGCACCACCGGCTGCTGGAACTCGGGCATTCGCACAGCCGCGCAGTGCTGATCATGTACTTCTGGTCGGGGCTGATCGCCTTCGGTGCGCTGGCCTATTCCGTGCACTCCGCCTCGATGTGGATCGTGCTCGCGATCGTCGCGTCGAGCGCGCTGGGCCTGGTCCTGCTCCTGCTGCCGCGCTTCACCCCGCGCGCCCCGCGCTGGGCCGAATTCCTGGTTCCGCCGCGCTACCGGCACGCGGAGCGTGCTGCCGAGGCAGCCGCACAGGACGCCTCGGGTCGGGAGCCGGAACCGGCCGGGCCGATCCGGGTGGGTGTCGCGGGCGTCAACGGAGCGACTGCGGTAGGCCCCCGTTCGCGCTTCCCCGACCGGCGTAAGGCGGAATCGACGCGCTGACGGCGGCAGTGCATGTCGGACATGGAAGCCCTTTAGCACACAAGACGAAGGCTTGTCGCGCACACACGGGCGGGTTAGCTCTCATGTGTGACAGTCAGCACACTTCGCAGGTAAAGCTCTCATCAAATAGTTTGTGATACCGTTCACTAAACCCGGCGACAGAGCCGAAGGACCGTAGTGCGACGGCCCATCGGCCCGAGGTTCCCTCTCGGACCGGGCTTACGCTCGTCCCGTACGAGTCCCGTACGAGTCCGTGCCCCCACCACCACGCGGAGCAACCCGCCATGCGGTCAGATGACGTCCGATCCCTCCTGCAAGCTGCTGTCCCCACAGCTGTCGCCGGCGCTCTCGCCGCCGTCATCAGCGCCGTGGTGGTCGGTGGCAAGGGGGCGCTTGGTGCCGTCATCGCGACGCTGCTCGTGATCCTCTTCATGGGGATCGGATTCGTCGTTCTGCAACGCACTGCGAAATCGCTGCCGCACCTGTTCCAGGCCATGGGGCTCATGCTCTACACGGCCCAGATCCTGCTGCTCTTCGTCTTTCTCGCGGTGTTCAAGAACACCACCCTGTTCCATCCGAAGGCCTTCGCGATCACGCTCGTCGCCACCACCCTGGTCTGGATCGGTGCGCAGACGCGTGCTCACATGAAGGCCAAGATCCTCTACGTCGAACCGGACTCGATGAAGGGCGACAAGCCCGAAAATTCGGGACCGAAGTCGTGAGGGGTAGGGCCGGAATAAGTGCGCGTTCGAGATGCTGCTATCGTCCGGTGCCAACTGCGGCATTGCGGGCGCGGGCATCTGAGCTGACGCCTGTTCCATCGCGAGGCTCGATGCCTGATCGCCGCCACCACACCCGTAACACCAGTCCAGTGCCGAACAGCGGCTGTGCGCCGCGCCGACACAACGAGGTTGCCGTACACATGCGCCACGCTGAAGGAGCCCGCGGTGAGTGCTGACCTGACGCAGGTGCTCGCTTTCGAGACCGACTGTCACATCTTCGACGGATGTGGCTTCCCCGGCCCGGGCCTGCACTCGTTCCTCTTCGAGCCGCTGTGGGGCGAGGCTGGTACGACCAGCGCGTACTTCAACAAGCCGATGCTGCTGGCCCTGCTGGGCTCTGTGATCATCGTTGCTTTCTTCTGGGCCGCCTTCGGAAAGCCGAAGGTCGTCCCGGGCAAGCTCCAGATGGTCGCCGAGGCCGGTTACGACTTCGTGCGCCGCGGCATCGTCTACGAGACGCTGGGCAAGAAGGAGGGCGAGAAGTACGTCCCCTTCATGGTCTCGCTGTTCTTCTTCGTCTGGATCCTGAACGTCTGGTCGATCGTTCCCGTGGCGCAGTTCCCGGTGACCTCGATCATTGCGTACCCGGCGATCCTCGCGGCGATCGTGTACTTCATCTGGATGTCGGTGACCTTCAAGCGTCACGGCTTCGTCGGCGGTTTTAAGAACCTGACCGGCTACGACAAGTCGCTCGGCGGCGTCCTCCCGCTCGTCATGGTCATCGAGTTCTTCTCGAACGTCCTGGTGCGCCCGTTCACCCACGCGGTCCGACTCTTCGCGAACATGTTCGCGGGTCACACCCTGCTGCTGCTGTTCACCATCGCCAGCTGGTACCTGCTGAACGGGATCGGCATCGCCTACGCGGGCGTCTCGTTCGTCATGGTCATCGTGATGACCGCCTTCGAGCTCTTCATCCAGGCTGTCCAGGCCTACGTCTTCGTCCTCCTGGCCTGCAGCTTCATCCAGGGCGCGCTCGCCGAGCACCACTGAGTCCGGCCCTCCCCCCAAACCCCTTGTCGTCCGGTGGCCAACCCCCACCGGTCCGTGAAAGAGAAGGAAGAACTGGCATGTCCCAGATCCTCGCTGCCGCCGAAGGCGTCACCGGTTCCCTCAGCTCCGTTGGTTACGGTCTCGCGGCCATCGGCCCGGGTGTCGGCGTCGGCATCATCTTCGGTAACGGCACGCAGGCTCTCGCCCGTCAGCCCGAGGCTGCCGGTCTGATCCGCGCCAACCAGATCCTCGGCTTCGCCTTCTGTGAGGCGCTCGCCCTCATCGGTCTGGTCATGCCGTTCGTCTACTAAGACGAGCTGCGACCACTAGTCCGATTAGACGAAAGGCACTGATGTGAACCTCCTGGTTCTCGCGGCCGAGACGGAAAACCCGCTCGTTCCGCCGATCCCCGAGCTCGTCATCGGTCTGATCGCCTTCGTCATCGTCTTCGGTTTCCTCGCGAAGAAGCTCCTCCCGAACATCAACAAGGTTCTGGACGAGCGTCGCGAGCAGATCGAGGGCGGTATCGAGAAGGCTGAGGCCGCTCAGACCGAGGCCCAGAGCGTGCTGGAGCAGTACAAGGCCCAGCTCGCCGAAGCCCGGCACGAGGCCGCGCGCCTGCGCCAGGAAGCGCTGGAGCAGGGCACTGCGCTCAAGGAAGAACTGCGCGCAGAGGGCCAGCGGCAGCGTGAGGAGATCATCGCTGCCGGCCACGCCCAGATCGAGGCCGACCGCAAGGCCGCCTCTCAGGCGCTGCGCCAGGACGTCGGCAAGCTCGCCACCGACCTGGCCGGCAAGCTCGTCGGCGAGTCCCTTGAGGACGCTGCCCGGCAGAGCCGCACGATCGACCGCTTCCTCAGCGAGCTTGAGGAGAAGGCCGAGGCGGCCCGATGAACGGAGCGAGCCGCGAGGCGCTGGCCTCCGCGCGCGAGCGTCTCGACGCGCTGACGGACAACACGTCCGTCGACGCGGCGAAGCTCGCCGGTGAGCTGGCAGCCGTTACCGCGCTGCTCGACCGTGAGGTCTCGCTGCGTCGGGTCATCACGGACCCGGCGCAGTCCGGCGAGGCCAAGGCCGAGCTGGTGGGCCGGCTGCTGGGCAGCCAGGTCAGCGGGGAAGCCCTCGACCTGGTGTCGGGCATGGCCCGGTCCCGCTGGTCGCAGTCCCGCGACCTGGTGGACTCGCTGGAGGAGCTGGCGGCCACCGCCGACCTCACGGCGGCCCAGCAGGCGAGCGCGCTCGACAACGTCGAGGACGAACTGTTCCGCTTCGGCCGGATCGTCGCCTCGAGCACCGAGCTGCGCGCCGCGCTGACCGACCGGGCGGCTACCGCCTCCGCCAAGAGCGCGCTGCTGCACGGCCTGCTCGGCGGCAAGGCGAACGCCGTCACCGAGCGTCTGGTCACGCGTCTTGTCACGCACCCGCGTGGACGTAGCCTGGAAGCGGGACTCGAGTCCCTCTCCAAGCTCGCCGCCGAGCGCCGTGACCGCATGGTCGCCACCGTGATCAGCGCGGTTCCGCTCAGCGACGTGCAGCGGCAGCGTCTCGGCGCGGTGCTGGCGAAGCTGTACGGCCGCCAGATGCACCTGAACCTGGACGTGGACCCCGCGGTCCTCGGCGGGATCTCGGTGCGGGTCGGTGACGAGGTCATCGACGGCACCATCGCGGACCGCCTTTCCGAGGCGTCCCGCCGCATGGCCGGCTGACCAGCCACCAATAGAACAAAGCATTCCTAGCGGCCCGGTTGGGCCGTGCAGAACTTGCAGAAGATTCCTGGGGGTCGCCCCCAGACCCCTAAGAAGCTTCAGGCCCAACAAGGAGAGCAGGGAACCCAGATGGCGGAGCTCACGATCCGGCCGGAGGAGATCCGGGACGCACTGGAGAACTTTGTCCAGTCGTACCAGCCGGACGCGGCCTCGCGCGAGGAGGTCGGAACGGTCAGCGTTGCCGGCGACGGCATCGCGAAGGTGGAGGGCCTGCCCTCCGCCATGGCGAACGAGCTGCTGAAGTTCGAGGACGGCACCCTCGGTCTCGCCCTCAACCTCGAGGAGCGCGAGATCGGTGCGATCGTCCTCGGCGAGTTCAGCGGTATCGAGGAGGGCCAGCCGGTGCAGCGCACCGGTGAGGTTCTCTCCGTAGGTGTCGGTGAGGGCTACCTCGGCCGCGTTGTCGACCCGCTCGGCAACCCGATCGACGGCCTCGGCGAGATCGCGACCGAAGGCCGTCGCGCCCTCGAACTGCAGGCCCCGGGCGTCATGGTCCGTAAGTCGGTGCACGAGCCCATGCAGACCGGCTACAAGGCCGTCGACGCGATGGTGCCGATCGGCCGTGGCCAGCGTCAGCTGATCATCGGTGACCGTCAGACCGGCAAGACCGCTCTGGCCGTCGACACGATCATCAACCAGCGCGACAACTGGCGCTCGGGCGACGTGAACAAGCAGGTGCGCTGCATCTACGTCGCCATCGGCCAGAAGGGCTCGACCATCGCGTCCGTTCGCGGCGCCCTGGAAGAGGCCGGCGCGCTCGAGTACACGACGATCGTCGCCGCCCCGGCGTCCGACCCGGCCGGCTTCAAGTACCTGGCGCCGTACACCGGTTCCGCCATCGGTCAGCACTGGATGTACGCCGGCAAGCACGTCCTGATCATCTTCGACGACCTGTCGAAGCAGGCCGACGCCTACCGCGCCGTGTCGCTGCTGCTGCGCCGCCCGCCGGGCCGTGAGGCCTACCCGGGTGACGTCTTCTACCTGCACTCGCGTCTGCTGGAGCGCTGCGCCAAGCTCTCCGACGAGATGGGCGCCGGTTCGATGACCGGTCTGCCGATCGTCGAGACCAAGGCGAACGACGTGTCGGCGTTCATCCCGACCAACGTCATCTCCATCACCGACGGCCAGTGCTTCCTGGAGTCCGACCTGTTCAACGCGGGCCAGCGCCCGGCGCTGAACGTCGGTATCTCGGTCTCCCGCGTCGGTGGTTCCGCGCAGCACAAGGCCATGAAGCAGGTTTCCGGCCGTCTGCGCGTGGACCTGGCCCAGTACCGCGAGCTGGAGGCGTTCGCCGCCTTCGGTTCCGACCTGGACGCTGCCTCGAAGGCCTCGCTGGAGCGCGGCAAGCGCATGGTGGAGCTGCTGAAGCAGGGCCAGTACCAGCCGATGCCGGTCGAGGAGCAGGTCGTCTCGGTCTGGGCCGGCACCACCGGCAAGATGGACGACGTCCCGGTCGCCGACATCCGTCGCTTCGAGTCGGAGCTGCTGGAGCACCTGCGCCGCGAGCGCAAGGACCTCCTCACCTCCATCGCCGAGGGCGGCAAGATGTCGGACGACACCCTGTCCTCCATCGCCGACGCCATCGCTGCCTTCAAGCAGCAGTTCGAGACCTCGGACGGCAAGCTCCTGGGCGAGGACGCGCCGGCCGTCAACGTCTCCAAGTGACGACGGAAGGGACCTGACTCATGGGAGCGCAGCTCCGGGTCTACAAGCGTCGCATCCGTGCCGTCACGGCGACCAAGAAGATCACCAAGGCGATGGAGATGATCGCCGCCTCGCGCATCGTCAAGGCGCAGCGCAAGGTGGCGGCATCGATGCCGTACGCGACCGAGCTCACCCGTGCGGTGACCGCGGTGGCGACCGGCTCGAACACCAAGCACGCCCTGACCACCGAGGTCGAGGCGCCGACCCGCGCCGCGGTCCTGCTCATCACGAGCGACCGCGGTCTGGCCGGCGGCTACTCCTCGAACGCCCTCAAGCAGGGTGAGCGGCTCACCGAGCGGCTCGTTGCTGAGGGCAAGGAGGTCGACACGTACATCGTCGGCCGCAAGGGTGTCGCCTACTACGGCTTCCGCGAGCGCAAGGTCGCGGAGTCGTGGACCGGCTTCACCGACAGCCCGGCCTACGCCGACGCCAAGCGCGTCGCGGCGCCGCTGATCGAGGCCATCGAGACGGACACGGCCGAGGGCGGCGTCGACGAACTGCACATCGTCTACACGGAATTCGTGTCGATGATGACGCAGAACGCGGTGGACGGCCGGATGCTGCCGCTCAGCCTCGACCAGGCTGCGGAGGAGAGCGGTACGAAGGGCGAGATCCTTCCGCTGTTCGACTTCGAGCCGTCGGCGGAGGACGTCCTCGACGCCCTGCTGCCGCGCTACGTCGAGAGCCGCATCTACAACGCACTGCTGCAGTCGGCCGCTTCCGAGCACGCCGCCCGCCGTCGTGCGATGAAGTCGGCGACCGACAACGCCGGGGACCTCATCAAGAGCCTCTCCCGGCTTGCCAACGCGGCCCGCCAGGCCGAAATCACCCAGGAAATCAGCGAGATCGTCGGTGGCGCGAGCGCCATGGCTGACGCGACCGCGGGGAGTGACAAGTAATGACGACCACTGTTGAGACGGCCGCCGCCACGGGCCGCGTCGCCCGGGTCATCGGCCCGGTCGTCGACGTGGAGTTCCCCGTCGACGCCATGCCCGAGATCTACAACGCGCTGAAGGTCCAGGTCGCCGACCCGGCCGAGGACGGCAAGCTGAAGACGCTGACCCTGGAAGTCGCCCAGCACCTGGGTGACGGCATGGTCCGCACCATCTCGATGCAGCCCACCGACGGTCTGGTCCGCCAGGCCCCGGTGACCGACACGGGCGAGGGCATCACCGTCCCCGTCGGTGACTTCACCAAGGGCAAGGTGTTCAACACCCTCGGTGAGGTGCTGAACTACCCCGAGGCGAACGCCGAGGTCACCGAGCGCTGGCCGATCCACCGCAAGGCCCCGAACTTCGACGAGCTTGAGTCGAAGACCGAGATGTTCGAGACCGGCGTCAAGGTCATCGACCTCCTCACCCCGTACGTCAAGGGTGGAAAGATCGGTCTGTTCGGTGGTGCCGGTGTCGGCAAGACCGTTCTGATCCAGGAAATGATCTACCGCGTCGCCAACAACCACGACGGTGTGTCGGTCTTCGCGGGCGTCGGTGAGCGTACCCGTGAGGGCAACGACCTCATCGAGGAGATGGGCGACTCGGGCGTCATCGACAAGACGGCGCTCGTCTTCGGCCAGATGGACGAGCCCCCGGGCACCCGTCTGCGCGTCGCGCTTGCCGGTCTGACCATGGCGGAGTACTTCCGCGATGTGCAGAAGCAGGACGTGCTCTTCTTCATCGACAACATCTTCCGTTACACCCAGGCCGGTTCCGAGGTGTCCACCCTGCTCGGCCGTATGCCGTCCGCGGTGGGTTACCAGCCGAACCTGGCTGACGAGATGGGTCTGCTGCAGGAGCGCATCACCTCGACCCGCGGTCACTCGATCACCTCGATGCAGGCGATCTACGTCCCCGCGGACGACCTGACCGACCCGGCGCCGGCCACCACCTTCGCCCACCTCGACGCGACGACGGTTCTCTCCCGTCCGATCTCGGAGAAGGGCATCTACCCGGCCGTGGACCCGCTGGACTCGACGTCCCGCATCCTCGACCCGCGGTACATCGCGGCGGACCACTACGCGTGCGCCATGCGCGTCAAGGGGATCCTCCAGAAGTACAAGGACCTCCAGGACATCATCGCGATCCTCGGTATCGACGAGCTGGGCGAGGAGGACAAGCTCGTTGTCCACCGTGCCCGTCGCGTCGAGCGCTTCCTGTCGCAGAACACCCACGTCGCCAAGCAGTTCACCGGCGTCGACGGTTCGGACGTTCCGCTGGAGGAGTCGATCACCGCGTTCAACGCGATCTGCGACGGTGAGTACGACCACTTCCCCGAGCAGGCGTTCTTCATGTGCGGTGGCATCGAGGACCTGAAGGCCAACGCCAAGGAGCTGGGCGTCTCCTGATCCGGCGCGCTCCTCGCGGAGCGCATCCGGTTCGAAGGGTTTCCCAGCTGCCGCTGGGTCGCGCCCTCGGAGAGGGGCGGGTGTGTCCCGTCCCTCTCCCCACGCCCATTAGAATTTGACCCAACACCCGGCTGACCCGCCGGGTGGTGACCCGAGGAGCCACCTTGGCTGCTGAGCTGCACGTCGAGCTGGTCGCGGCGGACCGCAATGTCTGGTCCGGCGAGGCCACCCTTGTTGTCGCCCGCACCACGTCCGGCGACATCGGCGTCATGCCCGGTCACCAGCCGCTTCTCGGTGTGCTGGAATCGGGCCCGGTGACCATCCGTACCAGCGAGGGCAGCACTGTCGTCGCCGCGGTGCACGGCGGTTTCATCTCGTTCGCGGACAACAAGCTGTCCCTGCTGGCCGAGATCGCCGAGCTCGCGGACGAGATTGACGTCCAGCGGGCGGAGCGGGCACTGGAGCGCGCGAAGTCGGACGCCGATGCGGCATCCGAGCGGCGTGCCGAAGTCCGGCTGCGCGCCGTTGCGGGGCACTGAGCCCCGCGCCGAACAGGTTTGAGACCTCAGCCGCGGTCCGTTCTGGAATTTTCCAGACCGGGTCGCGGCTGAGGCGATGCAGGTCCGTTTTTCTCATGCAGTATTCGATGAGCGAGGAGGTCGGTGAAGATGCTCCTCGCTCTGCTTGTGAGCGGCCTGGTCGTAGCCCTGGTGGTGATCGGGCTCTTTGTCTTCGGGCTGCGTCGCAGACTCATCCAGCGTTCCGGCGGGACCTTCGACTGCAGCCTGCGCTGGGGCGTGTCCGAGGAACCGGACATCTCCGGCAAGGGCTGGGTGTACGGGGTGGCCCGCTACAGCGGTGACCGCATCGAGTGGTTCCGTGTCTTCTCCTACTCCCCGAGGCCGCGCCGGCTGCTGGAGCGCTCCTCCATCGAGGTGGTCTCCCGCCGCGCCCCCGAGGGCGAAGAGGAGCTGGCCCTGCTGTCCGACGCCGTCGTGCTCGGCTGTCTCCACCGCGGGACCCGCCTGGAGCTGGCGATGAGCGAGGACGCCCTGACCGGTTTCCTCGCCTGGCTGGAGGCCGCGCCCCCCGGACAACGGGTGAATGTGGCTTAAATTCCCTGCCCTCCCCCAGCCGGAGTCTGGGGGAGGGTGAATGTGGCTTGAATTCCCTGCTGCGTGGAGAAGCCGGGGAGACGGGGGGCGGACCCCGTCTCCCCGGCTTCGTCGTTCACCGGGCCAGTGCGTGGGGCTACTGGAGACCGGTGTGGATCGCGTTGGCCAGCTCGCCGTTCGTGGTGTCGCCGCTGAACTCCCAGAAGAAGGCGCCCTTGAGGCCCTGCTGCTTGGTCCAGCTCATCTTCCCGGCGATGGTGGCGGGGGTGTCGTAGCTCCACCAGTTGCTGCCGCACTTGGCGTAGGCCGTGCCGGCGACGGTGCCCGTGGCCGGGCAGCTGCCCTTCAGCACCTTGTAGTCCTCGATGCCCTGCTCGTACGTGCCCGGCGCGGGCCCGGTGGCGGTGCCGCCGGGGGCGTCCTGGGTGACGCCGGTCCAGCCGCGGCCGTAGAAGCCGATGCCGAGGTTGAGCTTGGAGCCGGCGATGCCCTTGCCCTTGAGCTTGGTGATCGCGGCCTCGGAGTTGAAGCCGGCGATCGGGATGCCCGCGTACGAGGTGAGCGGGGAGTGCGGGGCGGTCGGGCCCTTGGCGTCCCAGGCGCCGAAGAAGTCGTACGTCATGACGTTGTAGAAGTCCACGTACGGGGCGGCGCCCGCGTAGTCCGCGAGGTCGAGCTTGCCGCCGTTGGAGCCGTCGGCGGAGATGGCGGCCGTCACCAGGTTGCTGCTGCCGAACTTGGTGCGCAGCGCGGACAGTACGTTCTTCAGGGAAGCGGCGCCGCTGGTGTCGCAGGACAGGCCGCAGGCGTTCGGGTACTCCCAGTCGATGTCGATGCCGTCGAAGACGTCGGCCCAGCGCGGGTCCTCGACGAGGCTGTAGCAGGAGTCGGCGAAGGCGGCGGGGTTCGCCGCGGCCTGGCCGAAGCCGCCGGACCAGGTCCAGCCGCCGAACGACCACAGCACCTTGACGTTCGGGTACTTCGCCTTGAGCTTGCGCAGCTGGTTGAAGTTGCCGCGCAGGGGCTGGTCCCAGGTGTCGGCGACGCCGTCGACGCTCTGGTCCGCGGTGTAGGCCTTGTCGTAGTCGGCGTAGGCGTCACCGATGGTGCACTTGCCACCCTGGACGTTGCCGAAGGCGTAGTTGATGTGGGTGATCTTCGCGGCGGAGCCGGAGGTGACCAGGTTCTTCACGTGGTAGTTGCGTCCGTAGACGCCCCACTCGGTGAAGTAGCCGAGCTTGACCTTGCCGCCCGGGTCCGGGGGAGTGGTGCCGCCGCCCGTCGTGGTGACCGAGACAGAGCCGGAGGTCGGGCCCGTCTGGTCGGCGGTGTCGCGGGCGGTGACGCTGTACGTGTACGTGGTGCCCTTGGTCAGGCCGGAGTCGGTGTAGCTCGTACCGGTGACGGTCGCGATCTTGGCGCCGCCGCGGAAGACGTCGTAGTTCTTGACGCCCTTGTCGTCGGTGGCCGCTGCCCAGCCGATGGTCAGCGAGGTGTCGGTGACCCCGCTCGCGGTGGGCGTGCCGGGTGCCGACGGCGGGCTGTCGGTGGGGGTGCCGCCTCCGTCGCAGGAGCCGCCGTTGACCTTGCAGCCGCTGGGGGCGCCAGAGCCGGCGCCGTTGAAGCCGAAGCTGATGGTGGCGCCGGGGGCGAGGGTGCCGTTCCAGCCGACGTTCTTGCCGGTCCAGTGGGTGCCGGAGTTGGTGACGGTGGCGTCCCAGGCGGAAGTGACCGTCGTACCGGAGGGGTAGTCCCACTCCACGGTCCAGCTGGTGAGGGTGGTGGTGCCGGTGTTCTTCACCGTCCACTTGCCCTCGAAACCGGAGCCCCAGTCGGAGACCTTGGTGTACGTCGCCGTCGCGGAGGCGGCGGCCTCGGCGGGGCCGGCCAGGGCCACGAGTCCGGCGACGGGCAGGGCGAAGGCGGCCACGGTCGCGGCGAGCCTTCTGAAGAGACGGATGCGGGGTGGGGGTGCTGCGCTCAAGGGTGCTCCTCCGTAGGTCCGTCGTGGCCGTGGGGCCGACTACGACATGGGGGTGGGACCTGCGCCGCCCGTGAGCACGCTTGTCATGGCACGCTCACCACAGTTCCGGTGAGCGTAGAAAGGTCTGGACCAACCGTCAAGAGGTCCAGACCTCCACTCCAGTGCGCTCCTAGAGCCCCAACTCCCGGGCCAGCACGGCCGCCTGCACCCGGCTGCGCAGCTCCAACTTGCCCAGCAGCCTGCTGACGTGCGTCTTCACCGTCGCCTCCGCCATCACCAGACGCCCCGCGATCTCCGCGTTCGACAACCCCTCGCCCAGAGCGCCGAGCACCTCCCGCTCCCGACGCGTCAGCGAGGCGACCGCCGCGGCCGTCTCCGGCGCCACCGCGGCCTTCGCGGCCCGCGGCGCCGCGAACTCGGCGATCAACCGCCGGGTCACCGCCGGGGCGATCAGACCCTCCCCGCGCGCGACCGTCCGTACCGCCTCGATCAGCTCCGCCGCGTCCGCGTTCTTCAGCAGGAAGCCCGCCGCGCCGGCGCGCAGGGCGCCGAACACGTACTCGTCGAGGTCGAAGGTGGTCAGCACCAGCACGTCGGCCAGCCCCTCCGCGACCACCTGACGGGTCGCCGCCACCCCGTCGAGCCGCGGCATCTGCACGTCCATGAGCACGAGGTCCGGCCGCAGCTCCCGGGCCAGACGCACCGCCTCCTCCCCGTCGGCGGCCTCCCCCGCGACCTCGATGTCGCCCGCGCTGCGCAGGATCAGCACCAGCCCGGCCCGTACCGCGCTTTGGTCCTCCGCCACCACGACCCGGATGGTCATGCGTTCACCGCCTTCTCCTCGGCGGGCAGGACCGCCCGCACCCGCCACACCGATCCCGACCGCCCCGCCGTGAACTCCCCGCCCAGCAACTCTGCCCGCTCCCGCATGCCGACCAGCCCGGCCCCCGAGCCGGGGGCGCGGGGCCCCGGCCGGTCCCCGCACGGGGAGTCCACCTGCACGGTCAGCATCCCTGCGTCCCCGCGGTCGCGCGCCACACCGACCCGTACCGTGCCCGGGGCGGCGTGCTTGAGGGCATTGGTCAGCGATTCCTGGACGATCCGGTACGCAGCCAGCTCCACGGGCGCCGGCAGCGGCTCCCCGGGCGGCCGGTCGTCGTGGAGTACGAAGTCCAGCCCGCTCGCGGCGCCGTTGACACGGGCCTGCGCCAGGAGGGCGTCGAGACCGTCGAGCGACGGAGTGGCGACCGCCTCCTGCTCCGCTCCCGCATCGCGCAGCAGTCCGATCAACCGACGCATTTCGGCCAGACCCTGCACGCTGTTCTCCCGGATCACCCCGAGGGCCTCGCGGCTGGTCCCGGGGGAGTCGATCGAGAGCGCGGCAGTGGAGTGGATGGCGATGGCGGACAGGTGGTTGGCCACCATGTCGTGCAGCTCCCGGGCCATCCGGGCGCGCTCGGCGACGACGGCCTGACTGCGGTCCATCTCGGCCAGCAGCGCGGTCTGCTCGGCACGCAGCCGGGCGGCCTCGGCGGCCTCGCGATGGTTGCGCAGGGTGGCGCCGGTCAGGGCCGGGCCGAAGCTCACGATGCCGGTGATCACACCGATCATCAGGGCCTGCGGGGTGCGCAGCCAGGCCACGGAGGCGATGGTGACGGCGATGGTGACCAGACCGGTGGAGACCGGGAGCCGCCGGGCCATGGCGGGCTTGCCGTAGACGACGGCCGCGTACACCAGGTCCGTGAAGATCAGGACGGTGCCGAGGTTGCCCACGGTGAACTGGTCGGCGATCACTCCGAGCGTGCCCACGCCCAGGGTCACGTTGGGGGCGGTGCGGCGCAGCAGCTCCATCGGGCCGAGCACGAGGAGGGGGACCAGGGCCGCCCAAGCGGGGAAGAAGTGCCGGTTGTTGGTGCTGTAGATGCCGAGGGACCAGAGCAGCAGGCCCGCGAGGACGCTGAGCACCGCAAGGAGGACGTCGTCGCGGTGGGGGCGGAAGGTCCTGGCGGGCGAGAGCGAGGGCGAGGGCGAGGGCGCTGTCGCGGTCGGGCTGGACTTCGGGATCACGGTCCCATCCAACAGGGTGCGGGAGGGCCGTGCCTCACCGTCGGGGCTGAGGTCGGGTGGGGTCGCACTACACCGAAGGATGCAGTCACGGTTCGTCACCAGCGACGACGAACGGGCATCGATCGGGCGGGAGCCTGGAAGCGCCGGTCGCCGAAGGACCGACCGGAAGGGACCGGAACGGAACGGAACGGAGACACCCGTGCTTGTCGCCCTGATCATCGCCTGCGAGATCGGCTTCTGGGTGCTGCTGGCCGGTGGACTGGCGCTGCGCTACCTCGCGAAGATGCCCCGACTCGGGGTGGCGGTCCTGCTGTGCGAACCGCTCCTGGAGCTGACCCTGCTGGTGGTCACCGCGCTGGACCTCAAGAACGGGGGCGAGCCGAGTTGGACGCACGGTCTGGCCGCGCTGTACATCGGCTACACCGTCGGCTACGGCCACTACACGGTGAAGTGGCTCGACCGGCACGCGGCGTACCGGTTCGGCGGGGGTCCGAAGCCGCCCGGTGCCACGTACGGCAGGGCCAGGGCGGTCCACGAGTGGAAGCTGTGGACCCGCACCCTGGTCGGCGCCGTCGTCGCCCTCGGGCTGCTCCAGGCCGCGATCTGGTACGTGGGCGACGCCGCAGCGACCAGCGGGATGCGGACCTGGCAGTTCGCAGCCCTGCGGGTGCTCGGCATCCAGGCCCTCATCGCCGCCACGTACACCTTCTGGCCGCGCAAGCCCCCGGCGGGCGCCCCGGTGGGTGCCTCGCCGGAGGAACCCTCACCGGCCGAGCGCTAGCGTTCGCCGCCCGGCACCCAGAGGACGTCCCCGACCTCCTTGTTGGCCGTACGGGCCAGGATGAACAGGAGGTCGGACAGGCGGTTCAGGTAGGTCGCGGTCAGCGGGTTCATCACCTCGCCGTGCACCTCCAGCGCCGCCCACGTGGAGCGCTCGGCACGCCGGACCACCGTGCAGGCCTGGTGCAGCAGGGCGGCGCCGGGGGCGCCGCCGGGGAGGATGAAGCTGCGCAGCTTCTCCAACTCCTCGTTGAAGCGGTCGCAGTCCGCTTCGAGCTTGTCCACGTAGAACTGCTCGACGCGCAGGGGCGGGTACTCGGGGTTCTCGACGACCGGGGTGCACAGGTCGGCGCCGACATCGAACAGGTCGTTCTGCACCCGGACCAGCACCTTCACCACGTCCGCCGGCAGGCTGCCGAGGGCGATCGCCGTGCCGATGGCCGCGTTGGCCTCGTTGGCGTCGGCGTAGGCGGAGATCCGCAGGTCCGTCTTGGCCGTGCGGCTCATGTCGCCGAGCGCGGTCGTGCCCTTGTCGCCGGTGCGGGTGTAGATGCGCGTGAGGTTCACCATGCGGCCAGAGTAATGAGGCCCGCTGGAACATCGCACGCGGCGGGGGCCGCGCGACCGGCACCGCCCGCTGCCGGGCCCGAGAGGATCAGGAGGTGCCCGGAAGGTGGAGAGGTGGTGCTTTGAGCGACATGTTCGGAATCTGACAGCAGGCTGAACTGGGCCAGCGCATCGACGTCTTGGCGAACTTCCCGGAGTCGCGCTCCGCGGGCGACCCCGCGTTGCGCCGGGAGGCGGCACCGGCGCCGCAGCGCGGCGCGACTGCGGTCGATCGAGGCGCGGTTGGCGGGCGGGGACGACTGAGCCGTCCCGGTGTGATGTCCGTCATCTGAGACGTGACGCGTGTTACTTCGCGGTCACACCAACGCTCACGAGCGCTAGTCTCCGCCGGAGAGGCTACGAGACTGGGCCGTCTAAGAACGAGGGGTGTGCAGTGGCTGGGAAGCTCGCCGTCATCGGTGCCGGACTGATGGGTTCCGGAATCGCTCAGGTCTCCGCTCAGGCGGGGTGGGACGTCGTACTGCGTGACGTCACCGACGCCGCGCTGACCCGCGGAACCGACGGGATCAAGGCCTCGTACGACAAGTTCGTCTCCAAGGGCAAGATGACGGCCGAGGACGCGGAAGCCGCGCTCGGCCGCATCAAGACGACCACCGACCTCGACGCGGTCGCCGACGTCGACATCGTGGTCGAGGCCGTCTTCGAGAAGCTCGAGGTCAAGCACGAGATCTTCCGTGCGCTCGACAAGCTCGTGCGGGACGACGCGATCCTGGCGTCCAACACCTCCGCCATCCCGATCACCAAGATCGCGGCCGTGACGGAGCGTCCGGAGCGGGTCGTCGGCGCGCACTTCTTCTCGCCCGTCCCGATGATGCAGCTCTGCGAGCTCGTCCGCGGCTACAAGACGAGCGACGAGACCCTCGCGACCACCCGGGCGTTCGCCGAGTCCGTCGGCAAGACCTGCATCATCGTCAACCGTGACGTCGCCGGCTTCGTGACGACCCGTCTCATCTCCGCCCTGGTCGTCGAAGCCGCGAAGCTGTACGAATCGGGCGTGGCCTCCGCCGAGGACATCGACATCGCCTGCAAGCTGGGCTTCGGTCACGCCATGGGGCCGCTCGCCACCGCAGACCTCACCGGCGTGGACATCCTGCTGCACGCCACCAGCAACATCTACACCGAATCCCAGGACGAGAAGTTCGCGCCGCCGGAGCTGATGCGCCGCATGGTGGACGCGGGTGACTTCGGCCGCAAGAGCGGGCAGGGCTTCTACAAGCACTGAGACATCGAGGCACTGAGCGCCAGTTCGAATACTGCACCCTTACGGGTGAATTAGGTATCGGTTCGCTCACGGTCGGCAACTTCCTCGCCCGAGTGGCAGTCAGTTGCAGAGAGAGTTGCCGACCACGGACCAGTCGGACCCTACGTACCCAGGACTGCCGGGAGCACACATGCACATCAGGGGCGACCACGCCGAACTCGCTGTCGGGGGTCGCCTCGACGTGCGCAGCGCGGCGGACGCCCGTACGGCCCTCCACGCCGCCCTCGACGACGGCCACGGCGACCTCGTGCTGGACCTGACCGGACTCGACTCCTGGGACGCCACCGGACTCGGCGTGATCATGGGAGCCCACCGGCGGGCCGGTCGGACCGGCCGCCGCCTCGTCCTGCGCGGGGTGCCGCCGCAGATGCAGCGGCTCCTCGTCGCGACCCGCCTGCACCGGATCCTCGCGATCGAGGGCGGCCTGGAAGCGGAATCCCTCCCGAGGGTCTGACGCGGTCCGTCCTTCGCGTTTCCTGCGGAAACGTAACGGTCCGGTGGTGATGGCACCCCTGCGGTTTCCCGTACGACCGGGCACCGTCTAGGGTTCGGGCGGAAACCGGACCCGTAGCGACAGCGGAATGTGCGAAGGCCGGACGGTACGACGGCGACGGCGCAGAGCGCGATCGGGGGACTAGGTCATGGACCGCACGCAGGGGCAGCCCGAACCGGTGGAGCAGCCCCCGACGGCGCCCGTACCCGCCACGGCCCCGCAGACGGGACCCGCGGAGCCCCCGGCACCCACCCCCGTCGCACGGGTCGTCACCCTCACCGCCGGGGACTTCACGCTCACCGTGAACCCCGTCGACGGCAGCGAGATCGAGCCCCGCCGGCCCGGCACCGGCGGCAGCGTCCCCGCCAGGCGCGACGCGGTCGCCCGCAGCGCCCTGGACGCCGCCGCGCGGCCTCCCGTCCTACCCGGATCCGCCGCCCTGGCCCGGCCGCTGCTGGCGCGCGAGGAGGAACGGGACCGGCTCGTACGGCTGCTGGGCCGCGGCCGGTCCGTACGGCTGACCGGCGCCCCCGGATCCGGCCGCAGCGCCCTGCTCGACGCGGTCGCCGCCCACTGCGCGAACCTCGCGCCCGACGGCGTCGTACGGCTCAGCGGGTACGGGCACCAGCAGCCGGGCGAGCTGCTCCACGCGCTCTACGCCACCGTGTACGAGGCTTCGGAGGAACGGCCCGGGCGCACCCAACTCCTGGCCCGCGTGCGGGACATCGGAGCCATCGTCATCCTCGACGACCTGGAGATGGGCGGCGCCCCCCTCGACGAGCTGCTGCGCGCCACCCCCGAGTGCGCCTACCTGCTGGCCGCCACCCCCGACACCCGCGCCCCCTCCGAAGACTCGCACCTGGAGGAGGTCTTCCTCGGGGGACTGGGTCGGGCGGACTGCGTGGAGCTGCTGGAGACGGGCATCGGAAGGCCGTTGACCGAAGAGGAGACCGCCTGGGCGGCGGACCTGCGCTTCGCGTCCGAGGGGCTGCCGCTGCGCTTCGTCCAGGCCGCCGCACTGCTGCGGCAGCGCGACGAGCGCAACCTGGCCCCGGCCGAGGACGACGACGAGGAGCCCGGGGTCTTCGAAGAGCGGCCCCGCGACGCGGAATTCGTCCCGTTGCCGACGCTGGCCGAGGGCGCGGCCCCCGCCGAGCTGCTCGCCTCCCGGGTCAGCGAGTCGGCGCGGGCGGCCCTGCGCATCGCGTGCGCGCTGGGCGGGGAGATGCCGCACCACGCGCACCTGCCGGCGCTGGTGGGGGACACCCACGCCGACGCGGCGGTCGCGGAACTGCTGGGCTGCGGGCTACTCACGCCGGTCGGCCCGCGCTTCCGGCTGGCCGAGGGGGTCGCACGGCAGCTGGAGGAGGCGGGGTTCGGGGACACCGCCGCGGAGGAGGCCCGTACGGCCGCCCGCCACTACGCCTGGTGGACCGGACACGCCTCGGTGACCCCGGAGCGGGTCGCCGCCGAGGCGGACGCCGTGCTGGCCGCGCTGGCCGGCGCCGATGTGGTGGCCGCCGTACTGCTGGCCAGGACCGCGGCGCCGGCCTTCGCGGCCTCGCGCCACTGGGAGGCGTGGGAGCGGGTGCTGCGCTCGGGAGCGGAGGCCGCCCGGAAGGCCGGAGAGGTCGCCGAGCAGGCGTACTTCCACCACGAGATAGGCGTACTCGCGCTGTGCGAGGGGCGGTTGGACCGGGCGCGGGCCGAACTGGAGGCGTCGATCGGGCTGAGGGGTGCACTCGCCGACAAGCGGGGCACGGTCGCGGGGCGGCGGGCGCTCGCGCTCGTCACGGACCGCGAGGCGGCGGGGGTGGAGGTATCGCCGCCGCTGCGGCTGGAGCCGCCGGTGGTCGCGCCCGTTGCCCCGGCGCCCGCGGCGCCCGCTGCGCCCGCGGCGTCGGTTGCGCCTGCTGCCGTGCCTGCTGCGGCTGCGGCTGCGGCTGCCGAGGCCGTCACGGCGGTGGTGCCGGTGATCAAGCGGACGGAGACGCCGGCCACGCTGTCGGAGGTGTTCGAGGATGCCTTCCCGCTCAACCCGAAGCCGACGGTGGCGGTGCCGGTCGTGCCCGCGCCGGCCGCGCGGTCGCGTCGCAAGCCCGTGCTGCTGGCGGCGGCGGGAGCCCTGACGGTGGTGGTGCTCGGCACCGTGGTGAGCCTGGCGATGTCCGGGTCGGACCCCGACACCAGCAGCGAGTTCTCGAACGGTCCGGCAGCGTCGTCGACGCCGACGTCGACGACGACGTCCTCCGGGTCGGGGGGCGGAGGGAACGATCCTTCACCCGATCCGGGGGCGCCCGCCGCGCAGGCCCCGTCCACGGAGCCGAGCCAGGGGGCCACGGGGTCGAGCCCGGCGAGCCGTGCACCGTCGCGCCGGCCGTCCTCCGCGCCGCCCTCGCGCACCCCGTCGTCGACCCCGCCGACGCAGCCGTCCCCGGATCCCGTCGCAACTCCGACGCCGAGTGTGCCGCAGTCCCCGACGCCCGCGCCCACGCCCACGCCCACGGGAACGGGGACGACCCAGGTCAGCCCGTCGTCCAGCGGAGCGTGACTGGTCCGGCGGGGCATGCCGCCGCCCCTTCCCGGAACCGGGACGGGGCGGGGGCGGGAGCCGGCGGCGACGCCGCGCGGATCCCGCGTCAGAACAGGCGGAGCTTGTCGTCCTCGATGCCGCGCAGGGCGTTGTAGTCCAGGACCACGCAGTCCATGCCCCGGTCCGTGGCCAGGACGCGGGCCTGGGGCTTGATTTCCTGGGCCGCGAAGACACCCCGGACCGGGGCCAGGTGCGGGTCGCGGTTGAGGAGTTCCAGGTAGCGGGTCAGCTGCTCGACGCCGTCGATCTCGCCGCGGCGCTTGATCTCCACCGCCACCGTCGCGCCGGAGGCGTCCCGGCACAGGATGTCCACCGGGCCGATCGCCGTCATGTACTCGCGCCGGATCAGCGTGTAGCCCTCGCCCAGTGTTTCGATCCGGTCGGCCAGCAGTTCCTGGAGGTGTGCCTCGACGCCGTCCTTGATGAGCCCGGGGTCGATGCCCAGCTCGTGGGAGGAGTCGTGGAGGACTTCCTCCATGGTGATGATGAGCTTCTCGCCCGCTTTGTTGACGACCGTCCAGACGCCGACATCGTCTCCGCTCCCCTCCTTGAGGGTGCACGGGGGGGACATCCAGTTGAGCGGTTTGTACGCCCGGTCGTCCGCGTGGATCGAGACACTGCCGTCGGCCTTCACGAGGATCAGACGGGGTGCCGAGGGCAGATGGGCGGTGAGCCGGCCCGCGTAATCGACGGAGCAGCGGGCAATGACGAGACGCATGGTCGGCAACGCTACTCGACCGAGGGCCCTCCACGCGATTCGCCCCCGAAAGCCCCGTTCGCGGATGGCGCGTTGTATGCGCATTCTCCTGGTGCGGCACCCAGTGGGCGCCTACCGTGGTGAGCGGGAGGTCGTCGAGCGTGCACTCTGCGTCGCGATCTCCTTCCCTGCCCGTAAGACTCCGGCAACCCAATGGCCGGGGTCGCGAGAGGAGAACCCATGTCGCTCGACGTCTCACCGGCCCTACTCGAACAGGCCGAGCGAGGCGAGGTCGACGAAGCCGCTTTCGTCGACTGCGTCCGGACCTCCCTGCCTTTTGCGTGGGAGATGATCAGCTCGCTGGTGGCCCAGCTGAAGGTGGACGGCGGAGAGTTCGCCGACAACCAGACGCCGCCGCCCGACGAGCAGGCGCGCGGGCAGCTGCTGCGCGCTCTCGCGAGTGACGCGATACGCGGTGCGCTGCAGCGGCACTTCGGGGTGCGCCTCGCATTCCAGAACTGTCACCGTGTGGCGGTGTTCCCGCTGGATCCTTCCTCGGACGACAGGCTGGCCAAGTTCACGTCGATCCGCGGCCAGCTGCTCAACCAGTCTCCGGAGCTTCGGGACTGCTGAGCGCACGACCGGCACGACCCGCACCACCTGCTCGACCCGCACCACCTGCTCGACCGTACTTCGCTGCCGCTCCGTATCGCGGGACGCACCACTGATACCGGAGCGGCAGCTTCAGTCGAGGCGGGGCAGGACCTCGGCGCCGAGGCGCCGTACGTTCTCCTCCGTCGCGGCGAGATCGCCGGACCCCTCCGTCACCAGTGCGAACCGTGTGATGCCCGTCCGTTCCGCCGTGGCCGCCAGCCGGTCGGCCGCCAGCCGCGGGGTGCCCACGGGGTGCAGATCACAGAGCAGTTCCGTGTAGGCGACGGGATCCCGCATCGTGCGCTCACGGCCGTCCACGGTCACGTGCGCTTCCAGCCCCTGCCTCAACCAGCCCGGCATCGCCTTCGTCAGGGCTTCGCGGGCGTCCACCGTACGGTCCGCCAGCTGGCACACGCCCGCAGACACGTGCGGGGCCTGCGGGCACTGGCCCGCCGCCGCGGCCGTGCGCCGGTAAAGGGCGACCATCTCCGCCTTGTCCTCGTCCCCGCAGTGCATGCCCAGCAGCATCGGCAGGCCCCGCTCCGCGGCCATCCGTACCGATGCGGGGGAGGTGCAGGCGACGATCACTTCCGGCCCTGATCCGTCCCCGTCCAGCGCTTCCGCAGGCCGGGGTACGACGGCCACTTCACGGAACCGGTACCGCCCGCCGGCAGCCGCCACGCGCGGCTCGACCAGCCAGCGCCGCAGCAGGTCCAGGTCCTGCGGGAACTCCTTCTCGTAGGCGTCGAGGCCGCCGCCGAACACCTCCAGGTCCACCCATGGCCCGCCCCGGCCCACCCCCAGGGTGAACCGGCCGCCCGAGGTGAGGTGGAGCAGCGCCGCCTGCTCCCCGAGGGCCACTGGGTGCGTGCTCGGCAGCACGCTGACCGCCGTACCCACCCGTAGCCGTCGGGTCCGCCCCAGGAGCAGGGCCGCCAGGGTCACGGCCGACGGGCACACCCCGTACGGGACGAAATGGTGCTCGGCCAGCCAGACCGAGTCCAGCCCGGCCTCCTCGGCCGCCTCGGCCGTCCGCACCGCCCGGTGCAGCGCCTCCCCCTGCCCCTGGCCCGGGAACTGGGCCGCCAGTACAAACGCTCCTACACGCATCGCCTTTACCTTCCTCGTGGCTGACGCGGCCTCCCCCAGGTGGACCGGTTCTTCCTATGGCAACAACGTCTGACACGTGCCAAAGGCACGGCCTGACAGGAAAGTTATTGGGATAGTCAGGCCAGTCGTCGTCATTGCGCGTGCTCTGTCAGCCACCCTGCGGTGACCCGGCCTCGCTGCGCGTAGTCTGGGAGAAAGTCACTGCCGTCCGCCCATCCGTGAGGTATACGTGTCACCGCGCCACAACCGCCCCAGGGGCGGCGGGAATCCAGCTGACCGTCCGGAACCGGGCTCGGGCTCCGGTTCGGGAGGCCTGGACCGGTTCGGGCTGGAGCGCACCGAGGAGTACCAGGGCGAGGAGTGGAAGGTCCGGCACGTCGCGGGCGCGAGCGCGGCGGGCAAGCGCTACCGCTGCCCGGGCTGCGACCAGGAGATTCCCTCCGGCACGCCGCACCTGGTGGCCTGGCCCGAGTACGGCGGCGTGGACGACCGGCGGCACTGGCACAAGGCCTGCTGGAACGCGAAGGACCGCCGCACCTCGCGGGTGCAGCGGTCCAGGAACGCGCCCAGGTACTGAGCGGGTCCGAGCTCGCGTACCGGGGGTCAGACGTCGCGGCGGCCGACCACCGCGTACGAGCCGACCACCGCGGCCCCCGTCAGCAGGAGCAGCAGCGACAGATGGGCCCAGTTGCCCGGCAGGTCCGCGGAGTTGTCGTCCGGCAGGCCGAACAGCTGCATGAGGGCGACCGGGGCGTTGTACTGGAGCACCGTGCGGCCGAGCGGGGCCATGGTCTCCCACATGCTGAGCATCGCCCCTATCACCGGCGGCAGCGTGACCAGCCCCAGCATCACGGCGATCGCCCCGGCCGAGTGCCGCAGCATGGCGCCCATCGCCAGGCCGAGCACCCCGAGCAGGGTGACGTACACGCAACCGGCCAGTGCGTGCGCCCATTCGCCGGCGCCGTGCCGTCCGGCCGCCCCGCCGTCGTGGAGGATCTCGGAGGCCAGCCCGACCACCGCCACCGAACCGGTTGCGGTGAGGAAGGCGACGGTGGAGAAGACGAGGTACTTCGCGGTCAACACCCGGCCCCGGTCAGGGGCGGCGGTGAGGGTCGTACGGATGAGGCCGGTGCCGTACTCGGAGGTGATCGTCAGGACGCCCAACACCATCACGGGTACCTGACCCACCAGCAGCCCGAACAGGGCGGGAGCCGTGAGCGGTACGTCCTGGTAGTCGGAGGAGCGGGTCTCGGAGACGGCGAACAGCCCGATGCCGGCGACGAGCAGCACCAGTGAGCCGAGCGTCCACACGGTGGAGCGCACCGAGGTCAGCTTCGTCCACTCCGAGGCCAGTGCGTGCCCGAGGTGCGGCCGGGGCGTCGGGAGCGGCGAGCTGTAGCTCTTCGGCTGGTCCGCGGTGCTCGTGGGGCCGGTCATCGGGTGTCCTTGCGGGTGTCCGTGGGGGTGTTGCGGGCGGCGGCGAGGTCGCCGGGACTGCTGGGCATCAGGAAGGGCTGCCCGCCCGCCCCGGGCGGCGGGGGAGCGAAGAAGCCGTCCTGCGGAACCTCCGGGGTCGGGAGCTCGTCCTCCCAGGCGGGGACGCTCAGCGGCTCCGGCTCCCAGAGCTCGGCACGCGGGTCCTCGGTGGAGGTGTACTCGACGGAGGGCTGGGTCATCCGCATGTAGGCCTCCTCCAGCGAGGCCCGGTGCGGGGACAGCTCCCACAGCCGTACGCCGGCCCCGTGCGCGAGGTCGGAGATGCGGGGCAGCTCCAGGCCGGTCACGCGCAGTGCTCCGTCGGGCTCCTGGAGCACCCGGCCGCCCGCCTCGGTCAGGGCCGCACCCAGTGCATCCCGGCCATCTTGATCGTCCCCCGGACTTCGTCCGGGGGGACCCCCGGCGGCCGCGCGCACCCGCGCGAATCCGGCCGAGTTGTGCGCGATGAATTCCTGGGTGCCCATGTCGGCCAGCAGTCGCCCCCGGCCGATCACGATCAGGTGGTCGGCGGTCAACGCCATCTCGCTCATGAGGTGCGAGGAGACGAAGACGGTGCGGCCCTCGGAGGCGAGCTTGCGCATGAGGTTGCGGACCCACAGGATGCCCTCGGGGTCGAGCCCGTTGACCGGCTCGTCGAACAGCAGCACCTGGGGGTCGCCGAGCAGGGCGGCAGCGATGCCGAGCCGCTGGCCCATGCCGAGCGAGAAGCCCTTCGTGCGCTGCCGGGCGACGTCCTGGAGGCCGACCACGGCCAGTACCTCGTCCACCCGCCTCTCGGGGATGCCGGAGAGCTGGGCGACGGAGAGCAGGTGCTTGCGGGCCCGGCGGCCACCGTGCACGGCCTTGGCGTCGAGCAGTGCGCCGACGTGCCGCTGGGCGTTCGGAAGCTGTCGGAAGGGCTGGCCGTTGATCGTGACCCGGCCGGCAGTGGGCCGGTCCAGGCCGAGGATCATGCGCATGGTGGTGGACTTCCCCGAGCCGTTGGGCCCCAGGAATCCGGTCACGTGACCAGGCCTGACCTGGAAGGACAGCTGGTCGACGGCGGTCTTGGCGCCGTAGCGCTTGGTCAGGCCGACTGCCTCGATCATTGCTCTGCCCCTTGCCAGGACCGGACGGCTTTCGTCCGCGTAAGGGTTAAGAGGATATCGAGTCGCCTACGGTTCCATCCCCCACCGGATCCCTGAGCTAGCCCTGAGAGCGACCCGGGGATGACCCGTAGTACGGCGGACGTCCGTCATAGGACGGACGTCCGCTCCCGGACCTCCGTCAGGCGTCGCGCTTCTTCAGGACCAGGTAGCCCCCGAGCACGGCGGCGAGCGCCCACAGCGCCATGATCGCGAAGCCGCCCCACGGGCCGTAGGGCGTCTCGCCGCTGTCCATCGCCCCCGGGACCACCTGCATGATCTTGGAGCCTGCCTGGTCGGGGAAGTACTGCGCGACCTTCCGGGTGGCGCTGACCGCCCCGAGGATCGTCGAGACCAGGAAGAAGAACGGCATCAGGATGCCGAGGGACAGCATCGAACTGCGCAGGATCGTCGCCACGCCCATCGAGAACAGGGCGATCACCGCCATGTAGAGACCGGCGCCGACCACCGCGCGCAGGACGTTCGGCTCGTCGATGCCGATGCTGCGGTCGCCCAGGATGGCCTGTCCCAGGAAGAAGGACAGGAAGCTGGTCACGAGCCCCACGATCAGTGCGAGGCCGGTGGCCACGATGAGCTTGCCGGCCAGGAAACTGCCGCGACGGGGTACGGCGGCCAGCGAGGTGCGGATCATGCCCGAGCTGTACTCGGTGCCCACGACCAGTACACCGAAGACGATCATGGCGAGCTGACCGAGGGTCATGCCGGCGAAGCTGGCCAGGGTCGGGTCGAAGGTGAGCTGCTGCTCCTTCGGCATGTCCTGGAACGTGGCGTTGAAGACGGCGCACAGACCGGCGCTGACGCCGACCGTGACCACCAGGGCCGCGACCAGGGTCCAGCTGGTCGAGGCGACCGTACGGATCTTGGTCCACTCGGACCGGAGAACGGCGGGGAAGGAGGACATGGTCACTGCCCACCCTTGCGCGTCGCCTCGTAACCGGCGCCCCACGCAGGGGCGTCGGCCGGCCGGGCCGGGGTGTCGGCGTTCGTGCCGGGCCCGGGCAGCATGCCAGGGGCGCCCGGGGCGTGGGCGTGGTACTCGACGGAGTCCGCCGTCATGCGCATGAACGCTTCCTCCAGTGAAGCCCGTTGCGGGCTGAGTTCGTGCAGCACGATCTGGTGCTGGGCGGCCAGCTCGCCGAGCTGTTCGGCCGCCACCCCGTCGATCTCCAGGGCGCCTGTGGCCGGGACGCTGACGGCGTCGATCCCGGCTCCGTGCAGGACGTCCTTGAGTCGCTCCTGCTGCGGGGAGCGCAGCCGGACGTAGCTGCGCGAGTTCTTGTGAATGAAATCAGCCATAGACATATCGGCCAACAGCTTCCCCTGACCGATGACGATCAAATGGTCTGCGGTCAAGGCCATTTCGCTCATCAGGTGGGAGGAGACGAAGATCGTCCGCCCCTCCGCCGCTAGACCCTTCATCAGATTGCGGATCCAGAGAATTCCCTCCGGGTCCAGACCGTTGACGGGTTCGTCGAACATGAGGATCTCCGGGTCGCCCAGCAGGGCCGAGGCGATTCCCAGCCGCTGGCCCATGCCTAGCGAAAATCCTTTCGACTTCTTCTTCGCCACGGACGCCAGCCCGACGAGGTCCAGGACCTCGGAGACCCGGCTCTCCGGGATCCGGTTCGACTGGGCAAGGCAGAGAAGGTTGTTGTACGCGCTCCGGCCGCCGTGCATGGCTTTCGCGTCCAGCAGCGCCCCGATGTGCTTCAGCGGTTCCGGTAGGTCCCGGTAGTGCTTCCCGTCGATCCGGACCGTACCGCTGGTCGGGTTGTCGAGGTCGAGCATCATGCGCATGGTCGTCGACTTGCCCGCCCCGTTGGGGCCGAGGAAGCCGGTCACCACCCCCGGTCTGACCTGGAAGCTGAGGTGGTCCACGGCGGTCTTCGCGCCGAATCGTTTCGTGAGGCCCTCAAGCTCGATCATGCGCCTCACGCTAGAACGCCCGAGGGCCCCACGCCACCTCAAAAAGGTGACACGGGGCCCTCGGGCGCGACGTTTCTCTACCAGCGGGGAACCAGCGGGAAACCAGCGGGGCAACCGCCGGTCCACCGTCGGCCGTGCTAGCGGCTCTGCTGTGCCGGAACGCCGCGGGTGACCGGCTCGTCGTCGATCGGGGAACCGGCGGCGGCAACGGCCGCACCGGTCAGCGTCGCCAGCATCTCGCGGACGTTGGTCAGCTGGGCGTTGATGGAGTCGCGGCGGTTGGTGAGCGCCGCCAGCTCGCGCTCGGACTCGCTGCGGATGCGGTCCGCCTTGGCGTTGGCGTCGGCGACGATGTCCTCGGCCTGGCGCTGCGCGGTCTCCACGGTCTGGCGGGCCCGGCGCTCGGCGTCCGTGCGCAGCTTCTCGGCCTCCAGGCGCAGCTGCTCGGCGCGGTGCTCGATCTCCGCGAGGCGCTTCTCGGCCTTGGCCTGGCGCGAGGCGAGGTCGCGCTCGGACTGCTCGCGGCGCTTGGCCAGGTTGGTCTCGAAGTCCGCGGCGGCCTGCGCGGCCTTGGCGCGGGTCTCCTCGAACAGGGCGTCGGCCTCCTCGCGCTTGGAGGCGGCGTCCTTCTGGGCCTCGGAGCGCAGGGTGGCGGCGTCGCCCTTGGCCTTCTCGACGATGCGGACGCCCTCGTCCTCCGCCTTCGACTTGCGGTCGGCGGCGAACGACTCGGCGTCGTTGCGCACCTGCTGGGCGGCCGACTCGGCGAGCTCACGGTGCTGCTCGGCCGCGCGACGGGCCTCCTCGCGCAGGTCCTTCGCCTCCTCCTCGGCGAGCCGCAGGATCTTCTCGACTCGGGCGCCGAGGCCCGCGTACGACGGCTCGGCGTCGCTCACCTGGGCCTGGGCGTTCTGCGTCTCGAGGTGCAGCTCCTCGATCCGCTTTTCCAGAGAGTTGATACGTCCAAGGGCGCTGTCGCGGTCAGAGACCAGCTTGGTAATGCGGTCGTCCACCTGACCGCGGTCGTAACCACGCCGCACGAGCTCGAAGCCGAAGGGGGAGGAAGTGTCGCTCATGGGGTTCCTGTCGAATGAGACCGATGAGGTGCTACGTGAGGTGTTAGGGGAATCCTAGGCGCCCGAGCGGCGTGTCTTCGAGTCAATCCGCGATTGATCTGGACAATGAGACCCCTTTTGAGTGGCAAGGCGGCAGAATGCTTGTCACTCGTTCGCCTGAACCTTCATCAGGAACACACATCCCGCGCGCTGACTAGCCCTCCGACGTCTTGCCACCCGAACGAGTGGACCCCGCACCAGCTCCAGCCTTCACGCCCCCCGCGCCCTGGCCTCCGATCGCGGGCTTCGCGCCAACCGAAGGCGCCTCGAATGATTCCAACGCCTCAAGAACGTCCTGGACACGGGAGATCTCCGCCTGAATGTCCTCGCGCCTGCGCACCAGAACCTCCAGCTCACGGCGGCCTTCCTCGACGAGCCGCGCCGCCTCCGCCTCCGCCTGTGCGAGGGCGTTCTCGGCCGCCCGGGTCAGCTCGGCCTTCTTCTGCTCGGCCTCCTTGAGGAGCGCCTCCGCCTTGCGCACCGCCGCGATGCGGACCTTGCTCGCCTCGCTGCTCGCGTCCGACACCAGCGCCTTGGCCTTCGCCTCGGCCGCGGCGCTCTGCTCGGTCGCCGCCCGCACCAGCTTGTCCACCCGCTCGCCGGCCGACTTCATCTGCTCGGCGGACTCCCTGCGGGCCCGCTCGTGCAGCTCCTCGACCTCGCCCTCAACCCGGGACCGCAGCTCTTCCGCCCGCTCCCTTATGGCCGCGGCGTCCGAACGCGCACCGACCAGCAGCTCGTTCGCGTCCGTACGGGCCTTCTCGACCAGGGAGTTGCCCTCGACGGTCGCCTCCGAGGAGATCCGCGAGGCCTCCTTGCGGGCTGCGTCGACCATCGCGTCGGCCTGCTCCTCGGCCGCCGTCGTGGCGGCCAGGGCCTGCGCCTGCGCATCGGCGGTGAGCCTGTCCGCTTCCGCCGCCGCCTCGGTGATGAGTCGGTCCACCTGCTCCGCAGCCTCACTGCGCCGCTTGTTGGCCTCCTCGCGGGCCTCGTCCAGCAGCCGCTCGGACTCCTTGCGGGCCTCGGTACGGGTCCGCTCCGCCTCGGTCGCCGCCCGCGCCTTGACCCGCTCGGCCTCCGACCGGGTACGGGCCGCGTGCTCCTGCGCCGAAGCGAGGGCCTCCGAGGCCTCCGCCCGCAGCCGCTCGGCCTCGGCCTGCGCCTCGCCGACCGTACGCTCGTTGTCCTTGCGGGTCTGCTCGGTGAGCTTGTCCGCCTCGGACGCGGCCTCGGTGATGAGCCGGTCCACCTGCTCGGCGGCCTCGCTGCGCAGCCGGCCCGCCTCCGTGCGCGCCTCGTTGAGCGTCTGCTCGGACTCGCGCTCGGCGCTCGCGAGCGTCTCGTTCGCCGCGACCGTGACCCGGTCCGCCTCCGCGGTGGCCTCACCGATGATCCGGCCGCCCTCCGCACGGGCGTCGTCCAGGGCCTGCGCCGCCTCGGCCCGCAGCCGTTCGGCCTCCGCCGCGGCCTCGCCGACCGTGGCCTCGTTCGCCGCGCGCGTCTCCTCGACCAGCCGGTCGCCCTCGTTGCGGGCGTCGACCAGGACCCGCGCCGCGTCCCGCTCGGCCGCGGCCATCGTGTCCGCCGCCTGCTGGGTGAGCCGTTCGGCCTTCGCCGTCGCCTCGCTGAGAGTGGCCTCGTTCGCCGCGCGCGTCTCCTCGGTGAGCCGCTCCGCCTCGGACACGGCTTCGGTGACGAGCCGGTCCGCCTGCTCCGCGGCCTCGGTGCGCAGCCGGTTGGCCTCCGCCCGGGCCTCGTCCAGCGTGCCCGCCGCCTCGATCCGGGTGGCCTCCGCCACCTCGGACGCGTCGACGGTGATCCGCTCCGCCTCCGCGAGGGCCTCGATCCGGGTGGCCTCGTTCGCCGCGCGCGTCTCCTCGGTGAGCCGCTCCGCCTCTGCCGTCGCCTCGGCGACGATCCGGCCGCCCTCGGCGCGCGAGGACTCCAGGGACTCCGCCGCCTCGCCGCGGATCCGGTTCGCGTCCGCACGGGCGTCGGCCCGGGTCCGGGCCGCGTCGCGCTCGGCCGCGGCCAGCGCGTCCGTAGCCTCCGTACGCACCCGCTGCGCGTACTCGGCGGTGTCGCTGCGCAGCTGCTCCGCCTCGGCGATCGCATCGCCGACCGTACGCTCGGCCAGCGCCTTCGCCGCGTCCGTCTCGGCCCGCGCCTCGCTGCGGATCCGGTTGGCGTCCTCGGTGGCCCGCTCCCGCTCCTCGTAGGCGTCCTTGCGGACCCGGGAGGCCTCCTCCTCCGCTTCCGTCTTCGTGCGCTCCGCCGCGTGCTCCGCGGCGCTGCGCAGCCCGGTGATCTCCTCCTCGGCCTGCTCGTGCAGACCGGCCACGGAGTCCCGAACCTGCTGGGCGGTGGCCTCGGCCGCCGACACCAGCTCCGCGGCGCGCCGCTCCGCCTCCTCGGTCAGGCGGGCCGCCTCGGCCTGCGCCTCCTCGGAGCGCCTGCGGGCCGCGGCCAGCAGTTCTTCGCTCTGCTCGCGGGCCTGGGCCCGCTCGTTCTCCGCCTCCGTCCGGGCCGACGCCAAGGTCTGCTCGGACTCCCGGCGGCGCCGGGCGGCCTCCTCCTGCGCGGCGGCCAGCGCTTCGGCGGCCTCCTCGGCGACCCGCTCGGCGGCGGCCTTGGCCTCCGCCCGCAGCCGGTCCGCGGTCTCCTTCGCCTCGGAGCGCACCCGCTCCGCCTCGGACTCCGCCTCGCTGCGCAGCCGTACGGCGACCTGCTCGGCCTCCGCCCGCACCCGGCCGGCGTCCTGTGCCGCGTCCGTGCGCAGCTGGTCGGCCTCCGCCTCCGCCTGCGCCTGGAGGCTGCGGATCCGCTCCGCCGCCTCGGCCCGCAGCCGGTCGGCCTCTTCGGTGGTCTCCCGACGGATGTTCTCCGCCGCCCCGCGGGCGTCGCGCAACGTCTGCTCGGCCGTGCCCAGTCGGCCCTCGGCCTCCGTGTGCAGGCGTACGAGCTCGTCCTCGGCCTCCGCCCGCTTCACGGCCAGCGACTGCTCGAGCTCCTCGCGCCGTGCCCGGGCCGTCGCGTCGGCCTCGGCCCGTACGGCCTCGGCCTGCTCCTCGGCCTCGGCGCGCAGCCGCTCCGCCTCGGTGCGGGTCCGCTCCAGGGTCTCCTCGGCCTGCTTGCGCAGCGTGGTGGCCCGCTCAACGGCCTCGGCACGGACCCGCTCGCTCTCGGCGGTCGCCCCGCCGCGCAGCTCGTCCGCGTCCGCCTTGGCCTTGCCGAGCAGCTCCTCGGCGGTCCGGGCCGCCTCCTCGATCTGCTGGACCGCCTCGCGGCGCGCCTCGCCGCGGATCCGCTCGCCCTCGGCGACGGCCTCGGCGCGCAGCTGCTCGGCCTCGCCGCGCAGCCGCCTGGCCTCTTCCTGGAGTTCGACGGTGCGGGCCCGGTACTCCTCGGTGTCGTCCTTCGCGGCGCCCTTGAGCTCCGCGGCCGTGGCCGCCGCCTGGGCACGCAGCCGCTCCGCCTCGGACTCGGCCTCGCGGCGGATCCGCTCGGCCTCCTCGGACGCGGCGCGGGTGGTGGCCCGCGCGTCCTCCGAGGCCTTGTTCAGTACGTCTTCGGCGGTACGGGCGGCCTTCGCCAGCTGGGCGGCCGTGTCCTCGGCCGCCGCCGCGCGGGCTTGCTCCGCGGCCTCCGCGCGCAGCCGCTCGACGCCGGCGCGGGCATCGGCGAGGGTCTGCTCGGCCTCCGCCTTGAGGACCTCGGCCTCCTTGGTGGCCTCGCCGACGAGCCGGGCCACCTGCTCCTTCGCGGTCCGGGTGCGCTGCTCGTTGATGGACTCCGCCGAGGCGAGCTGCCGGGCGGCGCTCTCCTTGGCGTCCGCGAGGAGCTTTTCGGCCTCGGCGCGGGCCTGGCGCAGCGCGCCGTCGGCCTCCTGGGCCCGCTGTTCGGCCACCCGGCCGAGGTCCAGGGTCTGCTGGCGGGTCTGCTCGGCCTCGGCGGTGGTGGTCGTACGCAGCCGCTCGGCGTGCTCGGTGGCCTCCTGGGCCTGCGTGGAGGCGGCGGTCAGCAGCCGCTCGGCCTCCTTGCGCGCCCGCAGCAGGGTGGCCTCGGCCTCGGCGCGCGCGGCTTCCGCATCGGCGGCCAGTCGGCGCCGGGTCTCCTCGGCGACCCGGGCGGCCTCGGCGCGGGCGGCGTTCAGGGACTGCTCGGCCTCGGCACGGGACTCGTCCATGAGCCGGCGGGCCTGGGACTCCGTGCGGGCGCGCAGCTGCTCGGCCCACGCGACGTTCTCGTTGACGTGTGCCTCGACGGTCTGGCGGCGCTCGTTGAGCTCCTGGTCCAGCCGCTGGCGGCGGTTGACGGCCTCGGCGTGCAGCTCGGCCTGGAGGCGCGCCTGGTGTTCGGCGTGCTCCTGAAGGATGCGTTGGGTCTGCGCCCGGGCGTCGCGCAGTTCGCGCTCGGCGTCCGAGCGCATCTGGTCGGCCTGGATCTGGGCGTTGCGGAGCAGCTGCTCCGCCTGGTAGCCCATGTCCGCGCTGTCGTAGGCAGGACGGGACGCCAGGGCCCGGCGCACCTCGTGGAGCTTGGCCCGCAGCACTTCGACCTGGTAGCCCAGGTCCTCGGCGTGCTGGACGGCCTTCCCGCGCTCCTTCTTCAGCCGTTCCATCTCGGCTTCGAAGCGCGAGAGATGGTCGGCTTCAGCCTGATGGCTCTCCTGGCTTTCGTAGCCCCGCACAGCGCGGTCCCATCCGTCCCCTGGTCGCAAGCTCACTCCCAATTGAGCATCGCTCGCCCGCTGAACGACGCCCCCGGGGGAATGGTGTCAGATACCGGGGCAGGGGTCACAGGCCCCGACCCCGTTTCCGCACCGAACCCCGGCCGAGCCATGGCCACTCTACCGGCCGGGGAATCGGGCCATCAGTGGTCCGCCAGTGGTCCGTCAGTGGTCGGGGTTGGAGGTGACCAGTTCGGTGAGGACTCCGTGGCAGTCCTTGGGGTGCAGGAACGTGATCGAGGAGCCCATCGAGCCGGTACGGGGCTGATCGTAGAGGACCCGGACGCCCTTGCCGCGGATGGCCTCGGAGTCGCCCCGGACGTCCTCGGTGCCGAAGGCGATGTGGTGCACGCCCTCGCCGTTCTTGGCCAGCCACTTGCCCACCGCGGAGTCCTCGCGGGTGGGTTCCAGGAGCTGGAGGTACGAGGCCCCGCCGTCGGAGGTCTCGTTGATCTTGAGCATGGCCTCGCGGACCCCCTGCTCCTCGTTGACTTCGGTGTGGAACACCTCGAAGCCGTACGTGGCACGGTAGAACTCGACGGTCTTGTCCAGGTCGAAGCAGGCGATCCCGATGTGGTCGATTCTTGTCAGCATGGGACCAGTGCACAGCTGAGGAGGCCCGTCACGCAACGTGCCAGCGATCACACCGACTGCCCGGTGACGGCGCGGGTACTGCTCAGTACATTCAGGTAAACCCTCGTTCACTCCTCATCCTCAAGGGGCTGTGCTCCATGTCCGGAACGAACAACACCACGTCAGTGATCGTCGCCGGGGCCCGCACCCCCATGGGGCGGCTGCTCGGTTCGCTGAAGTCCTTCTCGGGCGCCGACCTCGGCGGCTTCGCCATCAAGTCCGCACTGGAGCGGGCCGGTATCTCCGGCGACCAGGTCCAGTACGTGATCATGGGCCAGGTGCTGCAGGCCGGTGCGGGCCAGATTCCTGCCCGCCAGGCGGCGGTCAAGGGCGGCATCCCCATGAACGTGCCCGCCCTCACCGTCAACAAGGTGTGCCTCTCGGGCCTGGACGCGATCGCGCTCGCCGACCAGCTCATCCGTGCCGGTGAGTTCGACATCGTGGTCGCGGGCGGTCAGGAGTCCATGACCAACGCCCCGCACCTGCTGTCGAAGTCCCGCGAGGGCTACAAGTTCGGCGCCGTCGAGATGCTCGACGCGATGGCGTACGACGGCCTGACGGACCCCTTCGAGAAGATCGCGATGGGCGAGTCCACGGAGAAGCACAACGCCCGCCTCGGCATCGAGCGCGCTCCGCAGGACGAGTTCGCCGCCACCTCGCACCAGCGGGCCGCGGCCGCGCAGAAGAACGGCATCTTCGAGGCCGAGATCACCCCGGTCGAGATCCCGCAGCGCAAGGGCGACCCGGTGATCTTCTCGCAGGACGAGGGCATCCGCCCGGAGACCACGGCGGAGTCCCTCGGCAAGCTGCGTCCGGCCTTCGCGAAGGACGGCACGATCACCGCCGGCACCTCCTCCCAGATCAGCGACGGCGCCGCTGCCGTGGTCGTGATGAGCAAGGCCAAGGCCGAGGAACTGGGCCTGGACTGGATCGCCGAGATCGGCGCTCACGGCAATGTGGCCGGCCCGGACAACTCCCTCCAGTCGCAGCCGTCGAACGCGATCCTGCACGCCTTGAAGAAGGAGGGCCTCCAGGTCGCCGACCTGGACCTCATCGAGATCAACGAGGCCTTCGCGGCGGTCGCCGTGCAGTCAATGAAGGACCTGGGCGTGACCCCGGAAAGGGTGAACGTCAACGGTGGCGCGATCGCCCTGGGCCACCCGATCGGCATGTCCGGCGCCCGTGTGGTGCTGCACCTGGCACTGGAGCTGAAGCGCCGGGGCGGCGGGGTCGGCGCGGCTGCACTGTGCGGTGGCGGCGGCCAGGGCGACGCCCTGATCGTCCGGGTCCCGAAGAAGTAGGCCTGCGGACCGGTATCCCGAGCCGTACCCGGGTCGTACCGGTGCCGTACCCGAAGCCGTATCCGTAGCGAGAACCAAGGAGCGCAGCACGTATGACGGTGGACGTCCCCCAGCTGGTGGCCCAGGCGCGTGAGGGCAGGCCGAGAGCAGTGGCCCGGCTGATCTCGCTGGTCGAGGGGGCGTCCCCGCAGCTGCGCGAGGTGATGGCGGCCCTGGCCCCGCTGACGGGCGGGGCGTACGTGGTGGGCCTCACGGGGTCCCCGGGCGTGGGCAAGTCCACGTCGACCTCGGCGCTGGTCACCGCGTACCGCAAGGCGGGCAAGCGGGTCGGCGTCCTCGCCGTCGACCCGTCCTCACCGTTCTCCGGCGGTGCGCTGCTCGGCGACCGGGTGCGGATGTCGGACCACGCCTCCGATCCGGGGGTCTACATCCGCTCCATGGCCACCCGCGGTCACCTGGGGGGCCTGGCCTGGGCCGCCCCGCAGGCGATCCGGGTGCTCGACGCGGCCGGCTGCGAGGTCATCCTCGTGGAGACCGTCGGGGTCGGGCAGTCGGAGGTGGAGATCGCCTCGCAGGCCGACACCTCCGTCGTGCTGCTGGCTCCCGGCATGGGCGACGGGATCCAGGCCGCCAAGGCGGGAATCCTGGAGATCGGCGACGTGTACGTGGTGAACAAGGCGGACCGGGACGGTGCGGATGCGACGGCCCGCGAGCTGAACCACATGCTGGGCCTGGGGGAGTCCCGGGGCGCGGGCGACTGGCGGCCACCGATCGTCAAGACGGTCGCGGCGCGCGGCCAGGGCATCGACGAGCTGGTCGAGGCCCTGGAGAAGCACCGGGCGTGGATGGACGAGCGCGGGGTGCTGGCCGAGCGCCGTACGGCACGGGCCGCGCGCGAGGTGGAGACCATCGCCGTGACGGCCCTACGGGCCCGGATGGCGGACGTGCACGGGGACGCCCACCTCGACGCCCTGGCGGCTCGGGTCGCGCTCGGCGAGCTGGACCCGTACGCCGCCGCGGACACCCTGCTGGCGACGCTGACGGAGGCCTGAGGAGCCCGTACGCGAGAGCCGCGCCCCTCGTGCGGGGCGCGGCTCTCGCGTACGCGTGGCGGACCGGTCAGGCGTTGGGACGCTTGCCGTGGTTCGCCTTCTTCTTCTTGCGTGCTCGCTTCTTGTTGCCGCGCTTGGCCATGACGCCACTCCCTCGAAGATCGGGGTAATCCGGGCGCTCGCCAGTCTAGGGTCGCCCGATCCGGTCCGCATCAGATCCCGCGGATCGGTCGGTGTCAGCCCTTGCCGCGCTGGTCGCGCAGGTGGCTGGCCACCGGTTCCAGCGAGGCGCGCAGCGCCGCCAGGGCCTCCGGCGGCAGCAGGTCGATGAAATGCCGGCGGACGGACGCCACGTGGTGCGGGGCGACCTTCCGCATGAGCTCCATGCCCTCGTCCGTCAGGACGGCGTACAGCCCTCGGCGGTCGGACTCGCAGTTCACGCGGACGACCAGGCCGGCCGTCTCCATACGGGTGATCTGGTGGGACAGCCGGCTCTTGGACTGGAGCGTCGACGTCGCGAGGTCGCTCATCCGCATCCGGTGGTCCTCGGACTCCGAGAGGTTCACGAGGATCTCGTAGTCGTTGTTGGTGAGCCCGAAGGGCTGGAGATCCTTTTCCAGCTGATGCATCAGCAGTCGGCTGACGTCCAGATGGGTGCGCCAGGTGCACTGCTCGGCGTCGGTGAGCCAACGCGTGGCCGTCTCGGTCTCCATGGTCTCCATGAATGAACTCTACCTAAGAAGTTGAATTACGTACAAAAACGGGAAGGTTGAAGATCAGAGTCCCAGGCGCCGCTGGAGATCACCCAGCTGTCCCGGCATCCGCGGGACACCGAGCTGACCCAGCGGACCCTGCCCCCCGCCGTACCCGGCGCCGGGTACGCCCGCCGATTCCGCCGCCCCCACGGCGCCGACCGCCTGTTCCGCCATCAATACCTCCGACGACTGCAGCAGTACCGTGCCGGCTCCGACGAACTCGAACTGATGTTCCTCGCCGGAGCTACCGCCGATGCCGGTCAGCGAGCGGAGTCCACCGATGACCCCCGACATGTAACCGTGGTCGTAGTGGTGGCACGGGGACGGACAGTCCGCCCAGCCCACCAACGCCTGCGGGTCCACGCGCAGCGGCGGCTCCATGAACACCACCGGTCCGTTGGACGCCGCCACGAACTTCCCCGTTCCAATCAGGGTCAGGAACCCCGGAACGATCGACTGCTTGAGGGCGAGCGAGGGCTGGTAGGCCAGCAGGTTGCCCGACCGGATGGTCAGGTTTCCATTGTCCAGGTCGTACGAGTTCACGTCGAAGGCACGGTCGGCCAGCAGCATCTTGCCCTGCCCCTCGGCCACCACCCAGTCACTGGCGTGCAGCGGCGAGTGGAAGCTCGTGCGCAGCAGCCGGTCGAAGCGGCCGTTGCCGACCCCGTTGAACTCGATGCGCCCGTAGTACGCGATCATCTTGCCCTTTTGCAGGAACCACTGGCTGCCCTTGAGCTCCACACAGAAGGTGTACGCGTTGACGTTGTCGTCGGAGGGCAGGGTGTACGGGTCGAAGACCGTCGGACCGCCCGGCCCTCCGGTCACGGGGCCAAAGTTCACAGCTTCTCCTCCGAGGCCTGCACGTACACGGCGCCCTGGCCCGACAGCTCCAGCTGGAACGCCTCGCCCGAGCCGCGCCCCACCATGTCGCGCCAGCCGAGCGCGGTGGAGAGCTTGTTCCTGACGTCCCCGTGGTGGGCCACGTACGCCTGCGGATCGACGTGGACCGGCCGGTTCGGGGTGATGGGGAGTTCGATGACCCCGCCGTGGGCCATCACGGCGACCGAGCCGTGACCCTTGAGGGTGGTGGTGAACAGGCCCTGACCCGTCACCTGGCCGCGCACCATGCCCATGACACCGCCTTGTGCGCCCATGAACATCGTGCCCTGCTGAAGGGTGCCGTCGAAGGCGAGCAGTCGGTCCGCTTCGACGTACAGGGTGTCGCCGGTCAGGCCGATCACCTGGATGTGGTGGCCGCCGTGGCCGAACATCACGGTGCCGCTGCCCTCGACCGTCATCAGCGGGGTCTGCTCGTTCGCCACCCGGCGCCCGATCATGCCCATCACCCCGCCCTGACCGCCCGTCAGGCTCGGGGTGAAGGAGACCTCGCCGCGGTACGCGAGCATCGCGCCGCGCTGGCTGTACAACTTCTGCCCCGGGATCACCTGGGCCTCGACCATCTTCGAGTTGATCTCGCGGAACGGCATCAGATGTCGCCCCCGATGGTGTTGCGCTCACTGGGTTGCACGTAGACGAGGCCCTCGCCCTCGAAGCGGATCTGGAACGCCTCGCCCGAGCCCTCGCCGATCAGGGTGCGGAAGGTGACGCCCGACTGGAAGGACTGCTGGAGGTTGCCGGTGTGCGCGATGTACGCCCCCGGGTCGACGGACAGCGGGTACTGGGCGCTGACGCGCAGCACCACCGCCGGGCCGTCGGACATGATCGCCGCCTGGCCCGAGCCCTCGACGGTGGTGGTGAACAGGCCGTTGCCCGTCGCCCCGCCGCGCAGGCCGGTGAAGCTGGTGCCGGTGCGCAGACCGGCATCGGTGCACAGCAGGTTGCTGGACTCCACGTACAGCTTCTCGCCGCGCAGATTGACCAGATTGATCTCGCTCGCGCGGTCGGCGAAGAAGCAGGTGCCGTGCCCCTGCACTTCCATCACGGTCATCTGCTCACCGGTCAGCCGCCGGGTCACCATGCCGCGCAGGCCTTCGCCACCGCCGGTCATCTTCTTGAAGGTCATCTGGCCGTCGTACGCAACCATGGAGCCGTTCTTCGCTTTCACGGCGTCCCCGGTCAGATCGACGGCGAGCACCTTGCTGCCTTGGAGTCGGAACTGAGCCACGGGATGACGTTATCGGCAGCCGGCGAAGGCGAACAGGGCCCTTGGCCGATATCCGGCGACTGCCGCATCTCGCGGACCCCCGGTCAAGATCCCGCAAAGCGACTGAGACACTGGGACGGCCCCCAGGCCACCACCCCGAAGGTTCACCGTGGACATCAAGACCGCTTCCGCCCTGCACCGGCTGCGCCTCGTCTCCGTACCGGAGGCCCTGTCGTTCCCGGCCCTGCTGATCTTCGGCTCGCTGCTGAGCCGGATCTCCGACGTCGACTACCTCATGATGCCGCTGGGCATCCTGCACGGGATCCTGTTCGTGATCTACGGGATCTTCCTGCTGGACGTGTGGAACAAGGCGAAGTGGCCCGTCAAGAGGGTCGCCCTGTTCTTCCTGTTCGCAGTGGTGCCGTTCGGCGGCCTGTACGGCGACAAGCTCCTCAAGCGCGAGGAGGCCGACAGCGTGGTGGCCGCCCGCGCACGGCGCGAGGCGGCGAACGCCGCCTGACCGTCGCTCGGGCCGGGGTCGCTGCGGGCGGTATCACCTGAACTCCGCCCGCCGGCGAGCCGGGTTGCGGGGCGGGCCGGCGGGCCCCATCGTCGTACGGGCCTTCGGCCGGTTCGCGGCACTCGGCAGCGCCTCCCGCTTCCTCCTCCCCGGCCCGGGTGACGCGTGCGCCCCGTTCCGGCGGGCCGGGGCCGTACCCCCGCCGGTCTCCTGGCGGGGAGCGGCGGCGCCCGAACGGCCCTGTCCTCCGCCCCGGATGCAGAACCCCCCTCTCGGTCGAATCCCGTTCGACATGCCTGCGGTTTGTCACCTTTTGTAGTGATAGCAAACCTCGGGGACCGAGCACTGGAGGGGCCGTGCGGCCGGATGGCTTCGACTACGAGACCCACAGCCTCCTCGCCGGTCCGTTCGCGGAGCCGGACCCCACCGCCTACCGGGTGAGCTACCGCTCGCTGCTGACCCGCGAGCAGCTCCGCGCACGCATACGTGCCGTGGTGCTCATGACGCTGGCCCCCCTCGCCGCCGCCGGACTGCTGCTCTACCTCGTCTGGCCCAGCCACTGGACCGTCCGGGAGGGCGGTGACCGCTGGCTCGTCCGCTTCGATGCCGTGATGCTGGTGTCGATCGCACTCATCATGTTGTTCACGCTGGTCAACGTCGTGTCGGTGACCCATGCGACCCTGGCCGCCCGCGACCCGGTACCCGTACCGCCCGAACCCGGCACCAAGGTCGCCTTCCTGACGACGTACGTCCCCGGCAAGGAGTCGCTCGCCATGGTGCGGGACACCCTCCAAGGGGCGGTCGCCCTCCGGCACGACGGGCCGCTCGACGTCTGGTTGCTGGACGAGGGGGACGACCCCGGGGCCAGGGCCCTGTGCGCGGAGCTCGGCGTAAGGCACTTCACCCGCAAGGGCATAGCCGGCTGGAACACCCGCAAGGGCGCCCACCAGGAGAGGACCAAGCACGGCAACTACAACGCCTGGCTGGTCGCGCACGGCGACGACTACGAGTTCTTCGCCTCCGTCGACACCGACCACGTGCCACTGCCGAACTTCCTGGAGCGGATGCTCGGCTTCTTCCGCGATCCGGACGTCGCCTTCGTCGTGGGACCGCAGGTGTACGGCAACTACACCGCATCCGTCACCAAGGCCGCGGAATCGCAGCAGTACCTCTTCCACGCGCTGATCCAGCGCGCGGGCAACCGCTACGGCGCGCCCATGTTCGTCGGCACCAACAACGCCGTGCGGATCAGCGCCCTCCGGCAGGTCGGCGGACTGTACGACTCCCTCACGGAGGACATGGCCACCGGCTTCGAGCTGCACCGCCACCGCAATCCCCGTACCGGACGGTTCTGGAGGTCGGTCTACACCCCCGACGTGCTCGCCGTCGGGGAGGGGCCGGCCTCGTGGACCGACTTCTTCACGCAGCAGCTGCGCTGGTCGAGGGGGACGTACGAGACCCTCCTCACGCAATACTGGAAGAGCTTCTTCCGGATGCCGCCGGGGCGCTGGCTCAACTACACGCTGATGCTCGTCTACTACCCGATGACCGCCGTGAACTGGCTGCTCGGGGCCCTCAGCTGCGTCCTGTTCCTGTGGCTGGGCGCCTCCGGCACCCAGGTGTCGTCCGAGGTGTGGCTCATGCTCTACACCGACACGGCCGCACTCCAGGTGGGCCTGTACCTGTGGAACCGCAGGCACAACGTCTCCCCCCACGAGCCCGCCGGTTCCGGCGGCCTGGCCGGCATGGCGATGTCCGCGATCTGCGCGCCCATCTACCTCAAGTCGCTCGGCTCGGCCCTGCTGCGCACCCGGGGCCGCTTCGTCGTCACCCCCAAGGGCGGTGAGGCCAGCCCCGACCGGTTGATGACCTTCCGGATCCACCTCCTGTGGGCCGCCGCCCTGGTGCTGTCCCTGGCGGCCTCGGTCCGCCTCGGCCACACGCACGCGGCGATGCGCACCTGGGCGGTGTTCACCCTGCTCGTCGCCCTGGCGCCGGTGGCCTCATGGGGGTGGAACCTGCTGTGCGAGCGCCGCGCCCTGGCCCGTGCTGGCGCCTTGGACACCGGGCGCGTCCACGGGCCGGGCGAAGAGCCGGAGCCGGCGTTCGCCACGACGACAGGAGGGAGCTGACCCATGGCGTACCGGCCTTCGAAGCAGTTCAAGAACACCGCCCTGGGCACCGGCGCCGTCGTGGCGCTGGCGGCGCTCAACGCACCCGCCGCGCTGACCTTCGTCCAGCAGCGGTACCACGCCTACACGATCGGGCAGTCCAGCTACAAGCTCCGGTACGGGTCGTGGGGACTGGTCGGCATCC
Source organism: Streptomyces sp. NPDC006430 (assembly GCF_040612395.1). NCBI lineage: Bacteria > Bacillati > Actinomycetota > Actinomycetes > Kitasatosporales > Streptomycetaceae > Streptomyces > Streptomyces sp. NPDC006430. Next base: position 57,595 of record NZ_JBEXQA010000008.1, read on the forward strand.
CCGAGGAGTACCGGATCAACGCCGTGCACGCCGCACTGCTGCACACGGGCAAGGTGCTGCTGATCGCCGGCTCCGGCAACAACCAGAAGAAGTTCGACAAGGGCACCTTCGACACCATCCTGTGGGACCCGAAGGACAACAGCTTCAAGAAGGTCCCCACCCCCGAGGACTTCTTCTGCTCGGGCCACAGCCAACTGCCCGACGGACGGCTGCTGGTGGCCGGCGGGACCGCCCGGTACGAGGTCCTCGACGGGAAGGTCACCCGCGCGGGCGGCGGCATGCGGGTCAAGAACGAGAGTCCCGACAAGGTGGTCACGCTGAAGAAAGGGACCCGGTTCCGGTCCCCTTCCGGGGTCGAGTACGTGTCGAAGTTCGACGTCACCGTCCCGAAGGCGCAGCGCGAGTTCGAGATCACGTACGGGCGCGACGGGCACGTGAAGCCCTGGCGGACCAAGGTGGTCGCCGCCGAGGCGCGGGTCTTCGTCGAAGCGGTGAAGACGGGCGCCGAAGGCCTGACGACCGAAGCCGCCCAGTACCAGGTGGTCGGGCTCAAGGGGAAGGACGCGCAGAACACCTACGGGCTCGCGGAGCGCCTGAGCATCGACAAGCAGGACTTCCAGGGCATCAAGGCGGCCTACGAGTTCGACCCGAAGGCGGAGAAGTACGTCCCCGTCGACCCGATGAAGGACGCCCGCTGGTACCCGACGCTGGTGACGCTCCAGGACGGGCGGGTGCTCGCGGTCTCCGGGCTCAACGACCTGGGCGACGTGCTCCCCGGCGACAACGAGTACTACGACCCGAAGACGAAGAAGTGGACGAAGGGCCCCTTCCGCTATTTCCCGACCTACCCCGCGCTCTTCCTCACCCAGGGCGGCAAACTGCTCTACACCGGGTCCAACGCGGGCTACGGACCCAAGGACAAGGGGCGCGAACCGGGCGTGTGGGACCTGAAGACCAACACGTTCGCCACGGTGAAGGGGCTGGTCGACCCGGACCAACTGGAGACCTCGTCCTCGGTCATGCTGGCGCCGGCACAGGACCAGAAGGTAATGGTGCTGGGCGGCGGCGGGGTCGGCGAGTCGAAACTGTCCTCCAGCCGGACGGCCATCGTGGACCTGAAGGAGGACAACCCGGTCTTCCGCTCCTCCGCGCGACTCCCGCACGGAACCCGGTACCTGAACAGCGTGCTGCTCCCGGACGACTCGGTCTTCACCACCGGCGGCTCCCGCGACTACCGGGGGCGGGGCGCCAGCGACATCCACAAGGCGCAGTTCTACTACCCGCACACCGACTCCTTCGTCGCCGCGGCCGATCCGTCGGTGAGCCGCAACTACCACTCCGAGGCGCTGCTGCTGCCCGACGGGCGGGTGGCGACCTTCGGTTCCGACCCGCTCTTCGCGGACAAGGACAACACCCGGCTCGGGAAGTTCGAGCACCGGCTGGAGGTGTACCGGCCGCCGTACCTGTACCGCGACCCGGCGCGGCGTCCGGTCCTGGGGGCCGGGCCGCAGGAGGTCGGCCCGGACGGGCGGGCCACCTTCGAGGCGGCGCACCCCGAGCGGATCCAGCGGGCCCGGCTGATGCGGCCGAGCGCGGTCACGCACACCACGGACGTGGAGCAGCGGTCGATCGAGCTCGGTCTGTCCAAGACCGCCCACTCGGTCACGGTCGACGTGCCGCAGGACCCGACGCTGGTGCCGCCGGGCTGGTACATGCTGTTCGTGACGGATGCGGAGGGGACGCCCTCGGTCGCGAAGTGGCTCCAGGTGCGCGCTCCGAAGCCCGCGCCGGCTCAGGAACCGCAGGGCTAAGCGGGCTATTCCTTGGCGCGGCGGGCCAGGCCGAGCGCGTAGTCCGGCCACCACGTGCCCGCCCCCGGGCCGCCGCGGCAGGGGCCGTCGGACTCGCCGGGTCGTTTGATCCAGAGGTACGCGTCGACGAGCGGGTCTCCGGTCCGGTCGGTCGGCGGGACACCGAGGGCGCGGCCCGGCGGATTGCACCAGGCCTGTTGGCCGTCGCCCGGCAGCGGGCCCTCGCCGTTGCGGCTGGTGTCGATGACGAAGTGCTTGCCGTGGGTGGCCTTGGAGATCCGGGCGCCGTACGCGCGGCCGGCCGCGTCGGGCTGGAAGTTGGAGACGTTGAGGGAGAAGCCGTCAGCGCGGTCGAGCCCGGCCTTGTAGAGGGGCTCGACGAGCTTGAGGGGGTCCGGGATCCAGGCCGGGTTGCCGGCGTCCACGTAGACCTTGGTGTGCGGGTTCTTCTTGAGCCGGACGACGGCCTCCGAGAGGAGGCGGAAGCGTTCGTCGTGGCGGTCGGCCCGGGTGCAGCCGTCCACGACGTGCGGGACGGCGTCCGGTTCCAGGACGACCACGGCCTTGGCATCGCCGATGCCGTCGGCGAAGGCGCCGATCCAGTTCCGGTAGGACGTGGCGTCGCCCGCCCCGCCGGCCGAGTGCTGGCCGCAGTCGCGGTACGGGATGTTGTACGCGGTGAGCACCAGGGTCCGGCCGGCTGCCTTGGCGCTCTTCGCGGCCCGGCGGATCCCGGGGCCGGGATCGTCGCCCGCTCCCCACAGGGCCATGGGTCGTTCGGAGATCCGGCGCAGCACGTGGGCGTCGCCGTTGCGGCCCTGGGCCTCCCAGGCGGCGACCTGTCGGGCGGCGTCGCTCTGCGGGTCCACCCAGAACGGGGAATCCACGGGCGGGGCCTGTCCCGGGGCGTCTGCCGGCGCGTACGGCGGGGCGGATTCCGCAGCGGGTTCCTGGCTGATGCAGGCGGGCGCCGCGGCGAGCAGCAGTGCGAGGCCGACGGGGCAGAGGAGGGCGGCGAGGGGTCTGGGGCGGGGGCGGCCTGGCATCCGGCTTCCTCGGGACGAAGGGTCGGTTCGCGGAGCGTACGGACCGGGCCATCGTGACATAACGGTCGAGGCGGCCGGTCGTGCGACACCGCGGGTGCCTCCGCCCGGGGCGGTGCAGGGCGGTTACGCCGGCGACGGCCGGGCACCCGTCGCCAGGGCGATGGCGAGCGGGGTGCGTTCGTAGAGGACCTGGTGGCCGTGGCGGGCCGAGATCAGCAGGCCCGCCCCGTGCAGGGCCTTCAAGTGCGCCGAGACCGTGGCGGGCGCCAGACCCAGGCGGTGGGCCAGTGCGGTCGTGGAGGCCGGCTCGTCCAGCGCGCACAGCACGTCCGCCCGGCCCCGACCCAGCAGCCGCGCCAGCGCCCGGGGAGCCGGGCCCGCGGACGCCGTCCACAGCGCGCCGATGCCCCGCGCCGGGTAGATCAGCGTGGGCTGCCAGGGCGGGTCGTACCCCCCGACCACCTCGGGCCACACGAAGGCGCTCGGCATGAGGAGCAGGCCCTGCCCGTCCAAGGAGCGGTCGTGGTGGTTCGGCCGCTGGATGGTGAGCGTGCCGTCCGACCACCCCAGGTCCGGGTGGAGGCCGTCGAACAGCGCCTCCAGCCCGCCGGCCGCGAGCCGCCGCGAGTGGAACAGGACGTCCGCCTCCAGCAGCCCCCGTAGCCGGGGCCAGTGCGGGGCGATCAGCGCGGCCCAGGCCTGCTCGTACAGATCGGCCAACTCGCTTACCGCGCGCGCCGGATCGGCCAGCATCCGCCGCCCGAGCCCGCTCTCCGCGGCGCCCGGGGTGCACACGAGGGCCCGCCGCAGGTCCTCCCTGAGGGCCTGGGGGTCGGCGTCGGTGGCGGACCGTACCCGCGCCAACTCCTCCTCGAAGGTGACGGAGGGTCCGACCGGCGGCGGGCTGAGGAAGTCCGGGTTGTGGCCGGCGCGAGGCATCAGCAGCCACAAGGGCCGCAGGTCCAACTCGTCGGCGGCGGACCTGATCTGCCGCAGCCACGGCAGGTGGTACGCCTGCCGGTGCGGCCACAGCAGGGTCCGCACCGCTTCCTGCGTCTCCCAGCGGGGTGAGATCGAGAACCGGCAGCGGAGCAGGTCGCTCGGCCCGAAACGGAAGTGGAAAGCCATCGTCCCCCTGTCGCGACGTGTGGTGACGCGCCCGCCGGCCCGGCCTCGGGCCCGTGGTCTTGGGCCCATGGCCTGGGCCCGGCACACCGGTCCGGCACACCGGTCCGGGGCGCCGGTCCGAGGCCCGGTCCGGGGCGCCGGTGATTCGGCCTCAGACGAATCACTGTCCCCTTCACGGTAGCCCGCGCAGGGTCTGGGCATGGCAACCGTCCACCCGCCCACGTCACCGAACGCCGCCCCCGCCGGCGGCTACCGCTCCGTCTTCAGGACCCGGGAGTTCCGGCCCGTGTTCGCCGCCCACCTGATGTCCGTCCTCGGCATCGTCGTCGCCGAGATCGCCCTCACCGTCCTCGTCTTCCGCGCGACCGGTTCGCCCCTGATGAGCGCGCTCACCTTCGCGCTGGGCTTCCTCCCGTACGCCCTCGGCGGCACCCTCCTCGCCCCGATCGCCGACCGACGGCCCGCCCGCCGGGTCCTCGTCGGGTGCGACCTCGTCTGCGCCGCGTGCGCGGCGGCCATGGTCCTGCCGGCCACCCCGGTCGCCGGGCTCCTCGCCCTGCGCTGCGCCATGGCGTTCGTCGCACCGCTGTTCCAGGGCACGCGCAACGCCTCCCTCGCCGACGTCCTGGGCCCGGGGGACGCCTTCGTCCTCGGGCGCTCGCTGATGCGCATGGTGGCCCAGAGCGCCCAGCTCATCGGCTTCGGCCTCGGCGGGCTGCTGCTCACCGTCCTCGCCCCGCGCGCGGCCATCGCGCTGACCGCCGCCGGGTTCCTATGCTCGGCTCTGCTCCTGCGGTTCGGCACCCGGGCCCGGCCGGCCCGCGCTGCCGCCGCCCGCACCTCCCCGCTCGCCGGTCTGCGCGCCGTGCTGGGCGACCGCCGGCTGCGCGCGCTCACCCTGCTGTTCTGGCTGCCGCCCGTCTTCGTGATCGCCCCCGAGGCCCTGCTCGCCCCGTACGCCGACGGCATCGGCGCCGGCACCGCCGCGCTGGGGGTCATGATGTGCGCGCTGCCCGTCGGCACCATCGTGGGTGAACTGTGGGCCGGCTCGGCGCTCAGTGCCCGTACCCGCTCCCGGCTGGTGGCGCCGCTCGCGACCGTCGGAATGCTGCCGCTGCTCGCGTACGCCGCCCGGCCCGGGGTGGTGGTGGTCCTCGCCGCCCTGCTGCTCGCCGGCCTGGCGCACGCGTACACCCTCGGCCTCGACCAGTGGTACGTCGACGCCGTGCCGGAGGGGCTGCGAGGTCGGGCGATGACCCTGTTGAGCACGGGCCTGATGACCCTCCAGGGCGTCGGCATGGTCCTGGCCGGGCTCGCCGCCGAACTCTGGCCGGTGCACGTGGTCGTCACCGGCGCGGCAGTGCTCGGTACAGGGGTGGTGCTGCTCCTGCTCGCCGAACTGCGGGCCGCCACCTCGAAGACCGGTGGACCGAAGAATGAGACGGGGCTCACCCTCAAATGACCGCCCGGTAGGGTCTGACGCGTGTCCAAGTCGCTCAGCCTCCCCTTCGATCCCATCGCCCGGGCCGACGAGCTCTGGCAGCGCCGCTGGGGGCCGGTGCCCTCGATGGCCGCCATCACCTCGATCATGCGCGCGCACCAGATCCTCCTCGGCGAGGTCGACGCGGTGGTCAAGCCGTACGGGCTGACGTTCGCGCGGTACGAGGCGCTGGTCCTGCTCACCTTCTCCAAGGCCGGTGAGCTGCCGATGTCGAAGATCGGCGAGCGGTTGATGGTCCACCCGACGTCGGTGACGAACACGGTGGACCGGCTGGCGAAGTCCGGGCTGGTCGCCAAGCGACCGAACCCGAACGACGGACGCGGCACGCTCGCGTCCATCACGGACAAGGGTCGCGAGGTCGTCGAGGCGGCGACGAAGGACCTGATGGCGATCGATTTCGGGCTCGGCGCTTACGACGCGGAGGAGTGCCAGGAGATCTTCGCGCTGCTGCGCCCCCTGCGGGTGGCCGCGCGGGACTTCGAGGAGGCCTGAGCGGTCCGGCTGAGCAGCTCCGCCCGCCCGGCTCTGCCGTCACCGGGCGGAGGACCGCTCCCCGTGTTCGCGGGCGCATTTCGTCCGGTTACGCTCGTGGGCATGAAACGAAGCGTGCTGACCCGCTACCGGGTGATGGCCTATGTCACTGCAGTGATGCTGCTGGTGCTGTGCACCTGCATGGTGTTCAAGTACGGCTTCGATCAGGGCGCCGATCTGACCCTCGTGGTGTCGCAGGCCCACGGCGTGCTCTTCATGATCTACCTGGTCTTCGCCCTCGACCTGAGCTCCAAGGCCAAGTGGCCCTTCGGCAAGATGCTGTGGATCATGCTCAGCGGAACGATTCCGTTGGCCGCCTTCTTCGTGGAGCGCAAGGTCCGCGCCGAGGTCGAGCCGTTGCTCGTCGACGCTCCGGCCACCGTGAACGCCTAGAGAAACACCGGAGCGCGGCACCCCGGGGAGGACTCCCCGGGGTTTCCCATCGACATTTACTAGGACGTCCTAGTAAATTCGTCGTATGGACGCTGACGCCATCGAGGAGGGCCGCCGCCGCTGGCAGGCCCGTTATGACAAGGCCCGCAAGCGCGAGGCCGATTTCACCACGCTCTCCGGGGATGACGTCGATCCCGTCTACGGGCCCCGGCCCGGGGACTCGTACGAGGGATTCGAGCGCATCGGCTGGCCGGGGGAGTACCCCTACACCCGCGGCCTGCACGCCACCGGATACCGCGGGCGGACCTGGACCATCCGCCAGTTCGCCGGGTTCGGGAACGCCGAGCAGACCAACGAGCGCTACAAGATGATCCTGGCCGCCGGTGGCGGCGGCCTCTCCGTCGCCTTCGACATGCCCACCCTCATGGGGCGCGACTCCGACGACCCCCGCGCCCTCGGCGAGGTCGGCCACTGCGGGGTCGCCATAGACTCCGCCGCCGACATGGAGGTCCTGTTCAAGGACATCCCGCTCGGCGACGTGACCACCTCCATGACGATCTCGGGCCCGGCCGTTCCCGCCTTCTGCATGTACCTGGTCGCCGCCGAACGGCAGGGCGTGGACCCGTCCGTCCTCAACGGCACCCTGCAGACGGACATCTTCAAGGAGTACATCGCCCAGAAGGAGTGGCTCTTCGAACCCGAGCCGCACCTGCGCCTCATCGGCGACCTCATGGAGTACTGCGCGAAGGGCATCCCGGCGTACAAGCCGCTGTCCGTCTCCGGCTACCACATCCGCGAGGCCGGGGCGACGGCCGCGCAGGAGCTCGCGTACACCCTCGCCGACGGCTTCGGCTACGTGGAGCTCGGCCTCTCCCGAGGGCTGGACGTGGACCACTTCGCCTCGGGCCTGTCGTTCTTCTTCGACGCGCACCTCGACTTCTTCGAGGAGATCGCCAAGTTCCGCGCCGCCCGCCGGATCTGGGCGCGCTGGATGAAGGAGGTGTACGGGGCGAAGAGCGAGAAGTCGATGTGGCTGCGCTTCCACACCCAGACCGCCGGCGTCTCGCTGACCGCGCAGCAGCCGTACAACAACGTCGTCCGCACCGCCGTCGAGGCCCTCGCGGCCGTCCTCGGCGGGACGAACTCGCTGCACACCAACGCCCTCGACGAGACCCTCGCGCTGCCGAGCGAGCAGGCGGCCGAGATCGCCCTGCGCACCCAGCAGGTGCTGATGGAGGAGACCGGGGTGGCCAACGTGGCCGACCCGCTCGGCGGCTCCTGGTACGTGGAGCAGCTCACCGACCGCATCGAGGCCGACGCCGAGAAGATCTTCGACCAGATCAAGGAGCGCGGGCTGCGGGCCCACCCGGACGGGCAGCACCCGATCGGGCCGATCACCTCGGGCATCCTGCGCGGGATCGAGGACGGCTGGTTCACCGGCGAGATCGCCGAATCGGCGTTCCAGTACCAGCGGGCGCTGGAGAAGGGCGACAAGCGCGTCGTCGGCGTCAACGTGCACCACGGGTCGGTGACCGGGGACCTGGAGATCCTCCGCGTCAGCCACGAAGTGGAGCGCGTGCAGGTGCAGGAACTGGCCGCCCGCAAGGAGCGTCGCGACGACGCGAAGGTGGTGGCCTCGCTGAAGGCCATGCTGGACGCCGCCCGGGACGGGTCGAACATGATCCCGGCGATGCTGGACGCGGTGCGGGCCGAGGCCACGCTCGGCGAGATCTGCAACGCGCTGCGCGACGAGTGGGGCACGTACACGGAGCCCCCGGGCTTCTAAGCGGGCTCGGGGAAGTGAGGCACGCTCCCACGCCGCCCGGCACGCACTCTCGCCGCACCGGCTGAAGACCCAAGTACGTCCAGTACAAGGGCCTTCAGCCGGCACGCCGAGAGCACGCACCGAACGACGCGGGAACGCACCCCACTTCCCTGAGACCGCTTAGCCCGCGTCCGGCCGAACAGGTCCGGAGCCCAGTGGCCGTCCGCCGCGCGACCCACGCGCCGGCGGGCGGCCCGGCTGTGCGCCCCGCGCAGGTTCAGGGCTCCGGGGTGGCCAGCCCCGTCTTCCGGGCCGTGCCGCGATGCCGACGCGACGACCGGTCAGCGGATCCGCCACGAGCACGGCCGTGGCCGGCGCTCGCCCGGCGGGCTCAGGCGCCGGCCGCGCCTTGGAGGCCGTGCATCAGCAGGCTCGTGAAGGTGGACACCCAGAGCTCGTCCACCGGTTCGGAGCTCACCAGCGCCCGGTGCACCACCGTGCCCGCGATCACGTCGAAGATCAGGTCCGTGGTGTGGCCCGTGAGGGTCTCGTCCTCCTCGTACGGCAGTTCGCCGCGGACCTGGGCCCGTTCGCGGCCCAGTACGACGAGTCGTTTCTGCCGGTCGACGATCGCCGATCGGATCCGGTCGCGCAGGGCCGCGTCACGGGTGGACTCGGCCACGACCGCCATCAGGGCCGTACGGGCCTCCGGGCGCCGCAGCAGCGCAGCGAACTGGAGGACCACGTACTCGATGTCGGCTTCTAGGGAGCCCCGGTCGGGGAGTTCGAGGGAGTCGAAGAGCTCCGCGACCGCATCCACGACCAGCTCGTTCTTGCCCGCCCAGCGCCGGTACAGGGTGGTCTTGGCGACCCCGGCCCGGGCCGAGACGTCGCCCATCGTCAGCTTCGACCAGCCCAGCTCGACCAGCGCGTCCCGGGTCGCGGCGAGGATCGCGGCGTCCGCAGCGGCGCTGCGGGGGCGGCCGGTGCGGCCGGACGGGGAGCTGGGGTTGCGCATGGCGCAGACCATACCCGCCAGTAGCGGAACCGGCGGGTGCCTAAACGCTGTGGTTGAGATCACTGACCACGGGCGGGGGAGGGGAGTTACGCTACGACTCGTAGCGTAAGAGCGACAACCACGCGAAGGGCTACCGGTACTGGGTGGGGACCCGGTGCCACACACTGCATGATCGGTCCGTTCGACGCCGCAAGAAGGCATTTCGGCCGATCTTTTTCGTCGGCGCGCGCACTCGGGGGAGGATGTACGCATGCAGCCCAGAAACATGTCCATGAGCGGCGTCGTCGACCTCGCCGCGGTGAAGGCGGCCGGCGAGGCCAAGGCGAAGGCCGAGCAGGCCCGTGCCGAAGCGGCCAGGCAGGCCGCCCAGGGCGGCGCACCCGCGTCCGCCGCCGGAGCCCTGCCGCCGTCCGCGCTCGTGATCGACGTCGACGAGGCCGGCTTCGAACGCGACGTCCTCCAACTCTCCGCCGAGGTCCCGGTCGTCCTGGACTTCTGGGCCGAGTGGTGCGAGCCGTGCAAACAGCTCAGCCCGCTGCTGGAGCGCCTGACCGTCGAGGCGAACGGCCGCTTGCTGTTGGCCAAGGTCGACGTCGACGCCAACCAGATGCTGATGCAGCAGTTCGGCATCCAGGGCATCCCGGCCGTGTTCGCGGTGGTCGCCGGCCAGGTGCTGCCGCTGTTCCAGGGCGTGGCGCCCGAGCAGGAGATCCGCGCGACCCTCGCGCAGCTGGTCCAGGTCGCCGAGGAACGCTTCGGGATCATCGGCATCGAGGTGGACCCGAACGCCGAGGTCGGCGCCGCGGGTGCCCCGGCCGCCGCGGCCGAAGCCCCGGCCGGCCCGCACGACGCGCTGCTGGAGGCGGCAGTCGTCGCACTGGACGCCGGTGACCTGGGTGGGGCGGTGCAGGCGTACAAGAACGTACTGGCGGACGACCCGACCAACACCGAGGCCAAGCTGGGCCTGGCTCAGGCCGAGCTGCTCGCCCGGGTCAAGGACATGAACCCGCAGGCGGTTCGGACCGCTGCGGCCGAGAACCCGAAGGACCCGGCGGCCCAGATCGCCGCGGCGGACCTGGACCTGGTGGGCGGTCACGTCGAGGACGCCTTCGGCCGTCTGGTGGACGCGGTCAGGGTGACGGCCGGCGCGGACCGGGACGCGGTGCGGGTGCGCCTGCTGGAGCTGTTCGAGGTCATCGGGGCGGACGATCCCCGGGTGGCGGCGGCCCGCACGGCCCTTGCGCGGGTGCTGTTCTAGGGCTGCCCTCCGAGGGGTCGGCGGCGTCGGTGGAAGACCGACGATTTGTTGACAGGTAGCTAAACAGCGGCCGCGCTTTGCCAAAACTTGGCAATTGCGGCCGCTGTTACTCGCAGTAAGTGGAACCCCGTGAACTGTCCGGTGTGTTCGTGAATCCCCCATTCTGTCGTGGCCCAGGGTGACACCCTGCGTTGCTGCCCGATGGCGCCGGGTCGAGCCCTGGTTATCCGGCCGTTACCCGCCAGTAACGAACCCCCTTGTGCCCCGGCCGGGAATGGACCACGATCGGCGACGCTCGGTCCTTCCCGCAGAGCCGCTCATCCGGAGCCGCGGTGGAGGGTCCCCACCGGGCCGGCCGGTGGCAGTGGCACCGGCCGAGGGACAGGGGGGTCTTCGCCACACCGGCGGAGCCTGTCCTCCTGGTTGCGCGAACGCGTGACCCAGTGGTTGTCGCTCGGGGGTGAACGCCGGTGTACCGGACGCGGCTCTGCCGCGGCTCGACCGCCTGCGCTCCTTCCCGAGGACGTAGCACTTCTCCCATCCCAGGACGGGTACGGCCCGGACCGGAGATGTACGTCCGAGAAGGAGGAACAAAATGAGTTCTCAGGTTCGTGGCGGAACCAGATGGAAGCGCTTCGCGCTCGTCATGGTGCCGAGCATCGCGGCCACCGCCGCGGTCGGTGTGGGTCTGGCGCAGGGTGCCCTCGCGGCGTCCTTCAGCGTCTCCGGCCAGGACTTCAAGGTCTCGGCCGACAAGCTCGACGGTGACAACCTCATTCAGTACGGCGGTATCGCCGAGGGGCACGACCTCAAGGGCAACGCTGCGCACCACCCGGTCACCATCTCCGGGTTCAGCCACGCCGAGATCACCAACATGTGCCAGTCGCTGGTGACCCCGACCCCGCTGGGCAACATCACGCTCCAGCTGCGTACGGGCCACAAGGGCAAGCCGGCCGTCGCCGACAACATCTACCTGGATGTTGCGGAGCTCGACACCGACGCCGAGTTCAAGAACCTGGACATCGGTGTCGCCGTGGGCGACGCGAGCCACAAGACCAAGCCGCAGGCCGGTACGGTCGCGAGCCCCTACGCGTTCTCCCAGCGCGCCGACAAGGCGATTCTGACGAACGTGCGCCAGAAGGCGTGGGCGACGACGGCGGGCACCTTCAAGCTGCCCGACCTCAAGCTGCGCCTCATGGGCGGCGACCAGCCGTGCTACCAGGACGAGAACTAATTCGTCCCGGAGTGTGACCGGAGGGGCGGGCGGCGCCGGCAGCAGCCGCTTCCGTCCGCCCGTCCGGGCTCCACTGATTTCCGTACCACCGTTTCCAGGGAGCTGTTGTCTATGAACCCCCAGGCCCCGGTTTACGTTCGCGCCGAAGACGACGCCTGGCTGACCATGGTGTGGTACCGCTTCTACGCCTGGCGCGGCCGCCGTCCTTTCTGGGCCGGGCTGTTCACCCTCTTCAGCGGCTTCCCGATCGCCTATTTCCCTTACGCGGACCTCAGGCTCGGCAACCTCAGCCTCGCGATGGCCACCACCGGCGGCGCGGGCGCGCTGATCATCGGGATCCTGCTGATCACGCTGGGGCTCGCCCTCTGGTTCCAGGAGGCGATCCGGGTCTTCGCCGGCGTCGCCTCGATCCTGCTGGCCCTGGTGTCACTGCCAGTCTCCAACCTCGGCGGCTTCGGGCTGGGCTTTGTCCCCGCGCTGCTCGGCGGCGCCCTCGCGCTCGCCTGGGTCCCGGGACGGCAGGCGAACGAGGCTCCGGCAGACGAGATGGCCACCCCGGCCGGTGACACGAGCAAGGCGGAGGCGATGGTGGGCGGCCCCCAGGCCATGCCGGCCCCCCGCGAGACCGAAACGGCATACGCGAGCGAGACGACTGCCCACGCCGATGGCGGGAGGAACAGTGCGGGGTGACGAGACGCAGCCGGGCGTGGCCCCGGGCGCAGAATCCCGTGAACGACGGGGACCGCGGCACGCCGCTCCCCGGAAGTCGCTGCTGAACAAGATCCAGATACCCGTCGGCAAGACGATGGCGCTGGCGGCCATGCCGACGGCGGTGTTCGTCGGGATGGGCATGGCGCCGAAGCTCGCCATGGCCGACGACCAGGAGATCCCCTTCGCGCCCGGCCCGTGTGTGACACGGTCCGACGCACCCGCGGAGTCGGCCTCTCCGAGCCCTTCCACGTCGCCCTCGCCGAGTTCGTCGCCCACCGCGACTCCCTCGCCCGGTGCGTCCACGGCCCCGAAGCCCGGCGTCACCCCGCCGGCCCCGAAGCCGTCCACCAGCACGTCCGCAGGGTCCACCGTCTCCAAGCAGACGACCCCGTCGACCCCGGCCGCTCCGACCACCACGCCGTCCGCGTCCAAGACCTCGAACCCGCTGGACCCGTTGGGCGTCGGTGACGCGCTCAAGGATCTCGTCGGCGGCATCACCAAGCCCCTCGTGGGCGCGCAGCCGTCGGCCACCCCGACCCCTGCGCCGTCCACCACCGCGCCCACGCCCACGCCGCCGGCGAAGCCCGCTCCGGACCCTTCCGCGGACGCGATCCGCAATGCGGCGAAGAAGGCCGGGGTCGACGTCGCGGAGCTGCCGCAGGACGTCAAGGACACCGCGACGAAGCCGAAGGACGAGACGGGCAAGGCGGCGGACGCGGACAAGCCCAAGCCCGAGGAGACGAAGGACGCGGACGGGAAGGAACCCTTCCCCTGCCCGACCTACGACGCCAAGGCACTCGCTGACGCCGAACTGGAGCCGGGCATCCCGCTCCTGCCGGACGAGCCCTGGTATCTCGACAGCTCGTTGCTGACCCTCTACGGCCTGGACTACCACGGCATCGTCGAGGTGAAGACGGCCGGCGGCAAGACCAAGAAGGTCCTGAAGTTCACGGCGGACTCGCTGGACATCAAGGACCTGTACCAGACGGTCGGCAAGGAGGGGAACGTCGCTCACCTGAAGTCCCGTCCGGGCTCCACCTCCAAGATCCGCGGCGGCACGGTGACGATGTACACCGAGAGCCTCAAGGGGAACCTCTTCGGCCTGATCCCGATCGAGTTCACCCCGAACAGCCCTCCGCCACTGAACGTCCCGTTCGCGTTCTTCACGAACGTCAAGGTCGTCCAGGCCGGCCAGTTCGGCGGCACGCTCACCGTCCCGGGCCTCAAGAACTACATCGGCCCGCCGGAGTAGGGCTCCTGGGCAGGCGAACCAGCCGGTGCCGTGGATGAACCGTCCCCTAAAAAAGTGGGGCGGTTCATCCACATTTGCCTGACAAGCGGCCTGGCTTAATGTGAATTGATGGCGGAGTTAGCGTGACCATGCCGCTGCCATCGGCGCGGCGCGTCGGGTGTCTCAGGGGGGAAGTCCGAGTTCTCGGTGTGCCTGTTGCCCGCCCGCGCTCGTGACTCCGAGGGGACCCACAACTCGATGCTGCAACCATGAACGCTCACTGCGCCGGACGGTGATCTGTACGATCGGCCTGGTGCTGGCCGCTGTCGCGGCGGGGGAACGCATCAGGACGGGTACGTCGTGTACACGACCTACCCGAAGTAAAGGACACATGGGTGAAGCAGGTTCCTCGCCGGCTCGGCTCGGACATCGGGCTCAGCGGCCTGATGAAAACGTTGCACTATCCCCGGACGAACAGGATGTCCATCGCTCTGGCCCACGTGGGGTGGTTTGCGGAACGTGAGGACGGCGCGTTCGCCCATCAGCTGCTGGATGACACCAAGCGGCTGCTGGCTTCGGACCTGTCCGGCCCGGAGCTATCCGCGCTGTGGCAGGCCGGGACGTCCCGGGACTTCGACCTGGAAGCCTGCGGGATCGAGGGACGCCAGTGGCTCACCTGGATCGAGGAGATCGCCGAGTACCGCATCACCTGGAACGTCGGGGACGCACCCGTCCCGCTGGATCTGCCGCCGGCTCGCGGGCTGACGGAAGCGGTGCTGAGCGAGATCGCGTCGGTGGCCCAGGACCTGGAGTCGGCCACGGCAGGGCACGCCTATGCCGCGGTGCCCGATGTGGTTCCGGCGCTGCGGCGGGTCGTCGCCGACGTCGATCCGGATCTCGGCTTCCGGCTGCTGCTGCGCGTACTCAAGTCCTACTTCGTGCCGATCGGCCCCACGCGCGTCGCGGGATACCACGCGCTCGCGGAGCCGCTGGGTCTGGAGAGGGCGCTCGTCGAGGACGGCGATTTCAACGTCCGGCCTGATCTCGGCTGAGCAGCCGGAAAACCCGAGGGCGGCACCCCGGATCCCTGTCGGGATCGGGGTGCCGCCCTCGGTCTCTGTGCGGCAGAGTTCAGGCGGTGCGGCTGGGGCACCTCCCGGCGGTAGCCGGGAGTCAGTCGCGCGCGCCGCCGCCCAGGTGGTGGACGCGGACCATGTTGGTGGTGCCGGGGACGCCGGGGGGCGAGCCGGCGGTGATGATCATGGTGTCGCCCTGGTTGTAGCGGTTGAGCTTGAGCAGCTCGCCGTCCACCAGGTCGACCATCGCGTCGGTGGTGTCCACGTGCGGGACGACGTACGCGTCGACGCCCCAGCTCAGCGTGAGCTGGTTGCGGGTGTTGACGTCCGTGGTGAAGGCCAGGATCTGCTGCGTGGCGCGGTAGCGCGACAGGCGGCGGGCCGTGTCGCCGGACTGGGTGAAGGCGATGAGCGCCTTGCCGTCGAGGAAGTCCGCGATCTCGCAGGCCGCGCGGGCGACGGAGCCGCCCTGGGTACGGGGCTTCTTGCCCGGGACGAGCGGCTGGAGGCCCTTGGACAGGAGCTCCTCCTCAGCCGCCGCGACGATCTTCGACATCGTCTTCACGGTCTCGATTGGGTAGGCGCCGACCGAGGACTCGGCCGACAGCATGACCGCGTCCGCGCCGTCGAGGATCGCGTTGGCGACGTCGGACGCCTCCGCGCGCGTCGGGCGGGAGTTGGTGATCATCGACTCCATCATCTGGGTCGCGACGATCACCGGCTTGGCGTTGCGGCGGCACATCTCGATGAGCCGCTTCTGGACCATCGGGACCTTTTCGAGCGGGTACTCGACGGCGAGGTCGCCACGGGCCACCATGACCGCGTCGAAGGCGTCGACCACGGCCGCCATGTTCTCGACGGCCTGCGGCTTCTCCACCTTGGCGATGACGGGGACCCGGCGGCCCTCCTCGTCCATGACCTTGTGGACGTCCTTGACGTCGTTGGCGTCGCGGACGAAGGACAGGGCGACCATGTCGCAGCCCATCCGCAGGGCGAAGCGGAGGTCGTCGACGTCCTTCTCCGACAGGGCGGGGACGTTCACGGCGGCACCCGGCAGGTTGATGCCCTTGTGGTCCGAGATGACACCGCCCTCGATGACGATGGTCTTGACCCGGGGGCCCTCGACCTCGGTCACCCGCAGTTCGACGTTGCCGTCGTTGATCAGGATCTGGTCACCCTTGGCGACGTCGCCCGGCAGGCCCTTGTAGGTGGTGCCGCAGATGGACTTGTCACCCGGGACGTCCTCGGTGGTGATGGTGAACTCGTCACCGCGCACCAGCTCGACGGGGCCCTCGGCGAAGGTTTCCAGTCGGATCTTCGGGCCTTGGAGGTCGGCGAGGACGCCGACGGCGCGCCCGGTGTCCTCGGAGACCTTCCGGACGCGGTCGTACCGCTCCTGGTGTTCTGCCTGGGATCCGTGGCTGAAGTTGAATCGGGCCACGTTCATACCTGCCTCGATGAGCGCTTTCAGCTGCTCATACGAGTCGACGGCGGGGCCCAGCGTGCAGACGATTTTGGAACGGCGCATGGAGCGGATCCTATCCGTTTGTTTCGTAGCGGAATATTCCGTCTGGCGGAAAGTCCAAGTGACTAGCGGGTAACCAGTGCGTACGCCTGGGTGGCGATCTCCAGTTCCTCATCGGTCGGGACCACGGCCACGGCCACCCGTGCGTGGTCCGGCGACACCAACCGCGGCTCCGCCGAGCGCACGGCGTTGGCCTCCGGGTCCAGCACGAGCCCCAGTTCCGCGAGGCCGTCGACGGCAGCTTCGCGGACCTGATGCGCGTTCTCGCCGACCCCCGCCGTGAACGCCACCGCGTCCACCCGGCCGAGCACCGCCACATAGGCGCCGATGTACTTCTTCAAGCGGTGGACGTACGCCGCGAAGGCGAGGCGCGCCGACTCGTCGCCCTCGCCCGCCCGCCGCAGTACCTCGCGCATGTCGTTGTCGCCGCACAGGCCCAGCAGACCGCTCTTCTTGTTCAGGAGCGAATCGATCTCATCTATCGAGAGGCCCCCCACCCGCGCCAGGTGGAAGACGACCGCCGGGTCCAGGTCGCCCGACCGGGTGCCCATGACCAGGCCCTCCAATGGGGTCAGGCCCATGGACGTCTCCACGCACACCCCGCCCCGCACCGCCGAGGCCGACGCGCCGTTGCCCAGGTGCAGCACGATCACGTTCACGTCCTCCACCGGCCTGCCGAGCAGTGCGGCCGTGGCCCGGGAGACGTACGCGTGGGAGGTGCCGTGGAAGCCGTACCGCCGGACGGCGTACTTCTCCGCCGTCGCGGCGTCGATCGCGTACCGCGCCACGTGCTCCGGCATCGTCGAGTGGAAGGCCGTGTCGAAGACGGCCACCTGCGGGATGTCCGAGCGCAGCGAGCGCGCCACCTCGATGCCGGTCACGTTCGCCGGGTTGTGCAGCGGGGCGAGGGGGATCAGGTTCCGGATCTCCGCCAGGACCTCGTCGTCGATCACCGTTGGTTGCGTGAACCGGGTTCCGCCGTGCACCACCCGGTGTCCGACGGCGGCCAGTTCGGGGGAGTCCAGGCCCAGCCCGTCGGCGGCGAGTTCCGCCGCGACCGCCGTGAGCGCCGCCGCGTGGTCGGCGATCGGCCCGAGCCGCTCCCGCTTGCCGCCCTCGGCGCCCGCACCGCCTCGCGGCTCGTGCACGAGCCGCGAGGTCTTCTCGCCGATGCGCTCCACGAGACCGACGGCGAGGCGGGCGGAGTCCGCCATGTCGAGCAGCTGGTACTTCACCGACGAGGAGCCGGAGTTGAGGACGAGTACGCGCGATGCGGTGGTCACGGTGGAGGTCTTCCGTTCGGGGCGGGGCGGGGCGGGCGGGGCGGAGCGAGAGCGGGGACGGGGACGGGGACGGGGCGAGAGCGGGATGGGGGGGCTCGGCGGGGGGTGGTCAGGCGGTGGGGGCCGACACGGGGGTGCCCTGCGCCTGGATCGCGGTGATCGCCACGGTGGTGACGATGTCCTGTACGAGCGCGCCGCGCGAGAGGTCGTTGACCGGCTTGCGCAGGCCCTGGAGCACCGGGCCGACCGCGATGGCGCCCGCCGAGCGCTGCACGGCCTTGTAGGTGTTGTTGCCGGTGTTGAGGTCCGGGAAGATCAGCACGCTCGCGTGGCCGGCCACCGCGGAGCCCGGCAGCTTGGTCGCGGCGACCGAGGGCTCGACGGCGGCGTCGTACTGGATCGGGCCCTCGATGGCCAGGTCGGGGCGCTGCGAGCGGACGATCTCGGTGGCCTTGCGGACCTTGTCCACGTCCGCACCGCTGCCGGAGGTACCGGTCGAGTACGAGAGCATCGCGATCCGCGGCTCGACGCCGAAGGCGGCGGCGGTGGCCGCGGATTGAATGGCGATGTCGGCGAGCTGCTCGGCGTTCGGGTCCGGATTGACCGCGCAGTCGCCGTAGACGAGGACCTGGTCGGCCAGGCACATGAAGAAGACCGAGGAGACGATGGAGGCGTCGGGCTTGGTCTTGATGATCTCGAAGGCGGGGCGGATGGTCGCGGCGGTGGAGTGCACCGATCCGGAGACCATGCCGTCGGCCAGGCCCTCCTGGACCATCAGCGTGCCGAAGTAGTTGGCGTCGGTGACCACGTCGCCCGCCAGCTCGACGGTCATGCCCTTGTTGGCGCGGGCCAGGGCGTAGAACTCGGCGAAGCGTTCCCGCAGCGGGGAGGTCGCCGGGTCGATGAGCTGGGCGGAGGAGATGTCGATGCCCAGGTCGCCGGCCTTCTTCAGGATCACCTGCTCGTCGCCCAGCAGGGTCAGGTCGCACACCCCGCGGCGCAGCACCACGTCCGCGGCGCGCAGCACGCGTTCCTCGGTGCCCTCGGGCAGTACCACGCGGCGGCGATCGGAGCGGGCCCGCTCCAACAGCTCGTGCTCGAACATCATCGGCGTGACGCGCTCGGACCGGGCCACCGACAGCAGGCCGCGCAGTTCGACGGTGTCGACGTGCCGTTCGAACAGGCCGAGCGCGGTCTCCAGCTTGCGCGGGGTCGCGGAGTTCAACCTGCTCTGCAGGGAGAACAGTTCGGCGGCCGTCGGGAAGCTGTTCCCGGCCACGGAGACGACCGGGGTGCCCGGCGCCAGCTTCGAGGCCAGCGTCAGGATGTCCGGGCCAGGGCGTTCGTTCAGGGTCAGCAGCACACCGGCGATCGGCGGCGTCCCGGAGGCGTGCGCGGCCAGCGCCCCGATGACCAGGTCGGAGCGGTCCCCGGGGGTGACGACCAGGCAGCCGGGGGTCAGGGCGTTCAGGAAGTTCGGCAGCATGGCGCCGCCGAAGACGAAGTCCAGCGCGTCGCGGGCCAGCCCGGCGTCGTCGCCGAGGAGCACCTCGCCGCCGAGCGCCCGGGTGATCTGGGCGACGGTCGGGGCGGAGAGCGACTTGTCGTCCGGCAGCACGTAGCAGGGCACGGGGAGCCGGGCGGCCAGTCGCTCGGCTATGAGGTCGCGGTCCTCGGCGGCCACCCGGTTGACCATCATCGCGACGACATGGCAGCCCAGGCTCTCGTACGCGCGGTAGGCGTTGCGGGTCTCGGCGCGGACGGACTCGGCGGGGCGCTTGGTGCCACCGACGACGGGGATGACGACCGCGCCCAGCTCGTTGGCGAGGCGGGCGTTGAGTGCCAGCTCGTCGGGAAGGTTCGTGTCGGCGTAGTCGGTGCCCAGGACGAGCATGACCTCGTAGTCGCGGGCGACGCGGTGGTAGCTGTCCACCAGCTGGGAGACGAGCTCGTCGGTGCCCTTCTCGGCCAGGATCGCGGAGGCCTCGTGGTACTCCATGCCGTAGGCGGTCGCGGCGTCCTGGTCGATCCGGTACCGGGCCTTGAGGAGGTCGAACAGCCGGTCGGGTCCGTCGTGGAGCAGCGGGCGGTAGACGCCCACCCTCGCCGTCTGGCGGGTCAGCAGCTCCATGATCCCCAGCTCGACGACCTGCCGGCCGTCCCCCCGCTCGATGCCGGTCACGTACACGCTGCGCGTCACGCGTGCTCTCCGTCCATGGTCGCCCCGCCGGGCCGGCGGGCGGATCTACGAGGAGTATTTCCCCGTTAGGGTGGGCTTGACCTCTTGACAATACCCCGGTGGGCAGATAGGGCGCCCGCCGAAAAGGGCCTGTTCAGGAGGGCCGAAGGGCCCGGTCGTCCGAGCGCCGCGAGACGCGTCGCGCGGGCGGCCCGTGGAACAATCGGACACGCTTCACCAAGACGCCCTTCAGATGTACGGCTGTCCGCCCGCACGCGTACGGCCCGGTACGACCAGGAGCAGGAGACACAGCACGATGCGCATCGGAGTTCTCACCGCAGGCGGCGACTGCCCGGGACTGAACGCTGTCATCCGGTCGGTCGTACACCGTGCCCTGGTCGGGCACGGGGACGAGGTCATCGGCTTCGAGGACGGCTTCAAGGGCCTCCTCGACGGCCACTTCCGCCCCCTCGACATCAATGCCGTCAGCGGCATCCTCGCCCGCGGCGGCACCATTCTCGGCTCGGCCCGCATGGAGCGCGCTCGGCTGCACGAAGCCGCCGAGAACGCGCAGGAACTGGCGACGCGGTACGGCATCGACGCGCTCATCCCGATCGGCGGCGAGGGCACCCTGACCGCCGCCCGGATGCTGTCGGACGCCGGGATGCCCGTCGTCGGCGTTCCGAAGACCATCGACAACGACATCTCCACGACCGACCGCACCTTCGGCTTCGACACCGCCGTCATGGTCGCCACCGAAGCCATCGACCGACTCAAGACCACCGCCGAATCGCACCAGCGCGTGATGGTCGTGGAGGTCATGGGCCGGCACGCGGGCTGGATCGCCCTGGAGTCCGGGATGGCCGGTGGCGCCCACGGGATCTGCCTGCCGGAGCGTCCCTTCGAGGTGGGCGACCTGGTCAAGATGGTGGAGGAACGGTTCTCCCGGGGTAAGAAGTTCGCCGTCATCTGCGTGGCTGAGGGGGCCCACCCGGCCGAGGGCTCCATGCCGTACGAGAAGGGCGCGATCGACCAGTACGGCCACGAGCGCTTCGCCGGCATCGGCAACCGGCTCGCGGTCGAGCTGGAGCGACGCCTGGGCAAGGAGGCCCGTCCGGTCATCCTCGGCCACGTCCAGCGCGGCGGCACCCCCACCGCGTACGACCGCGTCCTGGCCACCCGCTTCGGCTGGCACGCCGTGGAGGCCGTGCACCGCGGCGAATTCGGCAAGATGACCGCCCTGCGGGGCACCGACGTCGTGATGGCCCCGCTGGCCGACGCGGTCACCGAGCTGAAGACCGTCCCGAAGGACCGCATGGACGAGGCCGAGTCGGTCTTCTGACCGGCCCGGTCCGGGACCTCCGCCCCTCGCGGGCGGACCCTCCGGCCCGAATCCCGCAGGCCGAAAGACCGAAAGTCGAAAAGACGGAAGACCGAAAGACGGAAGACCGAGAGGTCGAAGGGCCGACGACATCACCACGGCGGTCGTGCAGATCAGGCCGGTCGCCGTGACACAGGGGGCAGTCCACCCCCGGAGACCGTTCTCGGGGGCTTTCTGCCGGGCTCGGGACCTCGACCGTTATGATCCCGAGTCGGGGTTGAGCGGCTGAGTCGCGAGGACAGACCGGACCGTGACGTCCGGGCCCCGTCATCCCGTTCCGAGCGCTCGATGGAAGGTGCCCGTCTCCCGTGGCGACCCGCTCTGCCGTTGTGAAAAGCAATCCCGCCGAGACGCGGCCGACCCCCCAGGCGGAGGCTCCGGCCGGAGGCGCGAGACGCTGGACCGTCCTCGGCGCCGCCCTGGCCCTGTCCTGGGCCCTGCCGCTCCTCCTCCACGCGCTCCACCTCGATGTGGTGCTGATCCCCGTCCTGGTGCTGTCGATAGCCGCCTTGCTCCGCGTGGGCGGCGGACTGCTCGACCGCCTCGTGGTGGCGACTTTCGTCCTCTGCGGCGCGGTGATGGCCTTCGGGCTGCTCTTCTCCGTCTGGCCGTGGGGGCTGGCCCCCGTCCCCGGGGCGGGCGTCCTGCTGAGCGTCGTGTCCGTCTGCGGCTGGCTCGCCGGCCGCAGACCCCACATCCCGCTGCGCGTGCGCGGCTCGGACTCCGTGGTGCTCGCCACCGTGGCCGTGGTCTGGCACTACGTCCACCACCCGGTGGCCGGCAAGTCGGCCGTCGACCGACTGGCCTACTTCGTCACCTCCGAGGACCGGCTCGGGCACTTCTCGTACTTCGACGGCATCCACCACGTGGGCGGCTACGCCTTCCTCCACCAGGAGGCCGCCAAGGCGTACATGATGACCCCGGCCGAGGCCGTCTACCCGCAGGGCTCCCACTTCCTGCTGGTCTGGATCGACGTCCTGGTGAAGTCCTCGACCGACGGCGGCCCCGCCGTCGATATGACCAGCCGCTACCTGCTGTACGTCATGGCTGCCTACGCGCTGTTCTGCGGCGCACTCGTCTGGGCCGCCCGCTGGATCGGCGGCCCGCGCCTGCGCGGCTGGCGGGCGGCAGCCGTCTGCGCGACCGTGGTGGCGGTGATGATGTCCGGTTCGATGGTGCAGCTGATCGAGAAGGGCTTCGACTCCGAGACCATCGGGCTGCTCTTCCTAGCCGTCGCCCTGGCCCTGCTCGTGCGCCCCGCGATGGGCCGGGCCGAGTTCGTCCTGGTCGCCGCAGCCGGGCTGATCGCCGTGACCTTCGTCTACAACCTCTACGGCGCCCTCGTCGGCATCGCGTTGGCCGCGGTCCTGGTCGTCCACCGACGGCGCTTCGCCCCGCGCCGCCGCCTGGTCATCGGTGCGCTCGCGGGCGCCACCGTGATCGCCGCACTGCCCAGCGTCTTCTCCGTCCTGACCAAGCTGGACGTCGCCAAGACCTCGAACCTCGCCGGCCCCATGGTCATCCCCGACCGCCCGGTGTTCATCGGCTGCGGGCTGCTGGCCCTGGTGGCCGCGTCCCTGCCGGTGAACCGTCGTACGGGCACCGGGCAGATGGTCCTGGCCCTGGTCGTGGGCGCGACCGCGGTGATCGGGGTCTTCGGAGCCTGGCAGAAGCACACCATCGGCTACTACTCGTACTACTTCGAGAAGCTGGCTGCCGCGGGCCTGGTGATCGCGCTGATCTCCGTGGGCCTGGTCGGGCTGATGTTCCAGCCGGCCGTACGGACGGCGGGCTCCGTGCTGCGCCGGCGGGCCGACGTGCTGCTGCGCTCGGTCCTGGCGAGCGCCGCCGCGCTCAGCCTGTTCGGCCACGTCCAGTGGGGAGTGCCCTCGGGCTGGAGCCGTCC
This sequence comes from Streptomyces sp. NPDC006430, assembly GCF_040612395.1. Lineage (NCBI taxonomy): Bacteria > Bacillati > Actinomycetota > Actinomycetes > Kitasatosporales > Streptomycetaceae > Streptomyces > Streptomyces sp. NPDC006430. Next base: position 80,572 of record NZ_JBEXQA010000008.1, read on the forward strand.
CTCGGCCTGGTACGACAACACGATGGTCAAGTGGGCCAGGGGCGAGGGCAAGAGCGACATGGGTCCGCCGGCGAACGTCCTCGTCCGGCGCGACCTGGAGGGCGTCGACGCGCCGGTGATCGCCCTCTACGGCAACGAGTCGTACCTGAACCTGAAGTCCACCTTCCTCGCCCAGATCCTCACGCACCGGGCGGGCACCATGGTCGGACTCTACGAGGTCTTCTACGTCAAGATCGGCGGCCCCGTCTCGGTCGACGAGAAGCAGTACCAGGCGTCGCTGGACCACCTGAAGGTCGCGATCGCCTCCTGCCCCGCCCCGCCGAAGGTCCTGGTGGGCGACCGGGCGACGGCCGACCGGCTGCAGCGGGAACTCGCCGCCGCGGGGAGCGCCGCGACCGTAGTGCACGCACCACTGAACTAGCCGCCGACGTCTTGGCCAGTGCTGTGACCGGAAGGGCCCACCGGCAAACCTTCCGGTCACAGCACTAAGCGGGCTCGGGGAAGTGAGGCACGCCCCCACGCCGAGAGCACGCACCGAACGACGCGGAAACGCACCCCACTTCCCTGAGACCGCTTAGCGGGCGCCGCCCGCGAGGGACCAGAAGCGGTCCACGATCGTCGCGAGGAACTCCCGGCCCGTGTCGCCGGTCCCGGCCTCGCCCGAGGCGCCGCCCCAGCTCAGGGTGGCCACCATCGTGGACTGGTAGTCCGCGTGCAGCCGCTCCAGTACCGGTTCCAGGTGCTGCTTGGGTACCGGCAGCAGTTTGGCCAGCGGCTTCACGTACGCCTGCCACCGCGTGGTCACCGCGCTGCGCAGGAGATCGGCGAGCTCCTCCTGCTTGCCGGCCGCCGCCACGAACTGGGCCAGCGTCAGCCCGAGTGCCTGGGCGAGGGCGACGGACTGCCGTTCGTTGCCCTTCCAGCGCCCGGTGTCCTCCATCTTCTGGTACGCGTTCGTTTCCAGCCCGATCCGCCGGGCCAGCTCGTCCGCGGCCAGGCCCCGGGCCATCCGGTGCTCCCGCAGGGTGACGGGTTCGGCGAGCAGTTCGCCGGGCGCGCACCAGAGCACGCCGGCGAGCGCCGTGAGCTCGGCGGAGCTGGGCGATATCTCGCCGCGTTCCCAGGCCATCACGGTCTCGGGCTCGACGATCAGTCCGTACTGGGCACGCAGGCCATAGGCGACATGACCGGGAGCCATGCCCAGGGCTGCGCGGAGGCGACGCGCGGCGGGGGCATTGAAGGGAGGGCTGGAGTGCACAGGGCACACCGTAGGAGCGGCCGGGGCATGGCGACTACAGACCGTTCAAACAAGTGCAGAACTCGTAGGAAAGTCCTATGGAGTTCATCGCTTTGGTCGGTTTTCTCAGCGACCGTCCGGTAATCGGATCATTTCTCGATCAATTTCTAGATCCATTTCGAAGCCTACGGTTCCGGGCCTCCGTTGCGGTACCCCTCCGCGCGATCTTCACGGTTCTTCCCCACCCGTCCTGAACCAGCCATACCTCCCGTGCGTGATCCTTGTCGGGGCCCTCGCGTACGGGGGTGGCGAGGGCCCCACCCCGCTCCGCCCCATCCGTTGCCTTGACGTCGGCGTCAAGGATTACGGTCGGGGCATGCGCATCGGCGAACTGGCGGAGCGGGCCGGCACCAGCACGCGGACCCTGCGGTACTACGAGTCGCGCGGGCTGCTGCCCGCGCGCCGGGCCGGCAACGGCTACCGCACGTACGACGAGGACGACCTGCGCCTGCTGCGCCAGATCCGCATGCTCCAGGACTTCGGCTTCGAGCTGGAAGAGACCCGTCCGTTCGTCGACTGCCTGCGCGCCGGCCATCCCGCCGGGGACTCCTGTCCCGCCTCGCTGGCCGTCTACCGGCGCAAGCTCGCCGAGCTCGACGGGCTGATCGGCCAGCTGGCCGACGTACGGGAGCAGGTCGCGCGGCAGCTCGCCGCCGCGGAGGAGGCCGCCGGAGAGGCCGCGTCCCCGCGCTGCGAAATGACCGGGTGAGCGCAGAACCGGACCGTGAGAACGAGAGGGGAAGAGATGATCCACGCAAAGGGCGTTGCCGAGGTGACCGATCGGGACTTCGAGACGGAGGTGCTCGGCGAACGAGGTCGGCCCGTCCTCGTGGAGTTCACCGCCGACTGGTGCGGGCCCTGCCGGCAGCTCGCGCCCGTCCTGTCCGCCGTCGCCGCCGAGGAGGCCGACCGCCTCAAGGTCGTGCAGATCGACGCGGACAGCAACCCCGCCACCGTCGTCCGGTACGGCGTGCTGTCCATGCCGACCCTGCTCGTGTTCCGTGACGGCGAGCCCGTCCAACAGATGGTCGGGGCGCGTGCCAAGCGCAAGCTGCTCCAGGAGCTGGAGGAGCAGCTCGCGCAGGTGACCACGACTACGGCCTGAGCCAGATCGTCGCCAGGGGCGGGAGCGTCATGCGCAGGCTCGTCGGACGGCCCTGCGCGGGCACGGGCTCGGGCCGCAGGGGCTGGAGGTGGCGCACGCCGCTGCCGCCGTACTGCTCCAGGTCCGTGTTGAGGACCTCCCGCCACCACGGCACCTCCTCCGGGACGCCGACCTGGTAGCCGTGCCGCACCACCGGCGAGAAGTTCGACACGCACAGCAGCGGGGAGCCGTCCTGGGCGTAGCGCAGGAACGCGAAGACGTTGTCGTCCGCCGCGTCCGCCTCCACCCACGCGAAGCCCTCCGGCACCGAGTCCCGCTCCCAGAGCGCGGGCGTCGCCGCGTAGGTGCGGTTTAGGTCGCGCACCAGGTCGCGCACCCCCTGGTGGTCACCGGCAGCCGCGTACGAGGAGTCCAGTAGCCACCAGTCCGGCCCGTACCCCTCCGACCACTCCGAACCCTGGGCGAACTCCTGTCCCATGAAGAGCAGTTGCTTGCCGGGGTGGGCCCACATGAAGCCCAGGTACGCGCGGTGCGCGGCCCGCTGCTGCCACCAGTCCCCGGGCATCTTCGACACCAGCGAGCGCTTGCCGTGCACCACCTCGTCGTGCGAGATCGGCAGCACGTAGTTCTCGCTGTACGCGTAGACCATGGCGAAGGTCATGTCGTGGTGGTGGTACTTGCGGTGCACCGAATCCTTCCCCACGTACTGCAGGGTGTCGTGCATCCAGCCCATGTTCCACTTCAGCCCGAAGCCGAGCCCGCCCGCGTCCGTCGGTCGGGTCACGCCATCCCAGGCCGTGGACTCCTCCGCGATCGTCACCACGCCCGGACAGCGCCGGTACACCGTCGCGTTCATCTCCTGGAGCAGGGCCACCGCATCGAAGTTCTCCCGCCCGCCGTGCTCGTTCGGCGCCCACTCGCCCTCGTTGCGCGAGTAGTCCAGGTAGAGCATCGAGGCCACCGCGTCCACCCGCAGCCCGTCCACGTGGAACTCCTGGCACCAGTACACGGCGTTGGCGACGAGGAAGTTGCGGACCTCCTTGCGGCCGTAGTCGAACTCCAGCGTCCCCCAGTCCGGGTGCGCGGCCCGCCGCGGGTCGTGGTGTTCGTACAGCGGTCGCCCGTCGAACTCCGCGAGGGCCCAGTCGTCGCGCGGGAAGTGTGCGGGTACCCAGTCGACGATCACCCCGATCCCGGCCCGGTGCAGCGCGTCCACCAGCATGCGGAAGTCGTCCGGGGTGCCCATCCGCGAGGTGGGCGCGTAGAACCCGGTGACCTGGTACCCCCACGAGCCGCCGAAGGGGTGCTCGGCCACCGGCATCAGCTCCACGTGCGTGAAGCCCAGCTCCTTCACGTACGGGGGGAGCTGCTCGGCCAGCTGCCGGTACGAGAGCCCCGGCCGCCAGGAAGCCAGGTGCAGTTCGTACACCGAGAAGGGGGCCTGGTGCGCCGGGCGGGCCCCGCGCTGCGCCATCCACTCGGCGTCCTGCCACACGTACCGGGACGCCGTGACCACCGAGGCGTTGGCCGGCGGGACTTCCGCGTACTGGGCCATCGGGTCGGCCCGCACCGTGTGGCTGCCGTCCGGGCGCGTGATGTCGTACTTGTAGAGCGTCCCCTCGCCCACGCCCGGCAGGAACAGCTCCCACACGCCGGAGGCGCCCAGCGAGCGCATCGGGTAGGCAACCGAGTCCCAGTACGCGAAATCCCCCATGACCCGCACCCCTTGGGCGTTCGGCGCCCACACCGTGAACCGCGTGCCCGCCACGCCCTGGTGCTCCATGGGGCGGGCGCCGAGCGCCGTCCACAGCTCCTCGTGCCGGCCCTCGCCGATCAGGTGGAGGTCCAGTTCGCCGAGCGCGGGCAGGAACCGGTACGGATCGTGCACCTCGATCTCGTCGCTCTCGTACGTCACCAGCAGCCGGTAGTCCGGCACCCCGGTCAGCGGCAGCAGGCCCGAGAACAGTCCGTCGCCGTCGTCGAAGAGCTCGGCCCGTAGCCCCTTGGCGACGACCGTGACCGCCTTGGCGTACGGGCGCAGCACGCGGAAGGTCACCCCGCCCCGCTGGGCCCGGGCGCCCAGCACCGCGTGCGGGTCGTGGTGGCGGCCCTCCAGCAGCCGGGACCGTTCCTCGGCGCCGAGTGCGGGGGCCGGCCGCCCCCCGTGCGGCGGGGCGGCCTTGCGGGCCCGCGGGGCACGCGCTTTTCGAACGGGCTCCGGGGCGGTTGCGGCTTCGTCGCGGACGGTCGGTGACGGCTGTCGTGCGGCGCTCACGCGAGCGGCCTCCTCGGGGGCTTCGAATGGGGTTGGGGGGTGGTGCCCGTGGCGGGCGCGGTGGGCGGTGCGGGGGGAGGTGCCGTGCGGTGCCCTGCCCGGTGGGAGGGGCGCTCCCGTTCGGACAGGCGGCGGATGGCCGCCATGGGGACGTGCATCCAGTCGGGGCGGTGGCGGGACTCGTAACGGGCCTCGTAGACCGCCTTGTCGGTCTCGTACGCGCGCAGCAGGACGGGGTCCTCGCGCGGGTCCCGGCCGGTGGTGCGGGCGTAGCCCTCGCAGAAGGCGGCCCGGCAGGCGTCCGCCCAGGCGGGGGCGAACGGACGGTGGGAGCGGGCCGCGTAGTCGAACGAGCGCAGCATCCCGGCCACGTCGCGCACGGCGGGTTCGGGGCGCCGGCGGTCGGCCAGCGGCCGGGCCGGCTCGCCCTCGAAGTCGATCAGCGCCCAGCTGCCGTCGGCGGTGCGCAGGGTCTGGCCCAGGTGCAGGTCCCCGTGGATCCGCTGGGCGGGCACGCCGGCCCCGCGGGAGGCGGCCAGGGCGTCGAAGGCCCCCCGCAGCCCGGCCTCGTAGGGTCGCAGCGCGGGTACCTCCCGGGCCGTGGCGGCGAGCCGGGCCGTCATCCCGGCGGCCAGCCGGGCGGTCTGCTCCGGGCCCAGCGCCACGGTGGGCAGGGCCGCGGCGAGCGCGCTGTGCACCTCGGCGGTGGCCCGGCCCAGTGCGTGCGCCTCGGCGGTGAAGTCCGCCCCGGCGCCCAGCCGGCGCAGCGCGAGCTGCCAGCCGTCGTCGGAGCCGCGCAGGTAGGGCTGGAGCACGCCCAGGGTCACCGAATCGGATCCGGGTAGTTCGGCCTCGTACCAGGCGACCGGGGCGGGGACCCGGGCGCACCCGGCACTGGCCAGTGCTCTGGGCAGTTCCAGGTCCGGGTTGACCCCGGGGCCGACCCGGCGGAACACCTTCAAGATGTACGAATCCCCGTAGATCAGCGAGGAGTTGGTCTGTTCCCCGGACAGCGGCCGGGGCGTGGACTCGGTCGGGATCAGCACGGCCGGGTCCCGGTCGAAGCGGAGCGGGCCGTGGCTGCCGGGGGTGCGCAACCGTTCCAGCAGCAGCGCCGCGAGCCGCGGGTCGCCCAGTCCCTCGTACACGGCATGGCCGGCGTACGGGCCCTGTTCGGCGTGCCCGATCAGCGCGGGCGCCAGGGCGGGCGGTAGCGGTGCGGGGCGGACCCCGAGCAGCAACTGGTAGCAGTCCGCACTGCCGTCGGCGGCGTCCACGCCGACGAGCAGGTGTAGCAGCCCGGGGGTGACCCCGGGCGGCAGTAGCTCGACGGCCGAGACCAGGCGCAGCCGGGTGATGGCGCGCCCCTTGCCTGCGAACCAGCGCTGTTTCGGCAGCCAGGCCCGCAGCATGGGTTCGAGCGGTCCGAGCGGGACCGCGGCCAGGCTGCCCTGGCGGCTCCGGGCGGATGCAGCCTCCGACATGGCGTCGCGTCCTTTCCCCGGGCCGTCACAGAATGCGCAGAGTGTCCCGGATGGCGAGGGTTGCTGTCCGGTGGTGGGTGAGTGTCGGGTCAGGATGATCCCTACAGGGGCGGGCGATTGACCCATTCGTGTGCGCCCGCCCCGTGCTGTTGCGTGGCGGCTCGCCGCCGCGCGCCTACTCGTTGCGCAGCCGGAACCAGTAGAAGCCGTGCCCCGCAAGCGTGAGCAGGTACGGCCACTCACCGATCGGCGGGAAGCGCACGTCACCCGTGAGCTCCACCGGGACCCGCCCGTTGAACGACTGCAGATCCAGCTCGGTGGGCTGCGCGAAGCGCGAGAAGTTGTGCACGCACAGCACCAGGTCGTCTCCGTACTCGCGCAGGAACGCGAGCACTGCCGGGTTGGACGACGGGAGTTCGGTGTACGAGCCGAGGCCGAAGGCGGGGTTCGCCTTGCGGATCTCGATCAGTTTGCGGGTCCAGTGCAGCAGTGAGGAGGGCGAAGCCATCGCAGCCTCGACATTGGTGACCTGATACCCGTGGACGGGGTCCATGATGACCGGCAGGTTCAGCCTGCCCGGATCGCACGAGGAGAAACCGGCGTTGCGGTCCGGAGTCCACTGCATGGGGGTGCGCACGCCGTCGCGGTCGCCCAGCCAGATGTTGTCGCCCATGCCGATCTCGTCGCCGTAGTAGAGCACCGGCGAGCCGGGCAGCGACAGCAGCAGGGCGGTGAACAGCTCCATCTGGTTGCGGTCGTTGTCGAGGAGCGGGGCGAGCCGGCGCCGGATGCCGATGTTGGCCCGCATCCGCGGGTCCTTGGCGTACTCGGCGTACATGTAGTCGCGCTCTTCGTCCGTGACCATTTCGAGTGTGAGCTCGTCGTGGTTGCGCAGGAAGATGCCCCACTGGCAGCGGTCCGGGATCGCCGGGGTCTTGGCCAGGATTTCGGAGACCGGGTAGCGCGACTCTCTTCGTACGGCCATGAAGATGCGCGGCATGACGGGGAAGTGGAAGGCCATGTGGCACTCGTCCCCGCCCTTCTCGAAGTCGCCGAAGTAGTCGACGACGTCCTCGGGCCACTGGTTGGCCTCGGCGAGCAGCACGGTGTCGGGGTAGTGCGCGTCGATCTCGGCGCGGACCCGCTTGAGGAGCTGGTGGGTGCGGGGCAGGTTCTCGCAGTTCGTGCCCTCCTCGGCGTAGAGGTAGGGCACGGCGTCCAGGCGGAAGCCGTCGATCCCGAGGTCCAGCCAGAAGCGGAGGGCCGAGACGATCTCCTCCACGACGGCGGGGTTCTCGTAGTTGAGGTCGGGCTGGTGCGAGAAGAACCGGTGCCAGTAGTACTGCTTGCGGACCGGGTCGTACGTCCAGTTCGAGGTCTCGGTGTCGATGAAGATGATGCGGGCGTCCTGGTACTGCTTGTCGTTGTCGGCCCACATGTAGTAGTCGCCGTACGGACCGTCCGGGTCCTTGCGGGACTGTTGGAACCACTCGTGCTGATCGCTCGTGTGGTTCATGACGAAGTCGATGATCACCCGCATGCCGCGCTGGTGGGCGGCGTCCACGAACTCCACGAAGTCGGCGAGGTCGCCGAACTCGGGGAGGACGGAGGTGTAGTCGGAGACGTCGTAGCCCCCGTCGCGGAGCGGCGAGGCGAAGAACGGCGGCAGCCAGAGGCAGTCGACCCCCAGCCACTGGAGGTAGTCGAGCTTGGCGGTGAGTCCCTTGAGGTCCCCGACGCCGTCGCCGTTGCTGTCGTGGAAGGACCGGACGAGCACCTCGTAGAAGACCGCGCGCTTGAACCAGTCGGGATCGCGGTCCTTGGCGGGGGTGTCTTCGAAGGTGTCGTGAACGGGATCGTTGATCATCATGTGGTGGGTGACCCTCCGGTGGGCGGGGACGGTCGCAGAGCGGCAAGTACGTGCGCGGGCGTGCGGCCCGGCTCTAGGCGCACGTAGTTCGCCCTGCCCCAGTGATAGGTCTCGCCGGTGAGCTCGTCGCGCACCGCGAGGGACCCGTGCCAGTCGAGGCCGAGTACCGGCATGTCCAACGAGACCGTCGCCTCCTGGGTGTGGTGCGGATCGAGGTTGACGACCACCAGTACGGAATTGGCGCCCGAGTGCTTCGAATAGGCGATCACCTGTTCGTTGTCGGTCGAGTGGAAGTGGATGTCGCGCAGCTGCTGGAGTGCGGGGTTGCGGCGGCGCAGCCGGTTCAGGGTGGTGATCAGCGGGGCGATGGTGCGGCCCTCGCGGTCCGCGGCGGCCCAGTCGCGCGGCCGGAACTCGTACTTCTCGGAGTTCAGGTACTCCTCGCTGCCCTCCCGCACCGGGGTGTTCTCGCAGAGCTCGTAACCCGCGTAGACGCCCCAGCTGGGGGAGAGGGTGGCGGCCAGGACGGCGCGCACCTCGAAGGCCGGGCGGCCACCGCGCTGGAGGTACTCGTGCAGGATGTCGGGCGTGTTGACGAAGAAGTTCGGCCGCATCACGGATGCCGAACGGGTGTCCGAGAGCTCGGTCAGGTACTCGGTCAGCTCGGCCTTGGTGTTGCGCCAGGTGAAGTACGTGTACGACTGCTGGAAGCCGATGGCGGCGAGCGCGCGCATCATCGCGGGGCGGGTGAAGGCCTCCGCCAGGAAGATCACGTCGGGGTCGGACTTGTTGATGTCAGCGATCACCTTCTGCCAGAAGACGACGGGCTTGGTGTGCGGATTGTCCACCCGGAAGATGCGGACGCCGTGGTCCATCCAGTACCGCAGGATGCGCACCGTCTCCTCGACGAGGCCGGCCATGTCGGTGTCGAAGTGGATCGGGTAGATGTCCTGGTACTTCTTCGGCGGGTTCTCGGCGTACGCGATCGTCCCGTCGGCCCGGTGCCGGAACCACTCGGGGTGCTTCTCCACCCAGGGGTGGTCCGGGGAGCACTGGAGGGCGAAGTCGAGCGCGATCTCCATGTGCAGCTCGCGGGCCCGGGTGACGAAGGCGTCGAAGTCCTCGATCGTGCCCAGTTCGGGGTGCACCGCGTCGTGGCCACCCTCGGTGGAGCCGATGGCCCACGGCACTCCCGGGTCCCAACTGCCCGCCGAAAGAGTGTTGTTCGGTCCCTTGCGGTACGTACTTCCAATGGGGTGGATCGGTGGCAGGTACACCACGTCGAAGCCCATGGCCGCAATGGCGGGAAGCCGCTCGGCGGCCGTACGGAAGGTGCCGCTCACGGGCGCCTCGCCCGGCTCGACGACGGCCCCCTCGGAGCGGGGGAACATCTCGTACCAGGAGCCGAAGAGGGCCCGCTTGCGCTCGACGAGCAGCGGCAGGGCCTTGGAAGCCGTGACCAGCTCCCGGTACGGCCGCCTGGCGAACGCGGCCTGCACCTCGGGTGCGAGGGCGGCGGAGTACCGCAGCGACACCGGCCGGTCCTCGTCGCGCATGATGTCGGCGGCGGCCAGGACGTGCTCGCGCCCGTCCCGCTTGGGAATCCTGGAGCCGGCCCGCTCGTAGAGCTCGGCGCCTTCGAGCAGGGTGAGCCCGGCGTCGATGTCCGCGGGGATCTTGATGGCGGCGTGCGCCCGCCAGGTGCCGATCGGATCGCTCCACGCCTCGACCGTGTACGTCCACCTCCCCTCGACCTCGGCAAAGACCCGCGCCCCCCACCGGTCGGTGCCCGGCGCCAGCTCGCGCATCGGCACGGGGGGCCGCAGCCGCCCAGTCGGGTCGCGGAGCACGACATGGGCGGCGACGGCGTCGTGGCCCTCGCGGAACACGGTGGCCGAGATCTCGAAGACCTCGTCCACGACCGCCTTGGCGGGTCTGGCCCCGCAGTCAACGGCGGGGCGGACGTCCAGCACGGGAATACGACCGATCATGATGGGATCACCTGGGGGCAGTTCGCAGGGCTCGGTGACAACAGCCCAGCCGGAGCACCGGCTGGTCGTGCACGCTCTGTTCGCTCTGTTTCTAGCCGCTCGGAAGACGGCTGGGCTGCGGGCATGGCCGCTCCTGTCCGCGTTCACTCGGGTGGCGGGGAGAGGGGGTGGGCGGGGCGCCGTGCGTGTACGCGGGGAGCCCTTCCCACAATCGCCGCGCCCAATCAATGTGCTCGGTTAACTACTCGTACGTAGTCGCGCGCTTCAGACAAAGGCCCTGCTCTACATCCGCCGAGGCTCCGTCAAGTCGGTGAGGACTAACGGATGTAGGCCGGAACACCACCCGCCCCCGGGGTCACACCCGCCCATCCCCTACACCCCGCGGAGCCCCAGCCGAGGGGCGGGCACGCACCCCGAGTGACCTGACGGGCGCGGGAGGCGCCATGGTCGCCAGACGCAGGCGAGGCTAGCCTTCCCGGGGTGATGCGCGGGCGCACAGCGTGGTGCGGCCGCTTCGATCCGCAATTGCCTGCGAAGGTGGAACGCGTGAAGGCTATCCGTCGATTCACCGTACGCCCCGTCCTCCCGGAACCGCTGCTGCCGCTGGCCGACCTCGCGCGCAATCTGCGCTGGTCGTGGCACGCCGAGACCCGCGAACTCTTCCAATCCGTCGACCCCGAGGGCTGGCAGGCCGCCGGCGGCGATCCCGTCCGACTACTCGGCTCCGTCTCCGCCCTGCGGCTGGAGGAGCTGGCCGGCGACCGCCGGTTCCTGCGGCGGCTCGCCGTCGCCGCCGCCGACCTCGATGACTACGTCCACGGCGGGAGGTGGTACCAGAGCCACGAGGACCACGCCGATCTCCCCGCCGCGATCGCCTACTTCTCACCCGAGTTCGGGATCACCGCCGCCCTGCCGCAGTACTCCGGCGGACTCGGCATCCTCGCCGGGGACCACCTGAAGGCCGCCAGCGACCTCGGCGTCCCGCTCATCGGCGTGGGACTGCTGTACCGGCACGGGTACTTCCGGCAGTCCCTCTCCCGTGACGGCTGGCAGCAGGAGCACTATCCCGTCCTCGATCCCAACGAGCTCCCCGTCTCCCTGCTCCGCGACGCCGACGGGGCACCCGCCCGGGTGTCCCTGAGCCTGCCCGGCGGCCGGGCCCTGCACGCGCACGTCTGGCAGGCCTGCGTCGGCCGGGTGCCGCTGCTGCTCCTGGACTCCGACGTCGAGGACAACGACGCCGGCGCCCGGGAGGTGACCGACCGGCTCTACGGCGGCGGCAGCGACCACCGCCTGCTCCAGGAGATGCTGCTCGGCATCGGTGGCGTGCGCGCGGTGCGCACGTACTGCCGGATCACCGGGCATCCCGACCCCGAGGTGTTCCACACGAACGAGGGGCACGCCGGCTTCCTCGGGCTGGAGCGCATAAGGGAACTGGAGGGGGACCGGGGACTCGGCTTCGACGCCGCCGTCGAGGCGGTGCGCGCCGGGACCGTGTTCACCACGCACACACCGGTACCCGCCGGCATCGACCGCTTCGAGCGGGCCCTGGTCGCCCGACACTTCGGACCGGGCGCGGAGCTTGCCGGCCTACCGGTCGAACGCATCCTGGAACTGGGCGCCGAGTCCTACCCCGGCGGCGATCCGGGAGTGTTCAACATGGCGGTGATGGGGCTGCGCCTGGCCCAGCGCGCCAACGGCGTCTCCACCCTGCACGGGGCGGTCAGCCGCGGCATGTTCGCCGGGCTGTGGCCGGGCTTCGACCCGGCCGACGTGCCCATCACCTCCGTGACCAACGGCGTGCACGCCCCGACCTGGGTGGCACCCGCGGTGGTCCGCCTCGGAGCACGCCAGATCGGTGCCGGGCGGACCGAGGACGCGCTGTCGGTGGGCGGCTCCGAGCGGTGGGACGCCGTCGCCGACATCCCCGACCAGGACGTCTGGGACCTACGGCGCGGGCTGCGCGAGCAACTGGTGCAGGAGGTCCGCGACCGGCTGCGGGCCTCCTGGATCCAGCGCGGGGCCGCCGAAGCGGAACTCGGCTGGGTGGACTCCGTACTCGACCCGGACGTGCTCACCATCGGGTTCGCCCGGCGGGTGCCCTCGTACAAGCGGCTCACGCTGATGCTGCGCGATCCCGACCGGCTGCGCAGGCTGCTGCTGGACCCGGACCGGCCTGTGCAGATCGTCGTGGCGGGCAAGGCGCATCCGGCCGACGACGGGGGCAAGCGCCTCGTGCAGGAGTTGGTGCGGTTCGCGGACGACCCACGGGTGCGGCACCGGATCGTCTTCCTGCCCGACTACGGCATGGGCATGGCGCAGAAGCTCTACCCGGGCTGCGACGTGTGGCTGAACAACCCGCTGAGGCCGTTGGAGGCCTGCGGGACCAGCGGGATGAAGGCGGCGCTCAACGGCTGCCTCAACCTGTCCGTGCTGGACGGCTGGTGGGACGAGTGGTTCGAGCCGGACTTCGGTTGGGCCATTCCCACGGCCGACGGGCTCGGCACGGACGAGGAGCGGCGTGACGACCTGGAGGCGGGCGCCCTCTACGAGTTGATCGAGAGCCGGGTCGCCCCGCGGTTCTACGACCGGGCCGACCGCAGCGGACTGCCGGTGCGGTGGATCGAGATGGTCCGGCGCACCCTCGTCTCGCTGGGCCCCAAGGTACTCGCGGGCCGCATGGTGCGGGAGTACGTGGAACGGCTGTACGCACCCGCAGCGCGCGCCCACCGGGCCCTCGACGCGGACGCGGCACGCAACCTGGCCTGGTGGAAGGGCCGGGTCCGGGCGGCCTGGCCGCGGGTCGTCGTCGAGCACGTGGAGGCGCTCGCCGCGGCACCCGTGAACGGCACCGCCGAGCTCGGGTCCACCCTCACGCTGCGGGTGCTGGTGGCGCTGGACGCGCTCGCACCCGAGGACGTGGAGGTGCAGGCCGTCGCCGGCAGGGTGGATCCGCACGACGTGATCCGGGACGGGCGGACCTTCCCGCTCAAGCCGGCCGCCGGGCCGGACCTGGAAGGGCGCTGGACGTACGAGGGTCCGCTCGCCCTCGACCGCACGGGGCCCTTCGGCTACACCGTGCGCATCCTGCCCGCGCACCCGCTGCTGGCGACGCCGGCCGAACTGGGGCTGGTCGCGGCCCCGGTGGACACCGACGCGGCCGGTGACGCGGCCGCGGGGGACGGAGTACTGCTGCGCTGAGCGGGGTCCGGGTAGGCCCGGGTGGATGAAGGAGCGGCCGAGTGCGGAGTCCGGGCGACGGCAGTCATCGACCCGCGACGCCGCCCGGTCCTACCCGGGTCCGTTGGACGACTCAGGGGGCGGGCGGCGGGTCCACCAGCCGCCCGCCCTCCACCAGCATCCCGGCCCGCTTGACGTTGCGCAGGGTCGGGATCACCTCCACGTGCCGGATGCCCGGCACCGCGCCGATCCGCTCCGTCAGGTACGTGTACAGCGCGTCGGTGTCCCGGCACACCACCGCGGCCAGCAGGTTGGCCGTCCCGGTCACCGCAGCCGCGAACGGCACCTCCGGGTGGCCGGCGAGCGCGGCGCCCACCTCCGCCAGCCGGGCCGGCGCCGCGGTCAGCATCAGCGTCGCCTCGGCCTCCAAGCCCAGGGTCCACGGGACGAGCTCCACGTCGAAGTACAGCGCCCGCAGTTCCCGCAGCCGGTCCACCCGGCGGCGGGCCGTGGACTCCGACAGGCCCGAGGCGCGCGCGAGCTCCGGATAGCCGGCCCGGCCGTCCTGGCCGAGCACCGACAGCAGCGCGAGCTCGGCCTCGTCCAGGACGTACCGCTCCTGTCCGGGCTCCGAGGACGGCCGCGCCAGCGCCGCGACCTGCTCGGGCCGCAGCCCGTGCAGTCCGCCCCACTGCGTCGGGCCGCCGATGAACACCCGCAGGATGGTGTGGGCGCTGACCCCGGTCACCCGACGGGTGCGGGGGAGCTTGTCCAGCAGCAGGCCGTCGCGGTCCTGACGGGTCCGGGCCTTGGTCAGGCAGTGGATCTCGGTGCCGCCGGAGCCGAGCTTCACCCAGGAGATGTCCGGCCGGCGGGCCAGCGCCCCGGCCACCGCCAGCGCGGCGTCGGGTGCGCACTGCACCCTCAGCCAGGACTCGAACAGCCCCACGCGGCTGCCCAGCGGCAGCCCGATCACCCGGATCAGGCCCGAGGTCCGCATCCGGCGGTAACGGCGCACCACCGTCTGGTCGGAGACCTCCAGCACCTCGGCGATCCGGCTGAAGGGGGCCCGGCCGTCGATCATCAGGGCTTGGACCAGGGCCCGGTCCAGGGCGTCCAACTGCACGGTGCCGGTGCCGGCTCCGGGGCTAGGCTTCGAGGGCGTGGTCATGGTTTCCATCATGGCAGCGGGTGCCATGAGTGAAATCCGGCGTACAAGGATGCGCAGATGGGGGATCGGGCGTGCGGCTGGGAACTTGGAGGCACCGCCACCCCTGCCGGGCTTCCATGCCCCGAGGAGAACTGACATGCGCAAATGGCTCCCGCTGACAGCGGTGTGCCTCGGAGCCTTCATGCTCCTGGTCGACGTCACCATCGTGATGGTCGCCCTGCCCGACATGGCCGCCGACATGCACACCGACTTCGCCGGACTCCAGTGGGTCATGGACGTCTACGCCCTGGCCCTGGCCGCCCTGTTGCTCGGCGCGGGCGCGCTCGCCGACCGCACCGGACGCCGCCGCGTCTACCTCGGCGGGCTCGCCCTCTTCGCCGCCGCCTCGCTGGCCTGCGGGCTGGCCACCGACCCGGCCGCACTGATCGCCTTCCGCGCCGTCCAGGGCATCGGCGGCGCCGCGATGTTCGCCACCACCATGGCCCTGCTCAGCAGCGCCTACCAGGGCCGAGACCGTGGGATCGCATTCGGCGTCTGGGGTGCGGTCAACGGCGCCGCCGCCGCGGCCGGACCGATCGTCGGCGGGCTGCTCACCGAACACTTCGGCTGGCGCTGGATCTTCTTCATCAACCTCCCGGTCTGCGCCCTGGCCGTGTACGTCACCCTCAGGTCGGTCGCCGAGTCGCGCGACCCGCGCGCCAAGGGCCTTGACCTGCCCGGCATGGCCGCCTTCACCACCGGCGCCGCAGCGCTCACGTACGCCCTGATCCGCGTCGGCGAGAACGGCTGGACCGGGCCCGCCACCCTCGGCCTGTTCGGGCTCGGCGCAGCAGCCTTCGCCGTCTTCGTAGGCGTCGAACTGCGCAGTTCCCGCCCGATGCTGGACCTCTCGCTGTTCCGCAGCCGGGCCTTCGTCGGCATCATGGCCGGAGCGCTGCTGCTGTCCGGCGCCGCGTTCTCGTACCTGATGTACGTCTCCCTCTGGCTGCAGTCCGCCGAGGGCATGGGCCCGGTGGCCGCGGGCCTGGTCCTGGTGCCGCTGAGCCTCGCCTCGTTCGCCGTCGCCGCCGTCGCCGCCGTGGCTGGCCGGCTGCTGCACGGTGCCCCGGCGCGGCTGACCATCGGCGGCGGACTGCTGCTGATCGGCGCGGGCGCGCTGCTCCTCGCCTGGACGATGGACGCGGGCGACGGCTGGTCGACCCTGGTCCCGGGCCTGCTGGTGACCGGCCTGGGGGTGGGCGCGGCGACCCCGGCGCTGGCGGCTGCCGCGATGGGGGCCGTACCCCCGGCCCGGGCGGGCATGGCCGGCGGAGCCCTGAACACCGCGCGGCAGTTGGGCATGGCGCTCGGCATCGCCGTGCTCGGCGCGGTCTTCCAGGCCGGTCTGGCGGACGGGCTCAGCGGGTCCGGCCAGGGGCACGGCACGGCCGAGGCGCTGGCCTCCGGGCGCGCCGGGGAACTGCTGGCAGCGGGCCCGGCCGCGCGGGAGTGGGTGGAGGCGGCCTTCGCGAGCGGGCTGCGGGACACCTTCCTGGTCTCGGGGCTGATGGGCTTGGCCGGTGCCCTGGTCGTGTTCGTCACGGTCCGTACGGCGACCCCGGGGCAGGCCCCCGCAGGGCCGGCCGCGGCGGGTCGGGCCCCTGCGGGCGATCCGTTGCCGGACCGCGTGCGGGCCTGAGCCGACTGACGGCCGTACGGGTCCAGGCCACCGATCCGGGAGGGTGAACCTTCGAACGTGCTGCGCATGCCGAATCGTTTCGGTACGGGGGCCCGCTCCTACGCTGCCCGCTGGATGCCATCGGACCGGCATCCAGCGCCCACAGAACGGACTGCCTCCCCATGCGTCTTCGTCCTACCACCGCAGCGCTCCTCGGCGCCCTCGCGCTCGTCCTGCCCACCGCCGGCCCGTCCGTGGCCGAGGACTTCGGCGACGACGGTCGCCGCACGCTCGGCCGGCTGGAGTACGTCATCGACCACGACGAGCGCGCGCAGATCCGCCCGGCGGACAACGACACCTGCTATGAGCTGACGGACACGTCGCGTCGCCGCCCCGCCACATCGGTGCGCAACGAGACCGAATCGCGGGCCGTGCTCTTCTCGGAGCACGGATGCGGCGGCCGGGCGGAGCGAGTGCTGGAGCCGGGCGACCGGGTGAACGACGTCAAGGTCCTCTCGGTGACGTTCACACCGGTCGACGACGACCGAGAGGACCACCACGGCCGGCGCGACGAGCGCGACGACGACCGTGGCGACGGGCGCGAGGAAAACCGTGGCGACGGGCGTGGCGACGGGCGCGAGGATCAGGACGACTTCACGGACGAGGATCGTGGCCGCATGCGCGACGCGCGCCAGGACCGGGGCCGCGACGAGGCTCGCCGCCCGCAGGCCGGCCGGTCCGGGGCGGACGCCGGGCGGCCCCACCACGAGGGGGGCCCGGACCTCTTCGACTCCATCTTCAAGGCCGTCGGCTGACATCCGGACCGGGTGGACACCGGGGCCCGGCACCGCCGCAGGTGCCGGGCCCCGTCGTGTGCGCGCCGGCCGGGCGCCGGGCCGCCGTCGTTACGACGAGGTCCGTGCCCCCGCGGTCCGCACTCCGGTCGCCAGCCACCGCACCACGTCCGCCGCCGTGTACGGGGACGCGTCCGGGGAGAGAGCCGGCAGGAACGACAGGTCCTTGCCGATCGTCACGAGCGGCGGTTCCGTCCGGCCGCCCGGACGTCGCTGCGCCAACCCGATGGTCGCCAGCAGCCCGTTGCACAGGCACTGCCGCCCCGCCGTGGCCGCCGCGTCGCCTCCCTTGCGGACGTACGCCGCCACCGGCTCCGCAGCGCACCGGTAGAGCAGGCCGCGCGGGCCCCGTACCGGCGTCCGCAGGAAACCCAGGTCGCAGATCCGGTGCCGGGCCTCGGCCACCTCCGGTTCGGAGAGCGTGCCGGGCAGTTCCGCCACCTTGAAGGGGAACGAGGTCGGCGAGGCCGTGGGATCGTTGCGCACCCGAAGGGTGCCCGTGCGGGCCCGGTCCAAGAGCTCCTCGCGCAGGTGGCGGGCCATCCCGGACTCCTCGCACAGCGCGAAGGCGCTGCCGATCTGCACCCCGGCCGCCCCGGCGGCACGGGCGGCGGCGACTGCCTCCGGGCTCGCCTGGCCGCCGGCGAGCCAGAACGGCAGCCCCAACGCCGTCATGGTGGTGAGATCCGGAAGGTCGCGCGGCCCGTAGACGGGCTCGCCGGCCGTGTCCAGCCGCATCGGCCCGCGGGGCGGAGCGCTGTGGCCGCCGGCCCCGCTGGTCTCGATCACGAAGCCGTCGGGGCGGGTGGCGTCGGCCCGGGCCAGGTAGGCGGCCAGGACCGGGAGCGAAACGATGGCCAGCACGTCGGGGCGGCGCAGCGACCCCGGCAGCGGCCCGCCCAGCAGGGCGGCGGGGTCGAAGAGGTGCTCAAGCGGCTCCTCGTCGCCCTCCACCGAGATCCGGGTCACGCAGGGTTCGCAGCGCGCCAGCCGTGAGGCGAGGGCAGGGATCTGGCCGGGGACCCCCGCGCCCACGAGCACGTGGTCGACGCCTGCCAGGATCGCGCCGAACATCGCGGGGGCAGTGGCCAGTTGGACCTTCTCCAGGTAGTTGACTCCGACGAGACCGTCATGTCCCTCCTTGGCGAGCCAGACCTCGACGAAGTTGCCGAGCACGGTGAGGACGTCCGCCCGGTCCCCGCCCGTCGCGCGCAGCCGCGGAACGCTGCGCATCGGGGTGCTCGCGTCGCCGAGGCCGTCGGGGCGGAAGTAGCGGTTCAGCGCCGCCTGCGCGACTGCGGGCACCGGGAAGGCGGCGAGCGCCCGGCGTGCGTGGCCGCCGGGGTCTCCCGTCTGGAGGACCCGGGCCAGTACGACGTCCAGGGCGGTGCCGGAGACCACGCCGAGCTGGCCCTCCAGGGAGACGGCACGGGCCAGCCGCCAGCCGGAGACGCCGACACCCATGCCGCCCTGGATCAGCCAGGGCAACCGGGTGGGGGTGGGGGCGGTCGGGGTGGTCTGCGGCATGGGGCACGTCCTCGGATCACTCGAACCTACGGTTGCGTAGGTTCGCTTCCGGTTCAGTCTCCGGCGCACGGTGGCCGGCGACAGGTGCCGAAGGTCCCGGCTCGGCGGGGCGCACGGCCCGGGCCGCAGGGCCACATGGAACAGGGCCGTCCGGGAGGGTCTCTCCCGGACGGCCCCGCGTTTTCGTGGGTCAGCCGCTTCGCTTCACCTGCCCCGGTGGGGTCAGAAGGTGAGCTTCCAGCTGTTGATGTATCCGGTGTCCAGGCTGGCGAGGTCCGCCACCCGGAGCTTCCAGGTGCCCTGGGCCACCTCGGAGGAGGCGTTCACCGTGAAGCTCTGGACGATGTTGTCCGCGCTGCCGCCGCTGCGGTTGCGCAGGTTGTAGACGGTGCCGTCGGGGGCGACCAGGTCGACCCTCAGGTCACCGACGTAGGTGTGGACGATGTTCACGTCCACCTTGAGGGCGCTCGACGCGTTGCCCGTGCGGGTCACGGCGATCGGGGACTCGACGGTCGAGTTGTCCGCGATCTGGTAGTCGTTCGTGTTCTCGAACACGTTCTGCTGGGACGTGCCGACGGTCCAGGTGAAGGACGTCGTACCCGTCTTGCTGGCCGAGTCGGTCACCGTCACGGTCACGTTGGACGTGCCCGCGGTGGTGGCCGTGCCCGAGATCAGACCGGTCGAGGAGTTGATCGACAGACCGGCGGGCAGGCCGGTCGCCGCGTAGCTGAGCGCACCCGGGTTGGTGCTGGTCGCCTGGACCTGGAGGCTCACAGCGGTGTTGATCTGGGTGGTCTGGTTCGGGATCGCGGTGACGGAGACGCCGTCGTTGATCCGCGCGCCGACGTTGATGGCCGCCCAGGCGTTGGCCGTGTTGTTGTACGTGGCCGAGCCGGCGCCGTAGAGGTCGGCGGCGGCCTGCAGGGTGGCCGTACGGGCCGCGGCGTAGTTGGTGTTCGACTTGAAGTAGCCCACGGTCAGCGCGCGGAACCAGATCTTCGAGGCGGCGTCACGGCCGATCGCGGTGACCGGAAGGCCGTCGGAGGTCGGCGAGTTGTAGCTCACGCCGTTGATGACCTTGGCACCGGAGCCCTCGGAGGCCAGGTAGTACCAGTGGTTGGCCGGGCCCGAGGAGTAGTGGACATCGACGCTGCCGATGCCCGAGTACCACGCGTCCTTGGAGCCGCCGTCCTTGCTCGGCTTGTCCATGTAGCGCAGCGGGGTGCCGTCGCCGTTGATGTCGATCTTCTCGCCGACCAGGTAGTCGCCGACGTCCTGCGGGTTGTTGGCGTAGAACTCGACGGCCGCCGCCATGATGTCGGAGGTCGCCTCGTTCAGACCGCCGGGCTCACCGCTGTAGGTCATGTTGCCGGTGACCGACGTCAGACCGTGGGTCATCTCGTGGGCGGCGACATCGATCGACGTCAACGGGTGGGTGTTGCTCGTACCGTCGCCGTAGGTCATGCAGAAGCAGGAGTCGTCCCAGAACGCGTTCACGTACGCGTTGCCGTAGTGGACCCGGCTGTACGGGGCTACACCGTCGTTGCGCAGACCGTTACGGCCGTGCACGTTCTTGTAGTAGTCCCACGTCAGCTGAGCGCCGTAGTGCGCGTCCGCGCCCGCGGTCGCGCGGTTGGACGCGGCCCCGTTGCCCCAGATGTCGGTCGTGTTGGTGAAGAGGCTACCGGTGCCGGAGCTGCCGCCGTTGAGGTCGTAGGTCTTGTGCCCGCCCCGCCCGGCGTCGGTCAGCGTGTAGTTGCTGCCCGACTGAGAGGTGCCCAGGGTGACCTGGCCGCTGTACATGGTGTTGCCGGTGCCGGTCTCGATGGCCTGCCACTCGGTGATCTTCGCGCCCGTCTTGGCGTTGGTGATCACGTGCAGCTGGCTCGGGGTGCCGTCGTCCTGGAGGCCACCCACGACGGTCTCGTAGGCGAGGACGGGCGCGCCCTCGGCGGCCCAGATCACCTTGCGGGCGTTCTTCGAGGCCTTGGCGTCCTTGGAGCCCGCGGAGTTCGCGGCGGAGACGGCCTGGCCCTCGGCCGCGGCCGGGGTCACGGTGGCCGTGGTGTCCGCGACCTTGATCTCGTGCTGGGTGGCCTTGGTGATGCTCTTGGTGACGCCGCCCTTGGCATGGACCGTCAGGTCGCCGCCGAGCACGGGGAGTCCGCCGTAGGTGCGCTCGTACGTGGTGTGCGTGGTGCCGTCGGCGTCCTTGACCACGTCGCGGACGACCAGCTTCTCCTGCTCGCCGAGACCGAGGGCCTTGGCCGCCTGCACGGTGGTCGAGTTGGCGTCGGCGATGAGCGTCGCACGCTCGGAGGGGCTGAGATTGACGGCGGCCGCGCCCGGGTTGGGCTGTGCGGCGTTGCGGGCCTGCGACGCGGTGGCGTCGGCGGATGCGGTGCCGGCCTGTATGCCGACGGCGAGCAGCGCTGCTGCGGCAACGAGCGCGCCGGCCGCGGTGGCACGCCTGTGGGGGGTGGGACTCAACGCAGACTCCTTCTGCAAGGGGGGTTCCGGACGGCTGGGTGGGCCTCCGGGCAGAGCAGGCTGGTGCGAAGAACGGATCGAAGAGTGCCAGCTGTGGGCGTCAATGTCAGGGCCGCGTCAAAAGGTTGGCCGGAAACGGTTCGTTGACCGAAGAGGCGTATCCGGTATCCGAACCATTCACCTTCGCGTGCGAAGGCGGGGTTCGATATCTGGAACGATTGGTACCGGTTGCTAACACTTGCGCAACAAGAGGTTCCGTTCGGCCAATCGGCATTTGTCGTACGGGCGTTTGTCGTACTGTTTCCCGGTGCGCCAGATGTCCGTCGCCAGGGGAAGCCATGGGCATGCGCCACTGTCATAGACCACGTGCCAGGGGGGCCCATGAGGCATGTCCATTTTCCTGCGCAAAGATTGGCCGGAGCGGGGGCCGGCCCGGCCGGGCTCGCAGCCGCCCCGGCGAGGCGGCTCGGAGACAAGGCCCGCTGGTACCTGCCCGCCGCCCTGACCGCCGATTTCCTCGGCGCGGCCGTCCCGGTGGGACTGGTCTTCCAAGCGGCGCAGCAGGTCCGGCCGTTGTACTGCGCCCTCGGCGCGGCCCTGGCGTGGACCGGGGTGCAAGCCCTGCGGCGGCGCTACACGGCCCGCGCGCTCGGTGAATCCCGCGGAGTGCTGCCCGTCGTCCACGACTGGCTGATTCTGATCGGCGTCCTGGCGGTGGCCCGCGTGATCACCGGCGAGAGCACCCCACGGCTCTCCGCACTCGGAGCCCTGCTACCGGCCCTCCTCATCACCGTGGCCTGCCACAAATTGACGTACCGCCACCTCTCGGCGGCCCGCCGCGAGGCACACGCCGTCAGCCGGGTGCTGGTGGTCGGCGAGCCCGGCGCCGCCGAATCCGTCATCGAGCACCTGGCCGCGCGCACCGACCACCCGTACGTCGTCGTCGGCGTGGTGCCGGTGGGCGCCGGCCCGCTGGAGAGCGGGGTGCCCGTCGCGGCCCGCCTCGACGCGGCCCCGCCCGAGGCCCCGGGCGCGGACTCCGCCGCCGTGCTCGGCGCCGTCCGCAGCCACCACGCCGACCTCGTACTGGTCGCCCCCGGCGCGCGGATCGCGGGGGAGCGGCTGCGCAAGGTCGCCTGGGCCCTGCACGACGCGGGCTTGGAGCTCGCCGTCTTCCCGGGACTGGTCGAGGTCTCCGTCAAACGACTGGAGACCCTTTCCGCGGGCGGACTCGCCGTGCTGAGGGTGGCACCGCCGGTGGGCCGAGGTGTGCAGACCTTCCTCAAGGCGGTCCTGGACCGCACGGGAGCCGCGCTCGGGCTGCTCCTGCTCTCCCCGGTCTTCCTCGGCATCGTCCTCGCGATACGCCTCGGGTCCCGAGGTCCGGCGTTCTACCGGCAGCGGCGCATCGGGCGCGACGGCGTCCCGTTCGTCATGTGGAAGTTCCGCACCATGGTCGTGGACGCGGACCGCCTCAAGGGCGAGCTGTCCGGCGCCAACGAGAACGACGGCCTGATGTTCAAGATCCGGCGCGACCCCCGGGTCACCCGGGTGGGCCGGCTGCTGCGCCGCACCTCCATGGACGAACTCCCGCAGCTGCTGAACGTGTTGAGCGGGCACATGTCGTTGGTCGGGCCGCGCCCGCCGCTTCCGGAGGAGGTGGCCCGGTACGACGAGGTCGAGTTGCGCCGGCTCGCCGTACGGCCGGGTATGACCGGGCTGTGGCAGATCAGCGGGCGGTCCGACCTGTCCTGGGACGAGACGATCCAGTTGGACCTGCAGTACGTCGACAACTGGTCCTTCACCAGCGACGTCGACGTCATGGGCCGTACGCTCCGCGCCGTCGTCGACGGCCGCGGAGCGTACTGAAAAACAACTGCCCGTGCGTTCAGCCCTGTTCGCGCCACCACCGGTAGGTGGAGGCGATGCCGTCGCGCAGCCCGACCTCCGGCTTCCAGCCCAGCGAGGTCAGGCGCGTGACGTCCAGGAGCTTGCGCGGGGTGCCGTCCGGCTTGGACGTGTCCCAGGCGAGCCGCCCCTGGAAGCCGGTCACCTCGGCGACCGTCTCGGCCAGCGCCTTGATGGTCAGGTCCTCGCCACAGCCGATGTTGACCGGCTCGTCGCCGTCATAGCCGTTCAGCAGTACCGCGCAGGCGGCCGCCAGGTCGTCCACGTGCAGGAACTCGCGACGCGGGGTACCGCTGCCCCACAGGGTGACCTCCTCGCGGCCCTCGGCGGCGGCCTCGTGGAACCGTCGGATGAGGGCGGGCAGCACGTGCGAGGACTCCAAGTCGAAGTTGTCGCCCGGACCGTAGAGGTTCGTGGGCATCGCCGAGATGTACGAGGCCCCGTACTGCTTGCGGTACGACTGCACCTGGATGATGCCGGCGATCTTCGCCACGGCGTACGCCTCGTTGGTCGGCTCCAGCGGCCCGGTCAGCAGAGCGTCCTCGCTGATGGGTTGCGGGGCGAGCTTGGGGTAGATGCAGGAGGAGCCCAGGAACAGCAGCCGGCCCACGCCGGCGGCGTGCGCACCGCCGATGACGCTGAGCTGGATCTTGAGGTTGTCCTCCAGGAACTGCACCGGATACGTGCTGTTGGCCATGATGCCGCCGACCTTGGCGGCGGCCAGCACCACGGCGTCGGGTCGGACGTCCTTGAGGTACGCCCCGGTCGCGTCGGCGTCGCGCAGGTCGAGGTCGGCGCGGCCCCGGGTGAGCACCTCGTGGCCGTCGGCGGCGAGCCGGCGGGCGACCGCGCTCCCCACGAGGCCGCGGTGACCCGCGACGAAGACGCGGGCGTTCGGGGGCAGGAGCGGCAGCGAACTTGTCATACCGCCGATGATGCCAGTCCGTTCCCGTCGGGCGCGGGCGAGGTACGGCCCCGCCGCCGTGCGCGCACGGCATCCGCCGCGTCCTCGGAGCCGGCGCGGTCCGCCATGCCCAATCCGCCCGAAGGGGGCGGGGATACGCGGTGTACGGTACGCATCCAGCCCCAGGGGAGGGGCGCAGGCACACAGTGCCGAGGCGAACGCGCCGCATGAGGCGCAGGCCTCGAAGGGGTGGGGCGAGTCCCGCCCACCACACCAGACCGACACGATCCCCAGGGGGACCGCACATGGGCAAGACCGCACTGATAACCGGCGTCACCGGGCAGGACGGCTCGTACCTCTCCGAGCTCCTGCTCTCCAAGGGCTACACGGTGCACGGCCTCGTGCGGCGGTCCTCCAGCTTCAACACCGAGCGGATCGACCACATCTACCAGGACCCGCAGACCGCCAACCGGTCCTTCGTCCTGCACCACGCCGACCTCGCCGACGGCGTCGCGCTCGTGAACCTGCTGCGCGAGATCAAGCCCGACGAGGTCTACAACCTCGGGGCCCAGTCGCATGTTCGGGTGTCCTTCGACGCCCCCCTCTACACCGGTGACGTGACCGGTCTCGGCGCGCTGCGGCTGCTGGAGGCCATCCGGGCCAGCGGGGTGGACACCCGGATCTACCAGGCCTCGTCCTCCGAGATGTTCGGGGCCACGCCGCCCCCGCAGAACGAGAAGACCCCGTTCCACCCGCGCAGTCCGTACGGCGCCGCCAAGGTCTTCGCGTACTGGACCACGGTGAACTACCGCGAGGCGTACGGCATGTTCGCCGTCAACGGCATCCTCTTCAACCACGAGTCCCCGCGCCGCGGCGAGACCTTCGTGACGCGCAAGATCACGCGTGCGGTCGCCCGCATCAAGGCCGGTCTCCAAGAGCACCTCTACCTGGGCAACCTCGACGCGGTCCGCGACTGGGGCTACGCCCCCGAATACGTGGACGCCATGTGGCGGATGCTCCAGCAGGACGAGCCGACCGACTACGTCGTCGCCACGGGTGTGGCCGCGACGGTCCGCGAGTTCGTCGAGTCCTCCTTCGCCCACGCGGGCCTCGACTGGGCCGACCACGTGCGCTACGACCCCAAGTACGAGCGCCCGAGCGAGGTTGACGCCCTCATCGGCGATGCCTCCAAGGCCAACTCCCTCCTTGGCTGGAAGCCGGCGGTACTGGTGTCCGAGCTGGCCCGGATCATGGTGGACGCCGATATCCGGCAGGTGGAGGACCAACTGGCGGGCGTGACCGTCCGTATCGACCGCTGAGGCCGTATATTTCCCCTACGATTTGCCGTGTCCCGGCCATTACCGCAGGTTCCTGTAGGGATGGCCGGGGTAAACCTGCCGTATGTCCGCTGCGCACCCGCCGTGCTGAACTTCGTTGATTCCAAGTTGGTATGCAATGGGTCAAGCGAGGTGACCGGGCCCTCACGCGAGCCCTAGTCTGCGCCAGTACATATGGCTGTTCGGATAGTTCCAGCCATCAAACCGGGCGATTGCCCTGGGGGGCTCATGCGTAGATCCAGAGGGCTGACTGCTGCCCTCGTCCTCTCCCTGGCCGGTGCAGGCACCGGCATAGGCCTGGTGTTGATGCCCGAGGCGTCCGCCATCACTCCTCCTGTGGCGTTCACCGCCGACGGGCTGCCGACCTGGCAGCCGAACGGCGTCGTCTTCGCGATGGCCCAGGCAGGCGGCACCGTCTTCGCCGGCGGCACCTTCTCGGCGGTCCGTCCGCCCGACGGCGTGGGCGGCACCGAGCAGGAAGCGGTGAACTTCGTGGCGCTGGACGCCGCGACGGGCAACCCGACCTCGTGCAAGCTCGCCTTCACCATCGGCGACGGCAGCGCGACCGTGCGCACGCTGGTCGTCTCGAAGGACCAGAAGACCCTTTACGCAGGCGGCTACTTCGGCGCCGTCAACGGCACCCCGGTCTCCAGCCTCGCAGCGATCGACATCGAGACCTGCACCCCCAAGGCCGCATTCCACCCGGGCTTCCCCGCCACCGTGCGCGGACTGGCCGTCACCGACGACACCCTCTACGCGGCGGGTGACTTCTCCGCCGTCGAGGGCCAGACCCGCGAGCGGTTCGCCGCCGTCGACGCCACCTCCGGTGCGCTCAAGCCCTTCGTCGCCAACGCCGACGAGCCCGGTCGCGCGATCGAGGTCACCCCGGACGGCAAGAACGTGCTCCTGGGCGGTGACTTCTTCTCGGTCAACGGTGCGAACACGCACGCGCTGGCCGTCGTGAACGCCACCACCGGTGCCGTCACCAAGACGTACGCCAACATCCCCTCGAACTCGGTGGTCAAGGACATCGCCACCGACTCGACCGGCTTCTACACCGGCAACGAGGGCTCTGGCGGCGGCGTCTTCGACGGCCGCATCGGCCTGAACCTCAGCGACTTCAGCGAGAAGTGGCGCGACCGCTGCCTCGGCGCGACCCAGGCCGTCCTGCCGTACGACGGTGTGCTCTACAGCTCCTCGCACGCCCACGACTGCTCCCTCGAAGGACAGTTCCCCGACGGCAAGCGCAACTTCCTGCTGGCGCAGCTGACCAACCACGAAGGCGCCGCCCCCGCGCCCGTGGACGGCTTCGTGCGCAGCCCGCGCAAGCTCGGCTGGCACCCCACCGCCAACGACGGCATCGGTGAGGGCATCGGCCCGCGCGTGATGAGCATCGCCGAGAAGAACGACGTCAAGTACATGTGGGTCGGCGGTGAGTTCACCGCCATCAACGGCAAGCCGCAGCAGGCGCTGACCCGTTTCGCCTCCACCGGTGACGTGGGCGCGCCCACCACCCCGGTCGCGAGCGTCGGCAGCGTCAAGCCCGGTGAGGCCCAGGTCCGCTGGCGCACCAGCTACGACGCGGACGACAGCAAGCTGACGTACCGGATCTACCGCAACGGCTCGGCCACCCCGATCGCCACCGTCGCTGCCGAGTCCCTGGAGTGGGAGCGTCCGCAGGCTTCCTGGGTCGACACCACGGTCAAGGCCGGCCAGTCGTACACCTACCGCGTGACGGCCACCGACGCGGCGGGCAACACCAGCGCCCTGTCGGCCACCGCCTCGGTCACGATCCCGGCCTCGGTCCAGTCGTACCCGAACCAGGTCCGCGCGGACGGCGCCAACCTGTACTGGCGCTACGACGACACCGTCAGCCCGTACGTCGCCGACTCCTCGGACGGCGGCAACACCAGCGGCATCCAGGTCAACGCCCCGGCCCTGCGCCAGACGCCCGGCGCGATCAGCGGTCCGAGCACGGCGATGGGCTTCAACGGCACCAGCCAGCAGGTGTACAGCGACCACCGCCAGACGGTGACCAGCTCCTACTCGATCGAGACCTGGTTCAAGACGGGCACCACGCGCGGCGGCAAGCTGATCGGCTTCGGCAACAACACCACGCGCAACAGCGGCTCGTTCGACAAGCAGATCTACATGACCAACTCCGGTCGTCTGGTCTTCGGCGTCTACAACGGCTCGGCCCGGACCATCTCCACCGGTCTGCTCGACACCTTCAACGACAACAAGTGGCACCACGTCGTCGGCACCCAGGGTCCGGCCGGCATGGCGCTGTACGTCGACGGCCAGAGCAAGGGCACGCTGAACGTCACCGACTCCGCCCAGTACGCGGGCTTCTGGCACGTCGGCGGCGACAACCTCAGCGGCTGGCCGACCAGGCCGACCAGCAACTTCTTCGCCGGCCAGATCGACGAGACGGCCGTCTACCCGAAGGCGCTCAGCGCGGCCCAGGTCAAGAACCACTACGACCTGGCCAAGGCCCCCTCCGACACGGTCTCCAAGGTCTCCGCGACCGAGGACACCTACATCAACCAGGGTGCCCCGTCCACCGCCAACGGTGCGGCCACCTCGCTGGCCGTGCGCGGCACCTCGGCGTACGAGACGTACCTGCGCTTCAACCTGCCGGCCGCGCCGGCCGGGCAGGTGCTGAAGTCCGCCTCGCTCCAGGTCAAGACCACGACCCAGACGGGTGCCGGTACGGCCGACACCGTGTCCGTGGTCCCGGTCACCGGCACCTGGAGCGGTGCGAGCACCACCTTCAACAACAAGCCCACCCTCGGTACCACCCCGCTCGGCACGTTCGCGAACGTGCCGGACGGCTCGGCGGTCCAGAGCACCCCGCTGGACACCGCCGCGCTCTCCGCGGTGCTGGGGAGCAGCTACAGCCTGGCGCTGACGAGCACGGGCACCGACGCGATGTGGATCTGGTCGATGGAGTCGACGGCGACGGATGCCGCTCCGCAGCTCGTCCTCACCTTCGGCGCGAAGTAACCGTTTGACGCAGTGCGGGGCCCGGCCGTTCCACGCCGGGCCCCGCACTCCTATCTCACCCGAGTCACCGGCAAGTACGGGAGCCCCCTGATGTACCGACGCTCCGCCGCGGCTGCTGTTCTGCTGGCCGCAGCTCTGTCCCTGACCGCCTGCAGTTCGGGCGGCGACGGCAAGGCCGACGCCGCGGCGAAGCCGAAGCCGCCGGCCTCGTCGTCCGCCCCCGACCCGGCGGACGCCCCGGCCGCACCGGCGTCGCCCGGCGCGAAGCCGACGGGCCCCGTCCTCCCGGATGCGAAGCTCACCCCGAAGACGGGCAGTTTCAAGCCCAACGAGAAGCAGTACCTCAGCGGCCGGGTCCCGGAGAAGATGGACCCGGCGGCCGTCCTGCAGACCGGCCAGGAGTCCTGTCAGCGCGTGGAGCGCACGGCGAAGCGCGACAAGGACGCGGCGACGGGGGCCCTCATCGCCGGAGAGATCCCCGGGGCGAAGGACGCGATCCCGTACCTGTGCCCCGAGCAGAAGCCGATCCTGGACGCGGCGTCCAAGGGCTTCGGCGACGGGTCCCGGCAGTCGCCCGCGGCGGGCACGTACCGGGCGCTGACCCAGAGCACGACGTGCACCTGGGAGGCTAAGGGCAAGGACGGTTCGATCCTGGCCTCGGGCCCGGAGACCGCCCCGAAGGCCGGGGACAAGATCACGGCGGCGATCCCGGCGGGCACGGCGGAGTTCACGTCGACGGGGTGCTACGCCTGGATCCCGGCGTAGGGCCGGGCCCCGTACCCCAAGAGCCCCCGAGGCCGATGCCGGCCGCGGGGGCTCTTGACTGCCCGCACCCGTGCGGTGCGCGCCCTGCTCCGGCGCCGGTCGGGCAGGGCGCCGGTCGTCTGCTCAGCGCAGGGCGGCCCCGTACACCGCCAGGAGGGTGTCCAGGACCGCGTCCATCGAGAACGACTCGGCCGCCAGCTTGCGGGCCGCGACCGAGGCCGAGGCGTTGGCCTGCGGGTCCAACAGGGCGAGGACCGCCGCCGAGACCCCCGACGGGCCCGGCTCGACCGCACGGCCCGCCCCCGCGGCGGCGATGTCGCGGGCCAGCCCGTTGGAGTGGGTGACCACCGCGGGGACGCCCACCGCGAGGGCCTCCAGGACCGACATCGGGAAGGGCTCGTCGACCGAGGGCAGGACGTACACGTGTGCCCGGCGCAGTTCCGCCAGGACCTCGGAGGTCGCCAGCGCTCCCGGCACCGTGAAGCGGGAGGCGAGGCCCAGTTCCGCGATGCGGGTGCGGACCGCCGTCAGTTCGCCCTCGTCCGGTCCGGCCACCACGAACTCCGCGTCCGGATGCGCCGCCAGGACCGCCGGGGCCGCGTCCACGAAGTCCACCGGGCGCTTGCGGGCCTGTAGGCGCGCCGAGTACAGGATGCGCGGCGGACCGGACGGAGCGGGGCGTTCGTCCTGGGCGGGCGTGCCGTTCACCAGCCGGACCGCGCCCGGCAGCGGTGAGCCCAGCACCGCGTCGAGGCCCTCGCGCTCGTGCGGGGTCAGGTACAGCACCGCGTCGGCGCCGCGCAGCAGCCGGCGTACGGCCACCGCGTCGAGCACCTTGGCCAGCACCTTCTCGCTCGGGTCCACCATGCCGTGGGTCTGCAGCACCAGCGGCTTGCCGGCCCGTAGCGCCGCCAGGGCCACCGGTAGGGTCACCAGGTCGCGGGCCAGATGGACATGGACCAGGTCGGCGTTGCGGACCAGTCGGCCCGCCGAGGCCAACAGGGTGGGCGAGGTCATCCCGCTGAAGCCCAGCGGCAGGAGGCGGCGGGCCGGGAACAGCTTCGCCGGGACGCCCTCCACGCAGGTGGGCCAGGGGTCCGCGAAGCCCTCCCCGAGGGCCAACAGGCCGGCCTCGTGGCCGCGTGCCCGCAGGCCCGAGGCCAGGTTCAGGGCCACCCGGACCGGCCCGCCGAAGGCATGCGAGGGGGAGTGCAACGTGACGGCGTGCAGAACTCTCACTTGGGCTCCTCTACGGGGCGGCGCTGCCCGTCCATCGTCTGCAGGGTCAGCGGAGGAAGGTTTCTGTGGACCACGGATCCGGCGCCCGCCACCGCGCAGCGGCCCACCGTGACCCCGGCCAGCACGGTCGCCCGTACCGCCACCCACGCCCCGTCCTCGACCACGATCGGCCCGTTGCGGTAGCGGAAGTCGGCGGCCCGGTGGTCGTGCGAGCCGGTGCACAGCATGGCTTCCTGCGAGATGCAGACGTGGGACCCGATGGTCACCGGCTCCAGGTTCAACAGCCAGGCACCCTCACCGATCCAGGTGTGGTCCCCGACGGTGAGCTTCCACGGCCACAACACCCTTACCCTGTGCCGGATCAGCACGCCCTCACCGATCTGCGCCCCGAACGCCCGCAGCAGTGCGACCCGCAACCGGGCCGGGCAGAACCACGCCGTGAACAGCGTGTTCATCACGGCGAACCAGAGCGCCTGCGTCAGCAGCCCGCGCCCCTTGTCGTATCCGGCCAGCGTGAAGGCAGGAAGATCACGCAACTGTCGCCCCTCATCGTCCACCCCTGCCCCGACACCGTCGGGGACCCCCGCCGAGCCTCCCCGGGCGCGGCCCGCTCAGACTAGACTGCGCGCGGACCAGGCACATGGGGTGGGGGAGCAGTGGCAACGGACGTACGCAAGCCCTCCCCGACCCCGCCGGTCGCCGAGCACGGGCTCGGGCTCGGGCTCGGGGACGAGCACACCTGGGGCCGCGTCACCTCCCCGCGCACCCTGCTCTCCCGCGCGCTGTCCGTCCCCCTCATCCTCGGCTTCACCGTCTTCCTGCCCCTGTTCGTCGCCGTCCAGTCCGGCGACGGCCAGCGCGACGCGGCCTTCTGGCTCCAACTCCTGCTCACCATGTACGCGGGCGCCCGGCTCTCCGCGATGGTCCTGACCAGCCGACGCAAGCTGCTCCAAGGGTCGTTCTGGCTCTTCGTCTACATGGCGATGGGCGTGGCCCCCCTCGCCCAGGCCGTCCTCGGCCGGGTCCCGACCCCCGTGGTCGGCCCCCGCTCCGACCTCACCCTCGCCATCGGCCTGGTCCTGCTCGGCTGCACGGCGTTCGACGTCGGCGTCCTGCTCGCCCGCCACCGGCCGGCCGGCCGCGCGGGCGGTTCCCAGCAGGAGCCGCGCCCGGTCATGGTCCACCGGCGCCGCCTCCAACTCCTCACCGGGCTGGCCTTCCTGTGCAGCGCGGCCTTCATCGTCAAGCTGGGCGGCCCGTCGGTCTTCTTCTCCAGCCGGCAGGAGATCATCGCGGGCATCGAGGAGGCGGGAGTCTCCAACGGCGACGGACAGGCCGGCCAAGCCCTGCTGCGCGGCTTCGGCACCGTCCCGGCGCTGCTCGCCCTGCTTCTGTACACGCGCTGGCTGATCACCTCGACGTACGCCCGCCGCAAGGTCTCGGTCATCGTCGCCTGGGGGGCGCTCGCCCTGCTGAACCTGGTGGTCAACAACCCCATTTCGAATCCGCGTTACTGGTTCCTCACCGTCATGTTCGCATTGCTCTTCACCGTCTTCCCGGTGAGTGCGGCGATGTACCGGGTGGCGCTGTCGATGGCCGTGGTGATCGCCCTGCTGGTGTTCCCGTTCGCGGACCGCTTCCGGTACGACGAGAAGAACTACAAGCCGGTCGAGACGACGTCGTTCCTGGAGCCGATGGCGCTCAAGGACTACGACCAGATCGGCATGTTCGCGAACACCATCACCTTCTCGAATTCCGGGCCCGGGCACTTCTACGGGCGTCAGCTCGCGGGATCGGTCCTCTTCGCGGTGCCGCGCTCGATGTGGCCGGGCAAGCCCCGGGACACGGGCGTGATGGTCGGCCAGTGGATGGGGACGGTCAACACCAACCTCTCGTCGCCGATCTGGGCGGAGCTGTGGATCGACTTCGGGCCGCTGGGGATGGGCGCCGGGCTGCTGGGCATGGGGTACGCGTCCGCCCGGGTCGACCGGCGCTACGCGAAGCGCGCCACGCGGCGCTCACCACCGGGAAGCCTGATCTCGGTGGTGGTCCCGCTGGTCGCAGGCTACTCGTTCATCCTGCTGCGGGGGCCGCTCCTGCAAGCGTCGGGGCGGGTGGCGATCGCGGGCCTGTGCCTGGCGCTGATCGCGACGTACCGGCAGGACAAGTCCAACGCCCTGCGCTGACCGGCTGCACCGCCGCAGTGCGGCGGTGCACTCCCCGGGCTCCTACACGGTGGGGGTCGGGGCGGTCTCGGGTTCGTCCTGCGGCGCAGCAGCCACCTGCATGCGGGCGACCCGCAGCCATGCCGCCGCGGCCTTGAGGGCCGAGCCCGCCGCCAGGCCCCACGCGGCGCCCGCCGCACCCCACGCCGCGTACCCGCCCAGCAGGAACACCACCGACAGCAGCGAGAACACCACCTGTAGGGACAGCGTGGCCCTTGGGTTGAGCACCCGCAGGCTCAGCAGCGCGCACGTGCCCAGCCCCATCACCGCGTACTGGGAGCCCGTCGCCGGGAGCAGGGCGGACGCCGCGGCCCAGGTGTCGCCGAGCAGCTGACGGCCCATCCGGTCCGGCAGGGCGTACAGTACGGCCCCCCACCCGGCGCCGAGGACCGCCAGCACGGCGCCCATGAGCATGGTCAGCCGGACCACTCCCCGCTTGCCGGAGGCTCGCCCCACCACCGGCGGTCCGAAGGCGTTCGCCGAGTTGAACAGCACGTTCAGCGGCCCGAACAGGGTGGTCGCACCCCGCAGTGCACCCACCGCCAGGGGTGTCGCGAGGACGCCGAGGCCGAGTACGGCGAGCTGGCTGGAGCCGTTGCCCACGGCGAACTCGACCACGAAACGCTGCCCCAGGTGGCCGCGCCGCAGGTACGGGCGCAGGTCCGCCCGCGCGTCGCGCACGTACGGGCGCAGCAGGAACAGGCCCAGGGCGAGGGCCGGAAGGGCGGAGACACCCCACACCAGCACCAGCCGCCCTGCCGAAGCGCCTTCGGGCTGGAGCAGCAGCGCGGCGACGACGCACGCCAGCCGCAGTGCGTCGGCGGCCAGCGCGCGGTGGGGGGTGCGCAGCGCGGAGAAGCAGTACCGCAGCCCGTCCTGGACGAGTACCAGCGGCAGTACGAGGCCCAGCGCGAGGAAGGCCCGTCCGCCGGTCCCCGGCAGCGCCGCGCCCACGACGCCCAGCACCGCCCCCGCCGCGGCCGAGGCGGCTGCGGTGAACGCGAGGCCGGAGCGGCACACCGGGCCCAGCCGGTCCTCGTCCTTCTCCAGCACCACCGTCTGGCCGACGTACGCCATGTTCAGGCCGAGGAGCACGCTGAAGGTCACGTACACCATCGAGAAGTCGGCGAATCCGGCTGCCGAGGACAGCCGGGCGGCCAGCACGAGCACCAGGATGTTGGTGGCGCTGGACGCGGCCTGGTCCAGGACCGAGGCGACGGCGGCGAGGCCGCGCCGGCTCATCTGCGACCCGTGCGCACCGTGCGCAGGGCGACCGTGTCGGTGCCGTCGCCCGGGATGTGTTGCTCCGGCCCCGTGCGCCGCTCGGGCTGGTCGGGCTGGCGGGTGAGCGGCTGCGGAGCGGCCGGACGGGAGGCCTTGGCCGAGGCGGCGGAGCCCTTCGACCTGCCGCCGCGGGTGCGCTTGTCGACCGGGAGCGGGGCGTGCAGCACCGCGCCGAGCACCGTGCCGCCGGCGCCGCTGATCAGCTCGCGGATGCGGGCCAGGTCGCTGCGGTGCACGGCGCGCGGGTCGCAGACGACCAGGACGCCGTCGACGCGGTCGACGAGCGCGAGGGCGTCGGCGTACGAGAGCACGGGCGGCGCGAGCACGACGACGGTGGAGTTGGGGGAATCGGCCTCGGAGATCAGACGGGTGGCGCGCGGGGAGGTCAGCGCGCGGGCGACGTTGCGCACCGGCTCGCCCGGGATCAGGTCGAAGGCTCCCGACTCACCGGCGTCCACGGTGAGCTGGCGTCCGTCGGGCCAGTCGGCGTCGCCGTGCCCCGCGGGCTGTGCGCCGGCGGCCTGGCTGCCGGGCAGCTGGCTCCAGCGGGGCCGGCCGCCCGCGTCGGTGGGCAGCTGGCTGGCCAGTACCGGCGTGCGCAGGTCGGCCTCGATCAGCAGGACGTCCTTGCCGGTCTCCGCGAAGGAGGCGGCCAGGTTCACGGCCACGGCGGCGGCGGTCTCGCTGCTGCCGCGCGGGGCGACCACGAGCAGTCGGCGCCGATCGGCGAAACGGGAGTCGTAGGCGAGCCGGAAGGCGACCGAGCGGTACTCCTCGGCGAGCCGGGGGTCCTCCTCGCCGGCCGCGAGCAGCGGTCCGCCGCCGGTCTTGTCCCGCGGCAGGTAGCCCAGTACGGGGGCGCGCAGGGACCGCGCGACGTCACCCTCGGAGCGCGGCGCGGGGTCGAAGACGAGGCGTACCCAAGCGGCGAGCAGGCCGAGCGCGAGGCCGACGGCCGCGCCGAGCGCGAGCGACATCGGGATGCCCGGGCCGTCGGGCGCCGCCGGCGGGGTGGCGGCGCTGGTGACCCGGCCCGGGGTCATGTCCAGGGCTTGGAGCTTGGCGATGTTGCTGTTGAGGGTGTTGACCTTGCTCTGGAGATCGGTCTTCGAGGAGTACGCGGCGTCGCGCCCCGAACCGGCCGGCATGGAGTTGATCTGCTTGACGAGGTCGTCGAGGTTCTTGGCGACCGGATCGCGCTGTTCCTGGTAGCCCTTGACCATCTTGTCGCGGGTGACGTCGAGCGACTCCTGCCGCTTGAGCAGGTACGCCTCGGCCATGGCGTTGGCGCGGGTGGCGGCCTCCTTGGGGGAGGACGCGGTGTAGGTGAAGCGCAACACCATCGTCTGCGGCGGGTTGGTCACCTGGAGGCCGCTGCGCAGGCCGGCGAATTCCTTCGCGCCCACGCCGAGTTTCTTCGCGGCCTCGTTGGCTATGGAGGAGCTGAGCGCGACCTGCCGCTCGGAGCCGATGTTGATCGCCTTGTCGGGCGCGAGGCTCGGGTTGAACGGGTCGTCGGTGGGTGCGCGCAGCACGATGTCCGCGGTGGCGACGTACGTGTCCGCCGTGGAGATGCCGAGGTAGACGCCGCCCAACAGGCCGATGCCGACGCCCGCCCCGAGGAGGCGGCGGTAGCGCAGGAGCTGCTTGAACTGGTCCCTGAGGAGATCGGGTTCGTCCTCGGTCGGGACCGCGGAAGGGCGGTTCGTCTCGGTCACGGCTGCGGACCCCCAAGTGCTTCGTCTATCAGTGCGTCGATGCGGGCCAGGCCCGCGTCACGGCTCAGGTGGGCCGCCACGTGGCGGGGCCCGGCCGCCCCCAGTGCATCCGCGCCTTCGGGGTCCTCGGCCAGGGCCCGTACGGCCTTCAGCAGGGCCTGGGGATCCTCCGGCGGTACGAGCACCCCCGCGCCCGAACGTTCCACTTCCTGGGCGGTGCCGCCCTGCGCCGCCACGGAGGCGACGACCGGGCGGCCGGCCTGGAAGTAGGAGGTCAGTTTGGACGGCACGCTCATGTCGAGCACCGCCGCGTGCTGTGTCACGGCGAGTACATCCGCCGCCGCGAGGATATCCGGGAACTCTCCATCGGCGGCAGGGGGGATGATGTCCAGGTTCGGCACGTCGGCCGCGAGGTCGGCGAGGGCGGAGCGCTGACTGCCGTCGCCCATCAGGACGAAGCGGACGCCCGGGTCCAGCCGGGCGGCGCCGACGAGCACCTCCAGTCCCTGCTTGAGGCCCATGTTCCCGGAGTGCAGGACGACCGGCTCGTCGGGTGCCCAGCCGAGGTGGTGGCGGGTCTCGCCGCGCGGCTTGGTGGGCTGCGGGACGTGGGACCAGTTGGGGACCAGGCGGATCTTCTTCGGGTCGACGCCCATGCCGACGACCCGGTCCACGAAGGTCTCGTGGATGACGCCGACCAGCGTGGCGCGTTTGAGGGCGTACGCCTCCGCACGTCCGGCGATCGCGGCGGCCTTGTCGCCGCCGCTGATGCCGCTCTGCGCGGCGGCGGCGCCCATCAGGTCCTGGACGACGGGGACGTAGGGGACCTGCCACTTCGCCGCGAGCCGGGCGGCCAGGACGCCGCCGGCCAGGCTGGGCATCTGGGCCATGACCGCGTCCGGGCGCGGCATCCGGGGCGGGGCCACGGCGCCGTGCAGAAGAATCGATCCTTCGAACAGCGCGCGCGTGACGGCGGTTTGACGGGACGGCACGGTGTGCGCACGCCGGTGCACAGTGACCCCCGCGCGCCGTTCCGTGCGCCGGAGCGCCCCCTTGTACTCCGGCTCCAACGACCAGGACGGATAGTGCGGCATGCCGGCGAGGACGTGGGTTTCGTGGCCGAGATCTGCCCAGTGCTCCGCGATCTGGGTGGCGTACGGCCCAATTCCCGCGTGCTCGGGAGCGTAATTGGTGGAAACCAGCAGCAGGCGCCGGTGACCGGATGTGGACACGTCAGGTCCCCTTCTCCCCAGGATGATGCGCACGTCACCCTATTCGTTCACCGGCACGCTGCGGAACGTGCACGCTATTGTCTGCTAATCCGCCACACCGGGGGGTGTGGCTGCTGGGGGGTAACTCATGACGGAGCGCGACATGTCCGATCTCGGCGCACCCGCGCGCAGACCGTACCGCGTCGGGTATGCCCCGGGCGCCTACGACCTCTTCCACATCGGACATCTCAACATCCTTCGGCACGCCCGGAGTCGGTGCGACTACCTGGTGGCCGGCGTGGTCTCCGACGAGATGGCCGAACTGGCCAAGGGGCGCCGCCCGATGATCCCGCTCGTCGAACGACTGGAAATCGTCCGCAGCGTCAAGTACGTGGACGCGGCGTTCGTCGAAACGGTCCCGGACAAGGTGGAGACCTGGAAGCAGGTCCGCTTCGACGTGATCTTCAAGGGTGACGACTGGCGGGGCACCCCCAAGGGCGACAAGCTGGAGAAGGACTTCGCCGCCGTCGGCGTCGACGTCGTCTACTTCCCCTACACGGTGCACACGTCCAGCACCCAGCTGCGCCGGGCGCTGGACGCACTGTCGAAGCCGCTCACCGCGGAGCGGCGCTGACCGTGCCGATCAGCGCGGTACGGCGCTGAGCTCTCGGAACCACTTCACGAGGAACGCCACCAGGAACAGCGCGGCGACCGCGCCGAGCCCCGCGTACGCCCAGCGGAACAGCCCTCCGCCGCCGAGCAGCACGAACACCACGCAGAACACCCCGTAGTCCACGGGCAGCAACGCCACCGCGCGCAGGGTCGACGGCGCGGCGGCGGGGCTCCCCGGCGCCGGCTTGGGCTTGAGCTTCTCGGTCAGCAGACCGCCGAAGAAGGTGACGACCGCGGCGAACTGGAAGCCCAGCGGCACCAACAACCAGCCCTCGCCGCCCGTCCCGTAGGCCTCGGGGAAGCGGTGGAACGCGATCAGCACGCAGGTGTGCAGCGCGGTCAGCTTGGCGCAGTCCACGACGTGGTCGAGCCATTCGCCCGCTGCGCTGCCACCCCCGCGCAGCCGGGCGAGCTGCCCGTCGGCGGAGTCGAAGGCGAACCCCACGGCGAGTGCGGCCCACACCGCGATCCCCAGCCCCCACGACGGCGCGGTGAGCGCGACGGCGGCCACGCCGGCGAAGCTGAACGCGGCGCTGATCAGCGTCACCTGGTTGGGGGTCAGCCCGAGCGCGTACGCCCCGGCGGCCAGGAGCCGTCCCGCGGGCCGGTTGACGAACCGTGAGTAGAGCGACACGCCCTTCGCCGACTTCTGCGCCCCGCGCAGCTCCCGCAGCGCGGTCCCGACCTTCCCCATGCGTACCCCTGATCCCCGCGGTGGTACACGTGTACGGATGCACGTGTGTACGAAAGCCACATCATCGCAGGACCGACGCCGGCTCCTGCTCCGGATGCCCGCGGACGTCCGGAACCGGTTGCGCAGAGGACTTCCGAGACCCGGAGGACGGCCGCCG
This sequence comes from Streptomyces sp. NPDC006430, assembly GCF_040612395.1. Taxonomy (NCBI): domain Bacteria; kingdom Bacillati; phylum Actinomycetota; class Actinomycetes; order Kitasatosporales; family Streptomycetaceae; genus Streptomyces; species Streptomyces sp. NPDC006430. The sequence continues at coordinate 118,593 of NZ_JBEXQA010000008.1, forward strand.
CCGGGGGCGCCGCCCTCAGTCCACCACCTTCAGCAGCAGCATCGACCGCGCCGGGACCGTCAGCGTCTGCCCGCCCCGGTGCCGGGTGCCGGGGGGTGCGGCCTGGTCCTCCCGTGAGGTGTCCAGCACCAGTTCGTACACCGCGCCCCACGGCGCGTCCGGCAGCACCCACGCCACCGGTCGGTCCCCGGCGTGCAGCAGCGCCAGGAAGCTGTCGTCGCTGACCTGCCGCCCGCGCGCGTCGCGACCGGGGATGTCCCGCCCCGACAGGTACATCCCCAGCGCGGCGGCGGGCGCGTACCAGTCCCGCTCCGTCATCTCCGTGCCCGCCGGGGTGAACCAGGCCAGGTCCCGCAGCCCGTCCGCGCCCTGCGGCCGACCCGAGAAGAACGCCCGCCGGCGCAGCACCGGATGCTCCTGGCGCAGCGCCACCAGCCGTGCGGCCAGCGCGAACAGCTCCTGCCAGACCGGGTCGTCCAGCAGCGACCAGTCCACCCAGCCCGTCTCGTTGTCCTGGCAGTAGGCGTTGTTGTTGCCGCCCTGCGTGCGGCCGAACTCGTCGCCCGCCACCAGCATCGGCACCCCGGTGGACAGCAACAGCGTGGTCAGCAGGTTGCGCAGCTGCCGGCGCCGCAGCACACCGATCCGGGCGTCGTCGCTCTCGCCCTCCGCCCCGCAGTTCCACGAGCGGTTGTCGTTGGTCCCGTCCCGTCCCTCCTCCCCGTTGGCCTCGTTGTGCTTGCGCTCGTACGTGACCAGGTCGCGCAGGGTGAAGCCGTCGTGCGCGGTCACGAAGTTCACCGAGGCGTACGGCCGCCGCCCGCCCCACGCGTACAGGTCGCTGGAGCCCGACAGCCGGTACCCGAGGTCCCGTACGTCGGGCAGCGCGCCGCGCCAGAAGTCCCGTACGGCGTCCCGGTAGCGGTCGTTCCACTCCGTCCACAGCGGCGGGAACGCCCCGACCTGGTAGCCGCCCGAGCCCACGTCCCACGGCTCGGCGATCAGCTTGACCCGCCGCAGGACCGGGTCCTGGGCGATCACCGCGAGGAACGGCGAGAGCATGTCCACGTCGTGCATCGAACGGGCCAGTGCCGCCGCCAGGTCGAAGCGGAAGCCGTCCACCCCCATCTCCGTCACCCAGTACCGCAGCGAGTCGGTGATGAGGCGCAGTACGTGCGGGCGCCCGGCGTGCAGGGTGTTGCCGCAGCCGGTGTAGTCCGCGTACCGGCGCTGGTCGGCCTGGAGCCGGTAGTAGCCGCGGTTGTCGATCCCGCGCAGGGACAGCGTCGGGCCCAGCTCGCCCGCCTCAGCCGTGTGGTTGTAGACCACGTCGAGGATGACCTCGATCCCGGCCGCGTGCAGGGCCTTCACCATCCTCTTGAACTCGCCCACCTGCTGGCCGGCCGTACCGGAGGCGCTATAGCCGGCGTGCGGGGCGAAGTAGCCGATCGAGTTGTAGCCCCAGTAGTTGCGCAGACCCCGGCGCAGCAGGTGGTCCTCGTGGGCGAACTGGTGCACCGGCAGCAGCTCGACCGCCGTCACCCCGAGCCGGGTCAGGTGCTCGATCGCCGCGGGATGGGCGAGGCCCGCGTACGTGCCGCGCAGTTCCGCGGGAACGCCCGGATGGCGCATCGTGAACCCGCGCACGTGCAGCTCGTAGATCACCGAATCGGCCCACGGGGTCTTCGGCCGGACGTCGTCCGCCCAGTCGTCTTCATCGTGGACCACCACGCCCTTGGGCACTTGCGGAGCCGAGTCCCGGTCGTCGCGCACCGTGTCCGCGATGTACTGCTGCGGCCAGTCCCGCACGTGCCCGTACACCTCCGGGGGCAGGACGAAGTCACCGTCCACCGCCCGTGCGTACGGGTCCAGCAGCAGCTTCGCCGGATTGAACCGGGCGCCGGTCCACGGGTCCCACCGGCCGTGCACCCGGAACCCGTACCGCTGCCCGGGACGCACGCCGGGCAGGAACCCGTGCCAGATCTCGTGCGTGAGCTCGGCCAGCGCACACCGGGTCTCGACTCCCTCCGCGTCGAAGAGGCACACCTCGACCGCCTCCGCGCCCTGCGCCCACAGCGCGAAGTTGGTACCCGCCGTCCCGTCCGGGCCGGTGCGGAAACGCGCCCCCAAGGGGTGCGAGGACCCCGGCCACACCGGGGGCCCCGAGCGCATGACGGCCCGTGGGGCCGACCCGCCGTCCGCCACCGCCGCGCCGCTCACCCGGCCGTTGACCTGCGGGGCGGGCGGTGCGACCGCACCGCTGCGCACCGCGTCCACGGCCTCCACTGCCTCTACGGCGGCGGCATCCACCGCCCCTTGCTCGGCTGCGCTCGACACTGCCCGCCTCCACGGCTCCTGGGTACCGTCAGGGGAGGGGAAGTACGGCCCCGGCGTCCCGGCCTGGGCCCGCCCCCGTCTGGTCCTTCCCACTGTTCTGCCCGGACAGATCTGCCCGGAACGTGGCGCGCGCTCACGTTTCCCCCGGAGGGGGCCGGTCGTTGGAGGGATCGTGACACTTCTGACGAAGCGGGCAGGGGCGGCCCTGGCCGCCGTGACTGCGTGGGCCGGCCTGCTGGGCGGCCTGGCCGGATGCACCGAGGGCGGCGACTCCCCGGTCGAGATCCAGCTCCCCGGCAAACCCCGGTCGCCCGACGAGGCCATTCGGATCACCCCCGAGGACAACGCCAAGGGCGTCCCGGCCGAGGGCCCGCTGACGGTCAGAGTGCCCGAGGGGCGCCTGGAGCGGGTCGTGGTGACCAAGGTCGAGGACGCCCAGGAGGAGCGCGTCCCTGGCTCCATCGCCCCCGACGGCCTCAGCTGGAGCCCGGACCCCGCGGGCGGCAAGCTCGCGCTCGCGGCCAAGTACACCGTGGACGCAGTCGCCCTCGACGGACACAACCGGCGCCAGGCCCGCCACACCAGCTTCACCACCTACGTCCCCGAGGAGCGGTTCATCGGCTACTTCAAGCCGGAGAACCGGTCCACCGTCGGCACCGGCATGATCGTCTCCTTCAACTTCAACCGGTCGATCGAGAACCGTGCCGACGTCGAGCGGGCCATCACCGTCACGGCGAACCCCCCGGTGGAGGTCGTCGGCCACTGGTTCGGCCGGGAGCGCCTCGACTTCCGGCCCAAGCAGTACTGGAAGCCCGGCACCGAGGTCACCGTCAAGATGAACCTGCGCGACGTGCAGGGGGCGCCGGGCTCGTACGGGATCCAGGACAAGAGCATCACCTTCACGGTCGGCCGCTCCCAGATCTCCACCGTCGACGCGGCCGAGCACACGATGGAGGTGCGCCGCGAAGGGCAGCTGATCTCCACCCTTCCGATCACCGCCGGAGCCCCGAAGAACACCACGTACAACGGGAAGATGGTCGTGCTGGAGATGTTCGACGTCACCCGGATGAACGGGCAGACCGTCGGGTTCGGTGGCGAGTACGACATCCCCGACGTTCCGCACGCCATGCGGCTCACCACCTCGGGGACCTTCCTGCACGGGAACTACTGGGCCAGCCCCGACACGTTCGGCTCCACCAACACCAGCCACGGCTGTGTCGGGCTGCGCGACGACAAGGGCGGCGGCTCGGACACCCCGGCCGGCTGGTTCTTCGACCGGACCCTGGTCGGGGACGTGGTGGAGGTCGTGAACTCGCAGGACAAGACCGTGGCTCCGAACAACGGGCTGGGTGGCTGGAACATGTCCTGGGCGGACTGGGCCGCGGGCTCCGCCATCGGCTGAGGCGCCCCGGCCGGGCGATCCCCGTACGGTCCCGTGGAGGAGTCCGGTAGCGGAGTCCCCGTACCGCAGTGCCGCGCTGGAGTACCGTACCGGGGGTCGACCGGGCCGCCGCCGGCCCGACTTCCGTTCTTGGGACGGAACGGTGACAAGACCGTTTCTCTTCGTGATATCCCCCTGTGATTTCCTGTCGACAAGCGCGCGACTGTCCGTGCGCGGGGGACATGGGGAGAAGAAGAGTGAACGTGCAGCCGATACGCGGCCGCATCCGCCGCACCGGCCTGCCGGCCCTCCTGCTGGGAGCGGCGCTGCTGTTCACCAGTGCGTGCGGCGGCGGTGGCTCCAATGGCGGCGGGGGCAGCGACAACGGGGGTGGCGCGGGCGCCGGCAAGACCGGTACCGAGGCGTCCAAGGCGGTCGTCAACGTCAAGCCGGACGACGGTGCCAAGGAAGTCGCCACCAGCGGCATCCTGAAGATATCCAGCACCGGCGGCAAGCTCACGACGGTGACCGTCGCCGACACCAAGGGCAACGCGGTGGAAGGCAAGCTCGCCGGGGACGGCGCGAGCTGGGAGCCCGCCCGCAACCTGGCCGCTGCCACCGAGTACAAGGTCCACGCTGTCGCCAAGGATGAGGCGGGCCGGGAGTCGGCCAAGGACACCACGTTCACCACCCTCACCCCGACGAACACCTTCGTCGGCCACTACACGCCCGAGGACGGCGAGACCGTCGGCGTGGGCATGCCGGTGTCGTTCAACTTCACCCGTGGCATCACCAACACCGAGGCCGTCGAGAAGGCCATCACGGTGACGGCCGAGCCGTCCGTCCCGGTCGAGGGGCACTGGTTCGGCAACGACCGCCTCGACTTCCGCCCCGAGAAGTACTGGGCCGCGGGCACCAAGGTCACCGTGAAGATCGCCCTCGACGGTGTCGAAGGCCGCCCCGGCGTCTACGGCAAGCAGACCCGTACGGTCACCTTCACCATCGGCCGCTCCCAGGTCTCCACGGTCGACGCGAGCGAGCACACGATGCAGGTCGTCCGCGACGGTCAGGTGCTCAAGAACCTCCCGATCACCGCGGGCGCCCCCTCGACGACCACGTACAACGGGCAGATGGTCATCAGCGAGAAGTACAAGGTGACCCGGATGAACGGCGCGACCGTCGGGTTCGGCGGCGAGTACGACATCTCCGACGTCCCCCACGCGATGCGCCTGTCGAATTCGGGCACCTTCGTCCACGGCAACTACTGGGCCTCCTCGGGCACCTTCGGTTCGGAGAACGTCAGCCACGGCTGCGTGGGGCTCAAGGACGTCCGCGGCGCGGGTGACGGGAACCAGCCCGCGGCCTGGTTCTTCAACGAGTCGCTGATCGGCGACGTCGTGATCGTGAAGAACTCCAAGGACAAGCAGATCGCCCCGGACAACGGCCTCAACGGCTGGAACATGGACTGGGCGGAGTGGATCAAGTAGCCCTCCGCGGTACCTAGTCGAGGTGGCCCGGTGCTGTGACCCACAGCACCGGGCCCCTTGCGTTAACCGGCGCTAACCTTCCCCGTATGACCCTCTCTCTCGAAGTCTCCGAAGGCGTCGGCACCATCCGCCTGGACCGGCCGCCCATGAACGCCCTGGACATCGCCACCCAGGACCGGCTGCGCGAGCTCGCGGTGGAGGCCACCGACCGGGCCGACGTCCGCGCGGTGATCATCTACGGCGGCGAGAAGGTGTTCGCGGCCGGCGCGGACATCAAGGAGATGCAGACGATGGACCACGCGGCGATGGTCGCCCGGTCCCGTGCGCTCCAGGACGCCTTCACCGCCGTGGCGCGCATCCCCAAGCCGGTCGTCGCGGCCGTCACCGGATACGCCCTGGGCGGCGGCTGCGAGCTCGCGCTGTGCGCCGACTACCGCATCGCCGCGGACAACGCGAAGCTCGGTCAGCCCGAGATCCTGCTCGGCCTGATCCCGGGGGCCGGCGGCACCCAGCGGCTGTCCCGGCTGATCGGCCCGTCGAAGGCCAAGGACCTGATCTTCACCGGTCGTATGGTCAAGGCCGACGAGGCGCTCGCCCTCGGGCTCGTGGACCGCATCGTGCCCGCCGCCGAGGTGTACGAGCAGGCGTACGCCTGGGCCGCCAAGCTGGCCCAGGGGCCGGCGATCGCGCTGCGCGCCGCGAAGGAGTGCGTGGACGCGGGCTTGGAGGCCGACATCGACACCGGTCTCACCATCGAACGCAACTGGTTCGCCGGTCTGTTCGCCACCGAGGACCGCGAGCGCGGTATGCGCAGCTTCGTCGAAGAGGGTCCGGGGAAGGCGAAGTTCCTCTAATACTCCAGTGTGACTTCGCGATCTACGCGCTGGAGGGGCGGAGAGCCGCTGCCGGTAGTGGCTGCGACGTGCCGAAGCTCGGTGGCTTCTGCGCCAGTTCGACCAGTGCAGGAGTGCGTTCAGGGCTGTGATCGGCGGGCTGAACAGCGCGCCGATCAGGCGGCGGATCTCCGGGACGGTCAGGTCGACCGGGTCTCCGCTTCGGGCCGGGCGGCTCGCATCCGCACGTCTGGTCGGCCTCGCGTCGGTGCGGCGTTGCTCCGTTGGCTGCTATGTGTGGCGCCTACGTCACACCAGTGCCGCGCCGCCGTCGATCGCGAGCGTGGTGCCGGTGACGTAGGCGTTGGCCAAGACGAAGAGATAGGCCGCCGCGGCTTCCTCGGCAGTGCCGACACGCCGCGTGAGCAGCTCGGACCCGGCGCCCTCGAGGAAGGCCTCCGGGTCCGGGACACTGCCGTCCCACAGCTCGGTACGGATCACACCGGGCTGGATGACGTTGACGCGCAGAGGGGCGAGTTCGACGGCGAGTGCCCGGGACAGGGCCTCGATGCCGCCGGTGATACCTGCCGTGAGCGCGGTTCCGGACAGGGGGCGGATCGCGAGGACGCCGGAGCTGAAAGTGATCGAGCCGCCGTCACGCAGTCGCGGTGCAGCGTACTTGGCGGAGAGGAACGCGCCCCAGAACCGGCGCTCGAAGACGGCCCTGGCCTCCTGCGGGGTGGTGTCGACCAACGGCTTGATCAGCAGAGATTCGCCCGCGGTGTAGACGAGGTGGTCGAATTCCCCGACCTGCTCGAAGAACGCGGCGATGGCGTTGCCGTCGGCGACGTCCAGGCGGCGGCCTTCGGCCGGCTCGCCCAACCGCTTCGTCGCGGCGTCCACGCGGTCCTGATTGCTGGAGGCGACCACGACGTCCGCGCCAGCCGTCGCGGCCTGTTGGGCTATCGCGAAGCCGATGCCGGAGGTTCCACCGATGATCACGATCTTCTTGCTAGCCAGAGACATGGGATCCATTCCTTCGTCGATGCAGTGCGGGGTTCGGTAACCGCCATGGCAAGAACGTACGCCCCCACATCGAGACGGTGAATGACTTGAGATCTCGATTCCCTGTCATATCGTCTCGCCATACAGGCACTAGAGTGGCGCCATGGACATCCTGAGCGACACCCTCGAAGTCCTGCGCACGGGACGCCCGATGGTGACTCGCACCGACGCGCACGCCCCGTGGGCCCTTAAGTTCCAACCCATCTCAGGAGCCGGATTCCACGTGGTCGTGGAAGGGCACTGCCACCTGCTGCCACCGCACGGCCAACCGCTCGCGCTCGGACCCGGCGACATCGTGTTCCTGCAGCGCGGCAGCGGACACACCCTGTGCGACGTGCCGGATCGCGATCCGGTGGACTTCGTACCGGACCGCGTGGACCGTTCCTCGCCGATCGGCCAGGTCACCGTGGACGGACCGGGGCTGCACACGGTGCTGGTGTGCGGCGCGTACGCGATCGACGTTGATCGCCCGCATCCGCTGTTCGGCGATCTACCGGAGGTCATCCACCTCCCCGCGGTTCCCGGCCGCCACCCGGTGCTGCGCTCGGCGGTCGATCAGCTGTGCGCCGAGTTCCACGCGCCGCAGCCGGGCTCGGACGCGGTCGTCACGGCGCTCATCGATCTGCTGCTGCTGTACATCCTCCGGTCGTGGTACGCCGAACTACCGAAGGAGCGGACCCGGGGTTGGGCGGCCGCGCTGACCGACCCGGCAGTCGCCCCAGCCCTGAAGGCGATCCACGACGATCCCGGCCATCCCTGGACCGTGGAGTCTCTGGGCACCCGCGCCGGGCTGTCCCGTGCGGCGTTCGCCCGCCGCTTCGCCTTGGTGGTCGGCGAGCCGCCGTTGACCTACCTGACCAACTGGCGGATGGCCACCGCGGCGCGGTTGCTGCACCAATCGCCGACCCCGCTGAGCACAATCGCGCAGCACACGGGGTACACGTCGGAGTTCGCCTTCGCCAAAGCTTTCAAACGACACTTCGGGACGCCGCCGGGGGCCTACCGCAAGCAGGTCAAGACGGCAGGCGACGAACCAGGCGGATACAACTGACGGTGAGGGCCAGGACATCGCCGCAGCGGATTGGGAAGCGGTGGTCGCTGCCGATCCCGGCCACGCGGTGGCCCCGATGTGGTGGAGCGCCGGGCGGATCGTGTCCAAGAACCCGGCGATGCGGTGATCGCGACGATGTGCGGTGGCGGAGGTTCTGGAGGCGAAGGTCCAGGTTGACGACGGCCTGGACCACCACCAAGTCCGGAACTGGACCGCCTGGCACCGACACGTCACCCTGGCCGTGCTCGCCCTCGCGTTCCTTGCCGCGGCAGTCGACGACGCGAGGCCGACTAAGCGGGTCCGGGCGAGTCCTCCCTGGGGGTGGATTAGCCAGGCCTTAAGGCAGCCTTAAGGAGTGGGGGAGATCCAATGGGGGTGATCGTCCCAGGCTGACGGGTCACCGCAGATCAGGGTGGTCCCAGGGTCGTCCGTTTGCCCAGCGCATATGACGGGACACCCCTCCGGAATCAACCATTCCGGGGGGTGTTTTCCCATGGAACGGCCCGGGCGGGCACATCGGCCCTCCATGATGGGTGCATGGCGGGCCTGGAGGGTGTGGAACAACCGCGGCAGCGCAGCAGCGCTTCCGTCGTGCGACTGACGGCGGCTCTTGAAGACGAACAGGGCCTCAGAGCGCTGGAGTTGTACGGTAATCCGGCCGAGGTGGAAGTGACCTTGCCCTCCATGCCCGAGTCGGCCAGTACGGCACGGCGACTCGCGCGGTACGTGGTGATCCGTTTCTGGGGCTTCTCCCCGCAGGTGTCCGAGCACACGGTGCTGCTGGTCTCGGAGCTCGTCGGCAACGCGGTGCGCCACACCGGTGCCCGGACCTTCGGCTTACGGATGCAGCGCCGGCGCGGTTGGATCAGGGTCGATGTGCGCGACCCCTCGCGCGGACTGCCCTGCCTGATGCCGGTCCATGAACTGGACGTCTCCGGCAGGGGCCTCTTCCTGGTCGACAAGCTCTCCGACCGGTGGGGCGCCGACCTACTGCCGCGCGGCAAGATCACCTGGTTCGAGATGCGGGTGGCCGACCGCTGACCGATCGCACTGCGGCCACCGTGAGTTGTCGGCCGGTCGGCCGAACGCCGCTGGTGCCCCGCTACTCCAGCGCCCCGATACCCCGATACCCCGAAACGCCTGAAGCCCCCGGTCGCCGTTGGTGGGGCGTCGTGGGGGCTTCATGGGTGCGCCGAGGATCGAAGGGGGTGTGATCCTCGGCGTGGCGACTTCGCTCGGGTCAATGGGGAAGTCGTGGATTCGACTATGGCAGACGGGCGACCAAACGCCAAAAGCCCCAACTTGGACATAAGTGTGCATATCTTAAGAGTTTCCATCTGAATCCTAGGTGAGGTCGGCCACTCGCCTCACATTCAATGAATAGCTATCCACTGCCCTGTGTGATTCGTTGATCACATGCGAGGGGATCCCCTGTGGGGGTCACCCTCGATGAAGGTCCGAATTGGGTCAATCATTACCTACGCGGTCGTTCACCCCTTAAATGGGCAGGTGCCCTGCTACCCGGACCGCCGATCCGCCCTCCGCGCCGGCGCGGCGGCAGCCGCCGGCGCCCTGACCGCCGCCTGCGGCGCGGGCGGCCGGAGCCCCTCCGCGCTCCCGGCCAAGCCGGCCCCTGCCGTACCCGGCCGGGCTCCCGCCCCGGCCCCGCGCCGCTTCCCCGGACAGCCCGACGAGATCGGGCACGGTCCGCGCGACCGTCCCCGGGTCGCCCTCACCTTCCACGGCAACGGTGACCCCGCCATCGCCCGGGCCGTGCTGGCCGAGGTCGAAAGGGCGGGGGCGCGGGTCACCGTACTGGCGATCGGCAGTTGGCTCGACGCCCACCCGGACATGGCCCGCCGCGTCCTGGACGCAGGCCATGAGCTCGGCAACCACACCCAGCGCCACCTTGCGATTAACACGCTGCCCGAGGCGGAGGCGTACGCCGAGATCACCGGCTGCGCCCAGCGGCTCAAGCGGCTCACCGGCTCCGTCGGCACCTGGTTCCGGCCCTCGCAGACCCAGTACGCCACACCGCTCGTCAAGAAGCTGGCCCAGCGGGCGGGCTACCCGCACGTCCTCTCGTACGACGTGGACTCCCTCGACTTCACCTCGCCCGGCGCCGCGGCCGTCATCCGCAACGTCACCGGGACGATCCGCAGCGGATCGGTGGTGAGCCTGCACTTCGGCTACGCGGACACGGTCGACGCGATGCCGCCCCTCCTCGAAGAACTCGCGCGCCGCAAACTGCGCGCGGTGACCACCACGGAGCTGCTGACCCCATGAAGACCATCCGCCTTCCCCGGAAGGCCGCCGTGCTGCTGGCCGGTCTGGTCCTCGCCGCCCTGGCCGGCTGCGGATCAGTCGACAAGGGGCCCGCCGAGGCGCTCGGCTCCGAGGGGCCGGCCCGCCAGCCCGCCAAAGCCGTCCCTGCCGTACCGCCGGGCCTGGCCGGCATGCCGCCCCTCCTCGACCCCCACGACGTGTATGCGGCCGACCGGCCCAACCAGCTCTCCCCGGTGGTCAAGGACTTCCCGTCCCGCGTCTACGTGCCGAACACCACCTCCAACACGGTGTCCGTCATCGATCCGAAGACCTACAAGGTCATCGACACCATCCCGGTCGGCGTCCAGCCACAGCACGTAGTCCCCTCCTGGGACCTGAAGACCCTGTGGGTCAACAACAACCGCGGCCACACGCTCACGCCGATCAACCCGGCCACCGGCGAGGCCGGTGAGCCCGTCGAGGTGCACGACCCGTACAACCTCTACTTCACCCCGAACGGCAAGTACGCAGTCGTGATGGCCTCCATGGACCGCGAGCTGGTCTTCCGCGACCCACACACCATGAGCCGGGTGAAGACCGTCCCGGTGACCTGTTACGGCGTCAACCACGCGGACTTCTCCGCCGACGGCCGCTACTTCATCGTGAGCTGCGAGTTCTCCGGCGAGCTCATCAAAGTCGACACCGAGAAGATGGAGGTCGTCGGCCAGCAGAAGCTGCCCTTCGAAGGCGCGATGCCGCAGGACGTCAAGATCTCCCCGGACGGCAAGACCTTCTACGTCGCGGACATGATGGCCCACGGCATGTGGGTGCTCAGCGGCGACAAGTTCGACGTCCCGAAGCTGCTGCCCACCGGGAAGGGCTGCCACGGCCTCTACGTCAGCCGGGACTCGAAGGAGATGTACGTCTCCAACCGCGGCGAGGGCAGCATCTCCGTCTTCGACTTCACACAGAACAAGCTCACCAAGAAGTGGGAGCTGCCCGACGGCGGCAGCCCCGACATGGGCGGGGTCTCCGCCGACGGCAAGGTGCTGTGGCTGTCGGGCCGCTACAACTCCGAGGTCTACGCGATCGACACGGTCACCGGCGAGCAGCTCGCCAAGATCCCGGTGGGCGGCGGTCCGCACGGCCTGGCCGTCTACCCGCAGCCCGGGCGCTACTCGCTCGGCCACACCGGCATCTTCCGCTAGGGCCGTACCGGGCGCCGCGGGCCGGTGGACCCTTCCGGTCACAGCACCGGACCCGCAAGCACACGCCGCGCCCCGCCCACTGCGCGCACGACGGACGCGGGGGTGGGGGTGCCCCGCGGAGCCGGCACCGGCTGCGGTGGCCGCCGCGGAGGACGGCACGTCGAGAATGCTGGGGGTGTCCAGAAAGAACGACAGACCGGCCGCCATGTAGTCGAAACAGACCTGCACTTGCTTGTCCGTGATGGATTCACCGTCCGGAAACTTGGGTCCGATGAAGTGCAGAGCCATTTCCTCGCAGCGCTGGTGGAATTCTCCGTAGATCTCCAGGAAATGCAGGACCCGCCGGTGCGGGAGCTGGTGAACGGGGCTTGGGTGGAACTCTGAAAGTGCCCTCACGTGGATCTCCGCCTGGGGGCGTCCCGATTCCCCCACGCCCTTGACGTTGCGCCGGCGGACCGCCTTGATCGCCTTCGCGGCCCGCCTCTCCGCATGGTCCCGGGAGTAGCCGAAAGCGGCTGGCATCCGGTCCACATGGAGGTCGGCGTAGACGAAGTCGACCTGCGCGAAGCAGGTCACCGTCCATCGGGCGAGACTGCCGATGCGCTCGGAACTGAAGTAGCGTTTCCGGGACCCACTCCGATGAGCGCATGTCGCCGTCTTCCCAGCTGCGGCGGCACGTGCGGGTGAAGGGCAGAACTTCGAATGATGCGTCAGCTGTGATCGTCACCCGTGTGATCGCCCTAGTTGCCGCTTGTCCCTGGTATCTCTGCGCTCCTGGTGTGGCGGAAATGCCGGTACGTTGTGCGGTGACCCTGGAACGTGACACGTCCGGGATGTATTCCGTGGCCGGAATTGGCGCTTCCGTATTGCGGAAGGGTAATTGAATTCATATCTGCCGCCCGACCGGGACCCGCGGGAGGGGCGGCCTCGGGGCTGCCGCTACCCTGGGCCGGTCAACAAGCACCAAGAAGGGGTGGATCCCAGTGGCTGACATCGAGAGCGCGCGGGCGACGTTCGGCAAGTTCGACGCGGACGGTGACGGCTTCGTCACGGCCGACGAGTACAGCGCCGCCATGAAGGCGATGGGCGACGCGTACGTGACCGGCGCCGTCGCGGACGCCGTGATCGCCGCCAAGGACACGAACGGCGACGGCCTGCTCAGCTTCGACGAGTTCTGGGCCTCCCTGAACAAGTAGGGCCCGACCCGCCGGGCTCACGCCGCCCCCGTCACGCCCCTCTGTCGGGCGGGGCGGGGGCGGCGCGCTGCCCGCGGCGCTTCGCCGTCGACTCCCCGGCCGCTGCGTCGGGCTCCGTCATGCCCTCGACCTCGCCGAGGGCCTCCTCCAGCCAGCGCAGCCAGAACGTCTCCAGGCCGATGCCGCCGTGCAGTACGAGCCGCCGCAGCCGGTCCTCGTCGCCATCCCGCTCCGGTGGGAAGTCCTTCTCCTCGATGGCCTCGTACACCGCCAACTGCCGCCGGTGCAGCTCCAGATGGCGCCGCAGTTCGCCGGCCAGCCCCTGCGGGCCCACCACGCCGGCCGCCCGGATCCGCAGCAGCAGCGGATCGCGGATGGCCTTCGGGTCCTGACTCTCGCCGACCCACCGCGCGAGCTCCGCGCTCCCGGCGGCCAGGACCTCGTACTCCTTGCGCTGCCCCCGGACGGGCACCTGGCTGGGCAGCTCCCGGATCAGCCCGGCCTCCTCCAGCCGCCCGAGCTCGCGGTAGATCTGCTGGTGCGTGGCGGACCAGAAGTACCCGATCGACTTGTCGAACCGCCGGGTCAGCTCCAGTCCGGACGAGGGTTTCTCAAGCAGGGCGGTGAGGATGGCGTGCGGCAGCGACATGCGGCCATCCTAGGTTTGGGGGAGCCCGGACCGGCTGTTCGCCCGGGCTCGCCCTTTTGTCCAGGCCCGGGCCGACGCCACGGGTGACATCGACGGAGACGGTCCAGATCGACTCCACCACGAGCCGTGGCCCCCCGCCTTGCGATGCACCGCACCGGACGCCGTGGGCCTACCGGCAAACCAGCGGAGCCGGCAACTCCCGTTCGGAGTAGGTCAGTTCATGACAGCGAATCCCGAAGCCGCGATCCACCATCGGACGGTCATTCGAAGGCGGGCCCTAGCTCCAGGCGGACAGCGCCTCCGGGGTCTTCGGACCCGCCGCGTCCGCGTCCAGCAGGGCACGGGCGCGCAGGAACGAGGTCACCGCCGGGGACCATGCCTGGCGCAGGCCCGCCGAGGCCAGCAGGCCGGGGTCCGAGAGCAGGTCCTGCGCCGGGCCCACGCGGATGCCCGACGGAGTCAGCACCGCTGCGTCGTCGGCCCAGCGGACCGCCAGGTCGACGTCGTGCGTGGCCATGACGACCGTGGTGCCGGCGGAGCGGAGACCGGCCAGGACGTCGAGGAGCCGCTCCTGCCCGTCCGGGTCCAGGCCAGCCGTCGGCTCGTCCAGGATCAGCACCCGCGGAGCCATCGCCACGGCGCCCGCGATGGCCGCGCGCTTGCGCTGACCGTACGAGAGCAGGTGCGTCGGGCGGTCCCGCAGCGCCGTGATGTCGAGTGCCGCCAACGCCGAGTCCACGCGGGCCCGGACCTCGTCCACCGGGAGCCCCAGGTTCATCGGGCCGAAGGACACGTCCTGTTCCACCGAGGCGGCGAAGAGCTGGTCGTCCGGGTCCTGGACCACCAGCTGCACCGCCGTGCGCAGGCGGGTCAGGCCCGCCCGGTCGTACGACACGGCCGCGCCGTCGAGGCGCAGTGCCCCGGACCCGGGGCGCAGACCCCCGCTCAGCAGCCTCATCAGGGTGGTCTTGCCGCTGCCGTTGCGGCCCAGCAGGACCAGTGCCCGGCCCTCCGCGATGGCGAAGTCCACGTCGGAGAGGACCGCCGGACCGTCCTCGTACGCGTAGCCGGCACCGGCCAGTTCCACCAACGTGTTCACAGGTACAGCCCCTTCATGGTGAGAGTCAGCGTGATCAGGGCCGCCAGCAGCGCCCCCGACGCCGCCAGGAACCGCCACGACAGGGCCGCCTCGGGTACGAGCACCCGCAGCGCGCCGTCGTAGCCGCGCCCGGCGAGCCCCACCTGGAGCCGCGCCGCGCGGTCGAAGGCCCGTACGAACGACGTCGCAGCGAGCCCGGCCAGCGACCGCCACACCGCCGCTCGGCCGACCTGTCCCAGGCGGGCGGCCTGGGCGCGCCGGACCTGGGCCATCGAGTCCAGTAGCAGGAAGCTGATGCGGTACATGACCAGCGCCACGTCCACCACCGGCGCCGGAACCCCGGCCCGGACCAGCCGGGGCAGGACGTCCGAGACCGGTGTGGTGAAGGCGAACAGCAGCACGCCGAGGGAGGCCGCCGAGGTCCGCAGGAGTAGTTCCGCGGCGTGCCGGGGGCCGTCCGGGGCCAGCGAGAGCGGACCCGCCGGGCCGCCCACCGCGACCAGCAACGGCAGCGCTCCGGTGAAGCAGAAGCCCAACGGGATCCGGAAGGCCCGCCACAGCTGTCGGCCGGCCACGCCGGCCGGGCCCAGCAGCACGGCGAGGGTCGCCGCGGCGACCAGGGGTCCACCCGGCCAGGGCGGCAGGCACACGGCGGTGACCGTCAGCCCCAACCCCAGCAGGGCCTTCTCCAGCGGGTGGCGGCCCCGCCAGCGACTGCTGTGCGCCGCCACGTCGATCGGTAGCACGGGCTACGACCCCGTGGACGGCGCGGCTTCGTCCGGGGCCGAGGTCGAGGTCGGGGTCGGGGTCGGGGCCGGAGCGGCAGCCGCCGTCGCCGCGGCGGCGGCGCCTTGACGGCGGCCCGCGCGCAGCCCGAAGTAGTAGGCGAGCACGCCCGCACCGAGCGCGGCCTGGAGGGCGAACAGCGCTGATTCGATCTCGGCGGACGGGGGCTCGTACAGAGGGGAGAACCACGGCTCGTAGTCGGGCTTGAGCTCCGTGATGGCGGCCTCCGCCTGCGCGTCCGCGCCGGTGAACGGCTCCTCCTCGCCCTCGCCCAGCCCCAGCGCGAGCGGCAGCACGGCCAGCGCTGCCACCAGGAACAGCAACAGGCCGTTGATCTTCGCGTTCCGGCTCGTGCCCATCAGATCGCCGCCTTCTGTCCGCTGCGTCCGCTCAGCTTCGCCACGCCCAGCCGGACCAGGTCCGACTTGCTCGACTGCATCAGCAGCCGCATCACGAGCACCGTCAGCAGACCCTCGCTCACGGCGAGCGGGAGCTGCGTGACCGCGAAGATCCCGCCGAACTTCGCGAGCGCACCCAGGAACCCGCTCCCCGGGTCGGGGAAGGCCAGCGCCAGCTGCACTGAGGTCACGCAGTAGGTGATCAGGTCGGCGAAGAAGGCGCCGAAGAACACGGTCACCATCAGGGGGACGTCGAAGCGCCGCAGCAACAGGTAGACCCCGTAGCCCGCCCAAGGACCGGCGATCGCCATCGAGAAGACGTTCGCGCCGAGGGTGGTCAGTCCGCCGTGTGCCAGCAGCAGTGCCTGGAAGAGCAGCGTGATCGTGCCGAGGACCGCCATGATCGGTGGCCGGAACAGGATCGCGCCGAGCCCCGTTCCGGTGGGGTGCGAGCAACTGCCCGTCACCGAGGGAATCTTCAGTGCGGACAGGACGAACGTGAACGCTCCGGACGCTCCGAGTAGCAGTGTGCTCTCCGGATTGGCCTTCACCTCGCGGGTGAGGGCGCGGACACCGTGGACGACGAAGGGAGCGGACGCGGCGCCCCAGGCGGCCGCGTGCAAGGGGGGCAGAAACCCCTCGGCTATATGCATGAGTGGGGAGACCTCTCCAGCACCTCGTGGATGGACAACGCGCCCCGGCCGGTCTCCTGGCTCACGGGTGCTGGTGCCCTGACTCCGCCTTCCCAGGCGATGCGGATCTTCCCGCGCCGCCCAGTGGCTTCCCGCTGGGGTCCCCCTGGCGGAGGCAGGGGGAGAGTGGAGTCAGTCTTCCCGTTCACAGTGGCGAGGGCCGCACCGGTTTCCCACCGGTTTCCCGAACACCAAGGCCCGCTGACCCTAGTCGGACGTGCGGACCGGTAACAACCCGACCCCATCCCCCGATATGGGATTCGCATTCCGCTTCGTGATGTTCCGGCCACCCGGGACGACCCCTTCGGCCCGGCCCGGCCCCCGGACGGATGCGTCCCGGTGGCGGGCGCGACCTGTGGGGCACAGGCTGGCGCCGTGGCCTCCGCATACGACTACTCAGACCTGAGCGCCGTCTACGTCAACTGCACCCTCAAACGCTCGCCCGAGACGAGCAACACCGAGGGCCTGATCGACAGGAGTCGCGCCGTCATGGAGGCGGCCGGCACCCGGACCTCGCTGATCCGCGCCGTCGACCACGACATCGCCACCGGTGTGTGGCCGGACATGACCGAGCACGGCTGGGAAACCGACCAGTGGCCCGTCCTGTACAGCCAGATCATGGACGCCGACATCCTCGTGCTGTGCGGACCGATCTGGCTCGGCGACAACAGCTCCATCATGAAGCAGGTCATCGAGCGGCTCTACGCCTGCTCCTCGATCCTGAACGAGCACGGCCAGTACGCCTATTACGGGCGGGTCGGCGGCGCCCTGATCACCGGCAACGAGGACGGCGTGAAGCACTGCGCCATGAACGTCCTCTACAGCCTCCAGCACCTCGGCTACGCGATCCCGCCACAGGCCGACGCGGGCTGGATCGGCGAGGCCGGGCCCGGGCCCTCGTACCTCGACCCCGGATCGGGCGGTCCCGAGAACGACTTCACCAACCGGAACACGACCTTCATGTCCTGGAACCTCATGCACCTGGCCGCCCTGCTCAAACGCTCGGGAGGCATTCCGGCGCACGGCAACCAGCGCTCGCAGTGGGATGCCGGCTGCCGCTTCGACTTCCCGAACCCCGAGCACCGCTGAGCAAACGACCGGTCGGCGTGGAAGGCCCGGCCGGTGGGGATCCTGCTCGGGCCGCCGATGGCGTCAACGAAATGCGGTGCCGGACGGGGGGTCCGGCACCGCGCCGTGCTGGTGAGTGGTCGGGTGTCAGCAGGTCAGAACGGGTCCCGCCCAGTCGGCGTGGTCGCTGTTGCTGCCGTCGCCGCCGTCGGTGACGACGAGGTGCAGTTCGTTGGCGCCGGCGAGGTCGGCGGTGAGCCGCTTGGCGCCGGAGGCGGCGTTCATCAGACCGCTGTCGGCGACCTTGGTGCCGTCCTTGTAGATCTGGAAGGCGACCGTGCCGCGGCCCATCGCCTCGGCGTCGATGCCGACGTCCGTGGCGAGCGAGGTGCACGAGCCACCGAGGTAGTAGACCACCTCACTGGGCGCGTTCACCCCCAACCCCTTGGCGTACGTGGCTCCCTTGATGGTGATGGTGCGTCCGTCGCCGGCCTGGTTGTCGCCGTTGCTCATGTCCTTCTCGACCTGGCCCCATCCGTTGCTGGCGGAGGACCAGGTGAGGTCGGAGAGCTGGTGCGCGCCGGCGGCGGGACCGTTGCCGCAGGCGATCTTCGCGTCGGCCCAGTCGGCGTGGTCCCAGCTGGTGCCGTCGCCGGCGTCGGTGACCACCAGGCGCAGGGTGGTGGCACCGGTGAGGTCGACGGTCAGCTTCTTGGCCGGGTCCTTGCCGGTGAGTTTTCCGCTGTCGGCGACCTTGGTGCCGTCCCTGTAGATCTGGAAGATCGCAGAGCCGTTGCCGTAGGCCTCGTCGTCCATTCCGACAGTGGTCGCCAGGCTCTTGCAGGCTTTGCCGAGGTTGAAGGAGAGGTCGCTGGGGGCGTGCGTGCCGAGCCCCTTGGCGTAGGTGGTGCCGCGGATGCTGATGGTGTGTCCGTCACCGTTCGCGTTCTGGCCGTTGCTGCGGTCGCGCTCGACGGGGCCCCAGTAGTTGGACTGGGTGAGGAACGGCAGGTCACTGAGGTAGTTCATGCCGGTGGACGGCGGGACTGGCGTGCTCGGGGTGACCCGGAACATTGCGGTGCCGTGCCCGGGGACCGTGGCGCTGATGGCGCCGGTGCTGGTGGTGGTGTGCTTCGACCACAGGTCCCTGACCGTGTAGGAGCCGGCGCCCGCGATGCCGATGGTCTGGACGGTGGTGCTGATGGTGGCGTCGTAGGAGCCCTCGTTGGTGAGGGTGACCGCGCGGCTGCCGTCGGCGAGCGGCTTGGACATCACCACCAGGCCGTTGTCGCTGGAGACGACCGAGCCCTGCTTGCCCAGCGGGTCCTGGTCGACCGCGATGACCTCGGCGTTGGTCAGGATGTCGAAGGTCTCCTGCTCGGCGGTACGCAGATCCGCGCCGATCAGCAGGGGGGCGGCCATCTCGGCCCACAGGCTGAAGTGGGTGCGGTACTCGGTGCCGGTCATGCCGCCGTTGCCGACCTCCAGCATGTCCGGATCGTTGAAGGCCCCGGGCTTGGCGTACGTGGAGAGCCCCTGGTTGGCGTGTGCGATGGAGATCATGCTCTGCCAGGTGTCGCTGATGTCCCCGGTGGTGCGCCAGGAGTTGCCGACCGGCTGCGCCCAGTTCCACGGGCCGGTGCTGCCCCACTCGCAGATGCTGTAGAGGATCGGGCGGCCGGTCTTCTTGAGCGCGTCGCCCATGGCCTTGTAGCGGGTCTGCGCGTCGACGCCCTGGTTGTTGCAGTTGTCGTACTTCAGGTAGTCGACGCCCCAGGACGCCCACAGGTTGGCGTCCTGCTGCTCGTGGCCGAGCCCGCCGGGGAAGCCCCGGACGTCGCAGGTCTTGGTGCCGGCACTGGAGTAGATGCCGAACTTCAGGCCCTTGGAGTGCACGTAGTCCGCGACGGCCTTGATCCCGTGCGGGAACCGCACCGGGTCGGGCACGAGGTTGCCGGAGGCATCGCGCTCCGGGAGGGCCCAGCAGTCGTCCAGGTTGACGTACTGGTAGCCGGCTCCCTTGAGGCCCTTGCTGACGAACAGGTCGGCCATGCCCTTGACCAGGTCCTCATTGAACTCGGAGCCGCACCAGGTGGTGTTCCAGTTGTTGAATCCCATCTGCGGGGTCAGGTTGATCCCGTTGTCCAGTGCCAGCGCCGGCGGCGCCACGGCGAGTTGGAGACCGACCGCCAGGGCACCGCCGCCGGCCAGCAGGGTGAGGGACGTTAACGCCGCGGAGATGCGGCGGGACAGCTTCGCTCTTGCGGACTGCAAGGTTCCTCCCATGGGGAACGAAACGAGCGGAACTCGACACACGGAGAGTGGATCGAGGGGCGCCGCCACCGCACGCACCGCCGACGCCGGACTTCGGGGCGTGCGGGTTGAGCGGCTCCTGGCGGAGGGCACGGGGTCCGAAGTCGGCGCCGCCCGCGCTCCTCCGGGCTTCGGGGCCGCCGCCTCAGGACATCAGGGTCCAGGACTGGCCTGCGGCCGATCCGTTGGGCTGGGTGAGGACGACGGCGGAGGTGGGGGCGGTCTGTGAGGCGTCCAGCGCGAGGCCGGTGGCCACGTTGGTGATGGTCAGCGCGCCGGTGGCGGTGTTCTGCACCACGCGCCACTTCTGGTAGGGGCTGTTGGGGTCCCAGCTGTTGAGGACCCAGGCCGGGCCGCCGTTCGGGCCGGGGCCGGTGAGGGTGCCGTGGACCTGGGTGCCGGTGTAGCAGTTGTCGGTGATGTGCACGGTGCCGTCGGCGTTCGCGTCGAACCGCCACTGCTCCGAGGTGTGCCAGCTCCACCAGGTGTTGATGTCGGTGGTCGAGCCGTCGGGGGCGCTGCAGGTGCCCTGGACCTCCAGGACCTGGCCGCCGGTGCCGCCGGCGCTGATGCCGTGGTACTTGCCGTCACCGATCACCGCCGCGGGAATGGTGGTGGGCAGCGGCTTGAGCCGGTACATGGCGACGCCGTGCGGGGCGACGGACGCGCTGATCGAGCCGGTGATGTTCCCGGTGGCGCCGGTCCACAGCTCCTTGGAGGAGTAGCCGGGGCCGGTCAGGCCGAGGGCGCTCAGGCTCGTCGAGACGGTCTGGGCGTTGTTCGGGTCCTGGTTGACCAGCAGTACGGCGGTGTCGCCGCCGGCGAGCTGCCGCTTGAGGACGAGCGGGGCGGTGCTGCTGCTGGGCGGGCTGCCGACCAAGGTGGCCGGTTTGGCGAGGGTGTCCTGGTCGACGGCGATGACGTCGGCGTTCTTGTAGATCGCCAACGCGCTCGCGCTGATACCTGTGGACCAGGTGAGGCCTTCGTAGGAGTGCTGGGAGTCGGCGGCGCTGCGCAGGTCTGCGCCGGAGATCAGCGGAGAGGCCATCATGGCGAGGATCGACATCTCGCTGCGCGACTCGGTGTCGCTCATCGGCTTGTGGCAGGTGCAGGTGTCCGTGACGCCGTACACACCGTACGGGTTCAGCCAGCCGGCGAACATCATGTCCATGTCGTTCCAGCTGCCGGGCCGCACGTTGCCCGGGTATTGCAGAGCGGTCTGCAACTGGCCGTTGTAGAGCACGCCTTCCAGGTCGGGGCCGCGGTCGCCGCCGATCCGGCACAGGTTCGCCACCTGGCCGCACCACACGCCGGTGGGTGCGTAGCCCGGGGCCTGGCGGGCGGGAGTGCCGGCCGCTCGGATGACCGGGTCGGTGCGGGCCGGGTCGTCGGAGGCCAGCAAGTACGGGGCGCCGGTGTGCACGGGCTGGGCGGAGACGCTGAGCGCCACGCGCGGCTTCCCCTGGTTGGCGGAGGCGGCGTCCAGGGCCCGCTGGAAGTCCTGGGTGCGGGCGTAGATGGACCGGGTCAACTCCCTGCCCTCGCCCTGGGTGTAGTAGTTGTAGCCGTCCGGACCGGTGATCTGCGGGCCGTACGGGCAGTCGTCGTACTTGACGAAGTCCACGCCCCAGGCGACGAAGTCGGCTGCGTCCGTGGACTCGTGCCCGAGGCTGCCGGGGTGTCCTTGGCAGGTGGTGTAGGTGTCGGTGGCGTACAGGCCGAACTTCATGCCCTTGCCGTGGGCGTACCAGGACAGGTACTCGATGCCGTTGAGGGTCCGCCCGTTGACGCTGTGGGACGGGAAGTGGTTCGGGTCTGGGATCAGGTGTCCCGTCGTCAGGTCGAAGCCGTTGCCGTCGGTACCGCTGGTGGGGTTGCGGTTGGCGTCGTACAGCTGCATCGCGCCGTAGGAGTTCTTCACCAGGTCCGTGCTCTGCCCGTCGCGGTGGTTCAGTGACCAGCCGTCGTCGATCGTGACGGTGTTGTAGCCGGCCTCGACCAGGCCGTTGGCGGACATGAAGTCGATGGTCTGGACTACCTGTTGCTGGGTCACGGCGGTGCCCAGGGTGTTCCAGGAGTTCCACCCCATGGGCGGGGTGAGGGCGAGTCCGTTGTCGAGGGCGGAGGCCGGGGTGGAGGCGGCGACGACGGCGGTGAGGCCGGATACCGCGAGCGACAGCGCAGCGAGGGCGTGCAGAACGGCACGGGGCACAGGTGGACGCATAGGGGCGCTCCAGGTGAGCGAGTGGGGGCGTGAGGTATCACGTTGGCTTCTGTTGAATTCATCTCCAGAGGTCGACGGCTGGAGGAATCTTCAAACAGAAAGCAACGCATGGTAGCCAGCCGAGGCGGCCGTACTCAAGCCCTCGTACACACCGTCTTCACAAGCCGTTGGTGAGGCCTGCATCTTGACGGGCCGTCACCGGCATCGGTGGCGAGAAGGCGAGGACCACTGTCGCGGCGAAGATCGTGACATGGTGGGCGAGCCCGCCTGCACGAGGGCGCCCTGTTCATCAGGGGCGGGACGTCGGTGCGGCGGGGATCCGCCCTCACCTGCGGCTGAAGGCGTGACGCTACGACAGTGCGACGTCGGCATAGGGACGGACGCACGCCCACGGGAACATCACAAGGCGATGTCGGCCCGTCGGCCCCCTTGACTTAGCAGTGCAATGGCACTGTGATATGTCACGTCACGTTGGAGCGTGTTGGTTTCTGAGGGTTTGACGGGCCCTTGGGAGTCTGCGCGGCGGACATGACGGTCCTGTAGGCACCCGGTCGATCTCCCTTCCCGCTTCGAATCCCACCCGCGCCGGGTCGCGCTGCGGACTCGACACAAAGGAGCGTCCCCTCGTGTTCCGAAACCACTCACCGCCGCACCGCCGCCGACTGCTGCTCGCGTCGGCTTGACGACCGCGGCGTGCTCGACCGGCACGGAGCTGTTCCTGGCGTCCAGAACATCGACCTGCCACCGATGGCGCCCCGGCCGGCTCCAAGGACAAGGCCTCGGTACGACGGCGACGGTGCGGTCAGGCTCCGGACCCCTCCGCGACCAGCAATTCGCCGACGGCGTCGGACAGCACGCTCCGGGCCTGCGCGCCGAGGCCGTCATCGGTGACGAACACGTCCACCTCGCCGAGCGATGCGAACCTGCTGAGGCCGATCACACCCCACTTCGTGTGGTCCGCGACCACCACAAGCCGACGAGCCGAACCGATGAGCGCACGGTTGGTCTGCGACTCCGCGAGATTGGGCGTCGTCAGTCCGGCTTCCTCGGACACCCCGTGCGCACCCAGGACGAGCAGGTCGACGTGCAGGGCCTTGATCGACTGATCGGCCAACGGACCCACCAGGGCGGCCGACCGGGTCGGCGCGCCGCCCGTCAGCAGTAGGGACGGCGCAGCGGCACCGTACTGCTCCTCCGCGCCGCGCAGCAGGTCGGCGACGGGCAGGGAGTTGGTCACCACGGTCAGCCCCGGTACCTCCAGCAGCCTGGATGCCACCGCGAACGCAGTCGTGCCCGCCGAGACCGCCACCACACTGCCCGGCTCGACCAGTGCGGCTGCCGCGTCCGCCACGGCCGCCTTCGCCGCCGACTCCAGCCCCGACTTGGCTTCGAAGCGCGGCTCGTCCATGGCGGCGCCGGAGGCCAGCACGGCACCACCATGAACCTTCTTGACGGCCCCGGACCGCTCCAACGCATCCAGATCCCGGCGCACGGTCATGTCGGAGACGCCCAACTCGCCGACCAGCTCCGCCACCCGTACCGCCCCGCTCCGGCGGACCAACTCGACGATGCGTTCCTGCCGCTGGTGCGCCAGCAACCCCGAATCCGCCACGGCCCAGATTCCCCTCACACCAGCGCGCCCCGCTCGAAACCGATCACCAGCAGTGCAAACGAACCGAAAACATCAGGAGCAAACGGTCCGAGGATAGTCGTCGGCATGGCCGGCTGTCGCCAGGAGCGAGCCCGGAGCGTGACCGGCATCGGCGCTGGAGCGCGCCGTGCCGCAGGATTATCGGTGCAGCAAGCTGCTCAACTCGGCGTCGAGGTCGTAGTACCGCTGTTCCTGGCCCCGCGGCACCAGCCCGACCAGCCGCCGGCACAACGCACGCACGTCCTTCGCGCGGGCCGACACCACGCAGCCCTGGTCTCCGTTGCTGAAGGCCAGGAAGACGCGCGGTTCGCCGCCCTGCCAGCGCGGCCACACCTGGATGTCCCCCTCGCCCGTCGCGCGGGTCTCCCCGTCGAGCAACAGGTCCCGGGAGAACACCCAGTGCGCCAGGTGCATGCCGGCGCCCTGGAAGTCGAGGACCAGCTCGTACGGCCGGTCGCGGCGGTAGGTGAAGGCCCCGTGCACGGGCACGGGCGCGGACGAGGCCTCCAGCCGGAGCGGGAGGAGGCGGTACTCGATGCCGTCCATGCACGACGCCTCTCTGTCGGCCTTCGAGGGGATCCCCACCCTCCCCGGGCAAGCTAGACCACCTGCTGTCCGCCCCTGCGGGCCGAAGGTCCCGATCCCCAGGGCCACTGGGCCCGTCTTCCCGCAGGAAACGCGGAAGGGCCGATGGCTGTTGCGTGCCGGCTCGGGCTCCCGGGCAGTCACGGGGGCGGGCGAGGCGAGTGCGGTGGCGGCCACGATGGCGTCGAGGGCGTACTCGTGGCCGTGCAGGCCGGCGGCGGCGAGGAGATTGCTGGCGTGGCGGGCGATGGCTTCGGTGGGCGGCACGATGTTCAAGCGGGAGACGGCGTAGTCGAAGCGGGCCCGGTTGACCTTGGGGTCGCGTGTTTCGACCAGCGTGACGGAGCTGGTGACCACGCGGATGTCCTCGGCCTCGGCCGCAGCGAGCCACTCGGTGAGTTCCGGGGAGCGTCGTACGAGTTTGGTGCCAGGGGGAGCGTCTGTCCCAGGGGATCCAGGGACTTTCCGCTGCGTAAGCAGGGAAGGCCCTGACAGCGCTGAAAGATTGAAACGCGCTGGTCAGGGCCTAGAGCCTCAGCACTCGATGACGTTGACCGCGAGGCCGCCGCGGGCGGTTTCCTTGTACTTGATCTTCATGTCGGCGCCCGTCTCCTTCATGGTCTTGATGACCTTGTCGAGGGAGACCTTGTGGGTGCCGTCCCCGCGCATGGCCATCTTGGCCGCCGTGACGGCCTTGACCGCCGCCATGCCGTTGCGCTCGATGCACGGGATCTGGACCAGGCCGCCGACCGGGTCGCAGGTCAGGCCCAGGTTGTGTTCCATGCCGATCTCGGCCGCGTTCTCGACCTGCTCGGGGGTGCCGCCCAGGACCTCGGCCAGGGCGCCGGCCGCCATCGAGCAGGCGGAGCCGACCTCGCCCTGGCAGCCGACCTCGGCGCCGGAGATCGAGGCGTTCTCCTTGAACAGCATGCCGATCGCGCCCGCCGCGAGGAGGAAGCGGACCACGCCGTCCTCGTCCGCACCCGGTACGAAGTTCATGTAGTAGTGCAGGACCGCGGGGAGGACGCCCGCCGCGCCGTTCGTGGGGGCCGTCACGACACGGCCGCCCGCCGCGTTCTCCTCGTTGACCGCCATCGCGTAGATCGTCGTCCACTCGCTGCGGTGCATCATCGGGTCGCCCTCGGTGCGCAGCTGGCGCGCCGTGGAGGCCGCCCGGCGCTTGACGCGCAGGCCGCCCGGCAGGATGCCCTCGCGGGACATGCCGCGCGCGACGCAGGACTGCATGACCCGCCAGATCTCCAGCAGGCCCTCGCGGATCTCCTCCTCCGTGCGCCAGGCCTTCTCGTTCTCCAGCATGAGCGAGGAGATGGACAGGCCCGTCTCCTTCGCCAGCCGGAGCATCTCGTCGCCCGAGCGGAAGGGGTACTTCAGCACGGTGTCGTCGAGCTTGATCCGATCCTCGCCGACCGCGTCCTCGTCCACCACGAAGCCGCCGCCGACCGAGTAGTACGTCTTCTCCAGGAGCGGGGCGCCGGATGCGTCGTACGCGAAGAGCGTCATGCCGTTCGCGTGGTACGGCAGGGACCGGCGGCGGTGCAGGATCAGCTGGGAGGGCTCGTCGAAGGCGATCTCGTGCGCGCTCCCTATCTCGGTGCCGAGCAGGCGCAGGCGACCGCTGTGGCGGATGCGCTCCACCTCGTCGTCGGCCGTCTCCACGTTCACCGTGCGGGGCGAGTGGCCCTCCAGGCCCAACAGCACCGCCTTGGGGGTGCCGTGGCCGTGTCCGGTTGCGCCGAGGGAGCCGTACAGCTCGGCCCGGACCGACGCGGTCTGGGCGAGCACGCCGTCCTTCTTCAGCCGGTTCACGAACATGCGCGCGGCCCGCATCGGGCCGACCGTGTGGGAGGAGGACGGGCCGATGCCGATGGAGAAGAGGTCGAAGACGGAGATGGCCACGGTGGCGGACTCCCTTGTCTGCTCGTGGGGTGGGCGGGGCAGGAGAGGTGGAAGGTTCAGGAGGGGTGATTGTTCGGATTTTGTCCGACAGTCGAGCTTAACGTGGGGAGGTGAACGGTTCGGCTGGCGACCGGGTGCGCGAGGTTGCGGTTGGGCGTGGGTCGGGTCACGTTCCGGCCCGCGCCGACCACCCGGGCGACGGGCGCCGCCGGGCCGGCCGGATCCGAAGGTCCAACCCATGAGAAGGGCCCGGTCCTGTGGAGACAGGAACCGGGCCCGACCCTTCCCCAGCTACGGCTGGGAGCTGCTCCCGGTCACAGGGACGGGTACAGCGGGAACTTCGCCGCGAGGGCGGAGACGCGGGCCTTGAGGGCCTCGCTGTCGTACGTCGGCTTCAGCGCCTGCGCGATGATCTCGGCGACCTCGGTGAAGGCCTCGGCGTCGAAACCGCGGGTGGCCAGGGCCGGCGTACCGATCCGCAGACCCGAGGTGACCATCGGCGGCCGCGGGTCGTTCGGGATGGCGTTGCGGTTGACCGTGATGCCGACCTCGTGGAGGCGGTCCTCGGCCTGCTGGCCGTCCAGCTCGGAGTTGCGCAGGTCGACCAGGACCAGGTGCACGTCGGTGCCACCGGTGAGGACGTCCACGCCCACGGCCTTGACGTCGTCCTGGACCAGGCGCTCGGCGAGGATCTTCGCGCCTTCGAGGGTGCGCTCCTGGCGCTCCTTGAACTCGGGCGAGGCCGCCACCTTGAAGGAGACCGCCTTGGCCGCGATCACGTGCTCCAGCGGGCCGCCCTGCTGACCCGGGAAGACCGCGGAGTTGATCTTCTTGGCCAGCTCCTGAGTCGACAGGATGACACCGCCGCGCGGACCGCCGAGGGTCTTGTGCGTGGTGGTGGTGACGACGTGGGCGTACGGCACCGGGTTCGGGTGCAGGCCCGCGGCCACCAGGCCGGCGAAGTGCGCCATGTCGACCATCAGGTACGCGCCGACCTCGTCCGCGATGCGGCGGAAGGCGGCGAAGTCCAGCTGGCGCGGGTAGGCGGACCAGCCGGCGACGATCAGCTGCGGCTTGGACTCCTTGGCGAGGCGCTCGACCTCGGCCATGTCGACCTGGCCGGTCTCGTCGACGTGGTAGGGGACCACGTTGTAGAGCTTGCCGGAGAAGTTGATCTTCATGCCGTGGGTCAGGTGACCGCCGTGGGCCAGGTTCAGGCCCATGATCGTGTCGCCCGGCTTCAGCAGCGCGAACATCGCGGCGGCGTTCGCCTGCGCACCGGAGTGCGGCTGGACGTTCGCGGCCTCGGCGCCGAACAGCGCCTTGATGCGGTCGATCGCGATCTGCTCGACCACGTCAACGTGCTCGCAGCCGCCGTAGTAACGACGGCCGGGGTAGCCCTCGGCGTACTTGTTGGTCAGGACCGAGCCCTGGGCCTCCATGACGGCGACCGGAGCGAAGTTCTCCGACGCGATCATTTCCAGGGTGGACTGCTGGCGTACGAGCTCGGCGTCGACGGCGGCGGCGACGTCCGGGTCGAGCTCGTGAAGGGGTGTGTTCAGAACAGACATCAGGATCCCCTGTGATCAGTTTCCGGCGGTGAGCTTGGCGTACTCCTCGGGAGAGAGCAGGTCGGCCGGCTCCTCCGCGACGCGGACCTTGAACAGCCAGCCACCCTCGAACGGGGCGGTGTTCACGAGCGCCGGGTCATCCACGACGTCCTGGTTGGCCTCGACGACCTCGCCGGTGACGGGGGAGTACAGGTCGCTGACCGACTTGGTCGACTCCAGCTCGCCGCAGGTCTCGCCCGCGGTCACGGTGTCGCCGACCTCGGGGAGCTGGGCGTAGACGACGTCACCGAGCGCGTTGGCCGCGAACTCCGTGATGCCGACCGTCGCGACGCCGTTCTCGGCGTCCGACAGCCACTCGTGCTCCTTGCTGTAACGCAGCTGCTGGGGGTTGCTCATGACCTGATTCTCCTGGATGCGGGGGAGTGAATACGAACAGTGGTCTTGCGTACTGAGACGGCCGGAACGGCGTACGGGTGTTACTTCTGCCGCTTGTAGAACGGCAGGGCCACGACCTCGTACGGCTCATGCGTACCGCGAATGTCCACGCCCACGCCGGAGGTGCCGGGCGCGGCGTGCGCCGCGTCCACGTAGGCCATCGCGATCGGCTTGCCCAGCGTCGGGGACGGGGCGCCGGAGGTGACCTCACCGATGACCTGTCCGTCGGCGACGACGGGGAACCCGGCGCGCGGGACGCGGCGGCCCTCGGCGATCAGACCGACCAGCTTGCGCGGCGGGTTCGTCGCGGCGCGCTCGGCGGCGGCCTCCAGGGCGGCGCGGCCCACGAACTCGCCCTCCTTCTCGAACTTCACGACCCGGCCCAGCCCCGCGTCGAAGGGGGTGAGGGAGGTGCTCAGCTCGTGCCCGTACAGCGGCATGCCCGCCTCCAGGCGCAGGGTGTCCCGGCAGGACAGGCCTGCCGGCACCAGGCCGACGCCCTCGCCGGCCTTGGTCAGCGCCTGCCACAGCTCGACGGCGTGCTCGGGGGCGACGAACAGCTCGAAGCCGTCCTCACCGGTGTAGCCCGTACGCGCGATCAGCGCGGGCACGCCCGCGACCGTGCCCGGCAGGCCGGCGTAGTACTTCAGCCCGTCCAGGTCGGCGTCGGTGAGGGAGGCGAGGATGCCGGGGGACTCCGGGCCCTGCACGGCGATCAGCGCGTACGCGTCACGGTCGTCGCGGACCTCGGTGTCGAAGCCGGCGGCGCGCTCGGTGAGGGCGTCCAGGACGACCTGGGCGTTGGAGGCGTTCGCGACGACCATGTACTCGGTCTCGCCCAGGCGGTAGACGATCAGGTCGTCGACGATCCCGCCGTCCTCCTGGCAGATGTGCGTGTAGCGGGCGCGGCCGACACCGACGGTGGAGATGTTGCCGACCAGCGCGTAGTCCAGGGCCTTGACGGCCTCCGGGCCGGTGAGCGTGATCTCGCCCATGTGGGACAGGTCGAAGAGACCGGCCTTGGTCCGTACGGCGTTGTGCTCGTCGCGCTCGCTGCCGTACCGCAGGGGCATGTCCCAGCCCGCGAAATCGGTCATGGTCGCACCGAGCGAACGGTGCAGCGCATCGAGGGCGGTCAGGCGGGGGGCAGTGCTCATGGGTGTGGCTCCCGGGTCCCAGGGCATGACATGACGAGGACGATCCTCCCCATCTGTCATCGGAACCTGAGAGGTTCGCCGAGAGTCCCCGTCACGGACGGGGAGCGTCGGCTTGCACCTTGGGTGGAGCGTGCGCCGGTGCCGTCACGAAGGACGGTGGCGCGGCTCGCTTTTCAGATCTGCCTCATCCACGCGGTACGGGGCCTGAGAGATTCAAGGGAGGTACTTGCTCCTTCGGCGCCCGAGCACGGCCTTGCGGCGTGCCGGGACTCTCCCGCGCGGATTCAAGCGGCCGGTATGCAGTTGGTCCAGATGGCGCACATCATTGCACGCCGTCCGGGCGATCGGGCGGGCGGGCCCGGAAGTACCTACGGACCGGTGGTGCGGCCCGGAAACGCTGGACCGGAACCGGGGCTGCCGGATTACCGTCTCTTTACACTCAGTGGGCATGGGGTCCTGGCGGCCCGATTCGGGGGAGGTGATCACCGTGCGGAGATTCGGAGTGCTGGCGGCGACCGGAAGCGCGATGGCTAGCGCGCCGGGAACGGCGGCGGGTGCCGCGGACGGGGCGCCGGTGCAGCGGGCGTGCCTCGACGGCGGCCTCGTGCGCGACCTACGCGGCCGGGAGGCGCACGGACCGCAGTGGCTCGGCTTCGCGGAGGGGGACATCGTGGTGGTCTCCGGCCTCCCGGGCGGCGGCAAGAGCACCCTGATCAAACGGGCCGCGCAGGACAGGGGCATCGACTCCCAGGACGTGCGCGAGCGCTGGGAGCGCCGGATGCCCGACCTGCTGCCGTACACCGCGTACCGGCCGCTGGTCCGCATCGCGCACTACTGGGGCCTGTGGCGGACGCTGCGCTCCGGCGCCTCGGCGGTCGTCCACGACTGCGGTACCCAGACCTGGGTCCGGGCGCTGCTCGCCACGGCGGCGCGGCGGCGCGGCCGGGCGCTGCACCTGGTGCTGTTGGACACCACCCCGGACGAGGCCCTGGCCGGACAGGAGGCGCGCGGCCGGGGCGTGTCGACGTACGCCTTCGCCCGCCACCGGGCGGCGGTGGACCGCCTGCTGCGCGCCGCGGAGGCGGGCCGCCTCCCTGCGGGCTGCACCTCGGCGATCCTCCTGGACCGCAGTTCGGCCTCCCGCGTCACCCGCATCGCCTTCCGCGCTCCGGGCACCCCCGCGGCCTGAGTGCGCCGCTGGCGCGGGCACCGGACGCGGCGCCGGGGCGGAGCCGCGGGAAGCGGGGGCGGGGCGACCCACTAGCCTCGGCCTGACAACAAGGCAGCGAGAGCGACCACAAACGGAGGCGGAGATGCAGGGCGGCGGCTGGCCGGACAACGAGCTGGAGCAGGTGCTCGGGGCGGCGCTCGGGCAGGCGGAAGCCGGCGCGCGGATCGTCGAAGTGCTCGGACGGAGCCTGCTCTGGGTGCCGTTGCCCGCCGGTGGCGCCCCGGACGGGGCCTCGATCGTGCTGCCCACCATGGAGATCGCCGGCGCGGCGTACGTTCCGGTGTACAGCTCTGAGGCCCAGTTCCGCTCCTGCGTCGGCCCCGGCATGGACTTCGTGGTGGCACCCGCCGTCGAGTTCGCCCGTGGCCTGCCTCCGCAGCTCGGCATCGCGGTGAACCCGGAGGGTGCCGTCGGCGTTCCGCTTCCCCCGCCGGCCGTCGCGGAGCTGTGCCGCACGGGCCGGACCCCGCTCGACGGCCCCGGCACGGGAGGTCGCGTCCGGCTCTACGAGCCCGACTGGCAGGACGATCCGGTGGACTTCCTGACCGCCGCCGCCGAGGAGTTCCGCGCCACCGGCGTGGTCCTCGCCGCCCACCGCTGCCTCGCCAGCGTCGAGGGCGGGGCGCCCGAGCTCTACGTCGGCGTCCAGCTGGTGGGATGGGAGCCCGAGATGCGGAACGCGCCGATGGACGCCCTCGGCCGGGCCCTGACCCGCGTGGCACCGCCCTGGCCGGTGCAGCTGATCCTCCTGGACGCCGCGCAGGACCCGGTGGTCGACTTCATCCGTGAGCGCGTACGCCCCTTCTACCTTCCGTAGGGCGGCTTAAGCTGAGTGCAGATACGGGTGTACGCCGTGCGCCCGCGCGGACGAAGAGGGGTACCGGGTGAGTGCGTCAGGCACGGCCGCGGCCGGGCAGGTCGAGCACATGATGCGCCAGGTGACTCCGGGGCGCTACGAGAGCTACGAGTCACTGCTGCATGCCCTCGCCGAGGGCCGTTTGTGGATGCTGCTCTGGCAGGGTCAGCCGGGCTCCCCGGACGCCCAGTACGGCGGCATGGAGATCGAGGGCCTCGGGTACGCGCCCTGCGTGACCTCCCCCCAGGAGCTGGCCGCCAGCGGCTGGAACCGGGGCTACGAAGTGGTCACCGGCCGGGACATCGCCCGCGCCCTCTACCCCGACCGCTGGGGCCTGTGGCTCAACCCGCACGCGCAGGGCGGCGGCCTCGGCATCCCGTGGGCTGACCTGCGTCGGATCGCCACGGGCCTCGACCGGATGCCGGCCGGCCCGTTGCGGCTGTCCGAGCCCGCTCTTGAGCTCCCGCAGTTCTACGGGCTGCTGACCCAGCACGCGCACCGCACCCCCGCGGTCCGCTCGTTGCGCCGCGCCTGGGTGCAGCCCTCGCTGGGGTCGCCGTACCTCGCGGTCGGGCTCGACCTGTACGACGCCTCCGCGCCCGCGCTGGAGTCCGTACGGGAGATGATGCGGCAGTCGGTCGGAGCGGTCCCCGAAGGCGTGCCGGTGTGCACGGTGGCGCTCGCGGACGAGCACGACCCCGTCGCGATGTGGCTGCGCGCCCAGACCCGCCCCTTCTACGACCGCGAGGGCCAGGCCCCGGCCTACTGATCGAGGTCGCCCGGCCTCTGGGGCAGCTGAATCCGGACAAGCCGAAGGCCGCAGGGAACCACCGTTCCCTGCGGCCTTCGGCTTGTCCGGATTTCCATGCTCTTGGGGGGTCAAAAGGCGTGCTCCTACCGCGAGTTGGGCGCCATGTCCGATTGCGTACCGAACGGACTGTCTTGCTCCGCTGAGGCGACAGTGAAGTCCGGATAACGGGAACTCGACCCTCACATCACGGTTGCGCATCCATTCATCTGCGGGTCTGGCGGCTGATCGCGGCGCCGATGAAGACTCCCCACCCAAGAGCCGGTCAGTCCTGCGAGACCCGGTTCGGCATATGCAATTCGCTTGTCGCTTTGCCCAGCTCTTCCCGCAGTTCTTGCACCTCAGCACGCGTCCTGCGTGTCACCACGCACTCCGAGCGCCACTCCGCACCAACGCCGCCACAGCGGCGGGCATGGGCCGGCAACCCGTCGGCCGAGAGGGGTCCCCACCACGATGACGGCACCACTGCATGACACGAGCGCGGAATCACCCGCACCCGTGTCCGTAGCCGACGTCCCTGCCAAGGCCATCGAAGGCCGCTCGCCCGGCCGCATCGCCTGGATGCGGCTCAAGCGCGACAAGGTCGCGCTGACCGGCGGCGTGGTCGTGATCTTCCTGATCCTGGTGGCGGTCTTCGCGCCGCAGATCGTGAGCCTGTTGGGCCACCCGCCCAACGAGTTCCACGAGGACCTGATCGACCCGGACCTCGGTACGCCGATCGGCTCCTTCGGCGGCATGAGTTCCGACTTCCTGCTGGGCGTCGAACCCACCAACGGCCGCGACGTGTTCAGCCGGATCGTCTTCGGCGCCCGCATCTCGCTGGTCGTCGCCTTCCTGGCGGCCTTCGTCTCGGTCGTCATAGGCAGCCTGCTCGGCGCACTCGCCGGGTTCATCGGCGGCTGGGTCGACGGCGTCATCAGCCGCCTGATGGACCTGCTGCTGGCCTTCCCGCAGTTGCTGTTCACCATCGCCCTGGTCTCCGTGGTCCCCAACTCCCTCTGGGGGTTCGAGGGCTCGGGTGTCCGGATGGGCGTACTGATCGTCGTCATCGGCTTCTTCGGATGGCCGTACATCGGCCGCATCGTCCGGGGCCAGACGATCTCCCTGCGGGAGCGCGAGTACGTCGAGGCCGCGCGCAGTCTCGGCGCCGGCCGCGGCTACATCCTGATCAAGGAGCTGCTGCCCAACCTGGTCGCGCCGATCCTCGTCTACTCGACGCTGATCATCCCGACCAACATCCTGACGGAGGCGGCCCTGAGCTTCCTCGGCGCCGGCGTCAAGCCGCCCACCGCGTCCTGGGGAAAGATGCTCTCCGACGCCGTCCCCATCTACCAGGACGACCCCACGTACATGGTGGTCCCGGGTATCACGATCTTCATCACCGTCCTGGCGTTCAACCTCTTCGGGGACGGGCTGCGTGACGCACTCGACCCCAAGGGCAGCTGAACAGCTTCATCGATTCACCCACCTATGGAGGTTGGACCAACGTGATCCGCAGAAAGCAGGCATTCGCGATCACCGCCGTGATCGCCGCCCTGTCCCTGACCGCCGCGTGCGGTGGCAACGACGGCGAGAAGAAGCCCGAGGGCAAGGGCGGCAACGGTGCCGCGGCCTTCAACGCCGCCACGACCGGCATGGTGAACCCCTCGGACGCCAAGGGCGGCGAGCTCAAGCTCTGGTCGCCGCAGGACGTCGACTACCTCGACCCGGCGCGCGCCTACTACGGCTTCGTGTGGGACATCCAGCGCCTCTACGTGCGCCAGCTGCTCGCGTACGACAGCAAGCCGGGCAAGGACGGCAGCAAGCTCGTCCCGGACCTCGCCGAGGCCCTGCCGGTCCTGAGCAACGAGGGCAAGACGTACACCCTCAAGCTCAAGGACGGCGTGAAGTTCGAGGACGGTTCGCCGATCACCTCGAAGGACATCAAGTACGGCATCGAGCGCGTCTTCGCGCAGGACGTGCTGTCCGGCGGTCCCACCTACCTGATCGACATCCTCGACCAGGGTCAGAAGTACCCCGGCCCTTACAAGGACACCGACCCGAACAAGATGGGCCTGAAGTCCGTCGAGACGCCGGACGACAAGACGATCGTCTTCAACCTGGCGAGCGCCAACTCCGACTTCAGCTACCTGCTGGCCATGCCGTCCTCCTCGCCGGTCCCGGCGGCCAAGGACACGGGCGCCACGTACACCAACAAGCCGGTCTCCACCGGCCCGTACAAGGTCGAGAGCTTCACCGCGAGCAAGGGCGCGACCTTCGTCCGCAACGAGAACTGGGACCCGAAGACCGACACGATCCGCAAGGGTCTGCCGGACAAGGTCTCCTTCACGGTCACCACCAACCCGG
The DNA here is from genome assembly GCF_040612395.1 of Streptomyces sp. NPDC006430. Classification (NCBI taxonomy): domain Bacteria; kingdom Bacillati; phylum Actinomycetota; class Actinomycetes; order Kitasatosporales; family Streptomycetaceae; genus Streptomyces; species Streptomyces sp. NPDC006430. The sequence continues at coordinate 153,202 of NZ_JBEXQA010000008.1, forward strand.
ACGACATGGACGCGCGTCTGCTGTCGGGCGACATCGACCTCGCCATCGACGGCACGGGCATGCAGCAGGCCGGCAAGAACAAGGTCCTCAAGGACGAGAACCTGAAGAAGAACGCGGACAACCCGTTCACGGGCTACATCCGCTACTTCGCCTTCCCGACCACGGTCGCGCCGTTCGACAACATCGAGTGCCGCAAGGCCGTCATCTACGCGGCCGACCCGAAGTCCCTGCAGACCGCCCGTGGCGGCCCGACCAGCGGTGACCTCGGCGCGAACATGCTGCCGCCCGGCATCCCCGGTGCCGACAAGAGCTACGACCCGTTCGGCCTGACGAAGGGCGAGCCGCAGGAGGCCAAGGCCAAGGAGGCCCTCAAGGCCTGTGGCAAGCCGGACGGCTTCGAGACCACCATCGCGGTGCGCAACAACCGCGCGCCCGAGGTGAAGACCGCCGAGTCCCTGCAGGCGTCGCTCGCCAAGGTCGGCATCAAGGTCACGATCGACCAGTACGACGGCAAGCTCTCCTCCTCCGTGATCGGTTCGCCCGAGAACGTGAAGAAGAAGAACTACGGCATCATCGTGATGGGCTGGGGCGCCGACTACAACTCCGGCTCGGGCTTCCTGCAGCCGCTCGTTGACGGATCGTTCATCCAGCCCAACGGCAACAACAACTACACGATGATCAACGACCCGGAGATCAACCAGCTGTTCAAGACGGCTGCTGCCGCCGCGACTCCGGAAGCCGCTGCTCCGTTCTACACGGACATCAACAAGAAGATCATGGAGAAGGCTCTCTACCTCCCGATCAACTTCGACAAGGCCTTCGTCTACCACAACCCGCGTCTGACGAACGTCTACTTCAACGACTCCATGGGCAAGATCGACCTGGCCACGGTCGGCATCGCCGCCAAGTAGTCGAGTCGTCGAGTCGTCACGTAACAACAGGCAAGTGCCTTCACCGCACATGCGCTAGTCCGAAGGGCAGGTGAAGGCCGCAGGCGGCGGCTGTCGTCCCCACGAGGGACGGCAGCCGCCCGCCCCGGGCGGCCGACTGCAGTGCTCGTCTACCTCATACGGCGGCTGTTCAACGTCGTCGCCACGCTGCTGGTGGTCTCCGTGGTCACCTTCGGCATCTTCTTCGCGGTCCCCAAGATCACAGGCAGCGATCCGGCCCTCATGTACGCCGGCCGCGAGACCAACGAGACCGCCCTGGCGGGCATCCGCGTGAAGATGGGCTTCGACAAGCCCATCTCCGAGCAGTACCTGACCTTCGTCAAGGGCATCTTCGTCGGCCGCGACTACGACGGCGGCGCCGATGTCACCCACTGCGCCGCCCCCTGCTTCGGCTACTCCTTCAAGACCGAGGCTCCCGTCTGGGAGACCATGGTCGACCGCATGCCGGTCACCCTCTCGCTCGCCCTCGGCGCAGCGGTCATCTGGGTGATCGCCGGTGTGGCCACCGGTGTGATCTCGGCGCTCAGACGCCGGACCGCCATCGACCGCACCGTCATGGTCGGCGCCCTCGCCGGCGTCTCCCTGCCGATCTTCTTCACCGGCATGGTGGCCCCAGCGATCTTCGTCTACAGCCTCGGCTGGTTGGACGTGTCCAACTACAAACCGCTCACCGAGGATCCGGTGGCCTGGCTCAACTCCCTGATCCTGCCCTGGGTGACCCTCGCCTTCCTCTTCGCCGCCACTTACGCCCGCATCACCCGCGCCACGATGCTGGAGGTCCTCGGCGAGGACTACATCCGCACCGCCCGGGCCAAGGGACTCACGGAGAGCGTCGTCATCCGCAAGCACGCCCTGCGCTCCACCCTCACCCCGATCGTCACGATGTTCGGCCTCGACCTCGGCGGACTCCTCGGCGGCGCGGTGCTCACCGAGACGACCTTCAACTTCCAGGGTCTGGGAACGGCGGCCGTCGCCGCCATCGGCCAGGGCGACCTGCCGGTGATCATGGGCGTCACCCTGCTCGCCGCGCTCTTCGTGGTGATGGCCAACCTGATCGTGGACCTGCTGTACGCCGTCATCGACCCGCGCGTGAGGCTGACGTGACCGAGAACCCCGCCTCTTCTTCTGGCACCTCCAGCTCCGGCGAGCCCGCCGACCGCGAATCCGCCGCAGGCGGAGCCGCGTTCGTACCCGAGCAGGCCGGGCCGCCGAAGGACAGGGCCTTCCTGTCCGTACGCGACCTCAAGGTGCACTTCCCGACCGACGACGGCCTGGTCAAGTCCGTCGACGGACTCTCCTTCGACTTGGAGCGCGGCAAGACGCTCGGCATCGTCGGCGAGTCGGGCTCCGGCAAGTCGGTGACCTCCCTGGCCGTCATGGGCCTGCACCGCACCGGCAACGCGCGCAGCCGCCCGCACATCTCGGGGCAGGTCGTGCTCGACGGCGAGGACCTCGTACGGGCCGACGCCGACCACGTGCGCAAGCTGCGCGGCCGCAAGATGGCGATGGTCTTCCAGGACCCGCTGTCCGCGATGCACCCGTACTACACGGTCGGCAAGCAGATCGTCGAGGCGTACCGGACCCATCAGGACGTCGACAAGAAGACCGCCCGCGCCCGGGCGATCGAGATGCTCGACCGGGTCGGCATCCCGGAGCCCCACCGGCGCGTGGACGCGTACCCCCACGAGTTCTCCGGCGGTATGCGCCAGCGCGCGATGATCGCGATGGCCCTGGTCAACAACCCCGAACTGCTGATCGCGGACGAGCCGACCACCGCCCTGGACGTCACCGTCCAGGCGCAGATCCTCGACCTGATCCGTGACCTGCAGAAGGAGTTCGGCTCCGCGGTCATCATGATCACGCACGACCTCGGCGTGGTCGCCGAGATGGCCGACGACATCCTCGTGATGTACGGCGGCCGGTGCGTCGAGCGGGGCACCGCCGACAAGGTCTTCTACGAGCCCCGCCACCCCTACACCTGGGGCCTGCTCGGCTCCATGCCGCGCATCGACCGCGAGCAGACCGAGCGCCTGATCCCGGTCAAGGGCTCGCCGCCCAGCCTCATCAACATCCCGAGCGGCTGTGCCTTCAACCCGCGCTGCCCGTACGCGGACATCCCCAAGGGCGGCATCACCCGCACCCAGCGGCCCGAGCTCACCGAGGACGACAGAGGGCACTGGTCCGCCTGCCACATGTCGCAGGAGGAGCGGACCCGGATCTGGACCGAAGAGATTGCGCCGAAGCTGTGACCGACATGAAGAAGGACCCCGAGGCGGAGCCGCTCCTGAAGGTGACCGGCCTGGTCAAGCACTTCCCCATCAACAAGGGGCTGCTGCGTCGACAGGTCGGCGCGGTCAAGGCCGTGGACGGCATCGACTTCGACGTCCGGCGCGGTGAGACGCTGGGCGTCGTCGGCGAGTCCGGCTGCGGCAAGTCGACGATGGGGCGGCTGATCACCCGCCTGCTGGAGCCGACCGGCGGCACGGTCGAGTTCGAGGGGCGTGACATCACGCACCTCGGGGTCTCCGGGATGCGCCCGCTGCGCCGCGACGTACAGATGATCTTCCAGGACCCGTACGGCTCGCTGAACCCGCGGCACACGGTCGGCACGATCGTCAGCGCCCCCTTCAAGCTGCAAGGGGTGCAGCCGGAAGGCGGCCTCAAGGCGGAGGTGCAGCGGCTGCTGTCGCTGGTGGGCCTCAACCCGGAGCACTACAACCGCTACCCGCACGAGTTCTCCGGCGGCCAGCGCCAGCGCATCGGCATCGCCCGCGCGCTGGCCCTCAAGCCGAAGCTGGTCGTCGCCGACGAGCCGGTCTCGGCGCTGGACGTGTCGATCCAGGCCCAGGTGGTCAACCTGCTGGACGACCTCCAGGAGGAGCTCGGCCTCACGTACGTGATCATCGCGCACGACCTGTCGGTCATCCGGCACGTGTCCGACCGCATCGCGGTGATGTACCTCGGCAAGATCGTGGAGCTGACCGACCGCAAGTCGCTCTACGAGAACCCGATGCACCCCTACACCAAGGCGCTGCTGTCGGCCGTGCCGGTGCCGGACCCTCGCCGGCGCGGTGCGAAGAGCGGGCGCATCCTGCTCAAGGGCGACGTGCCCTCGCCGATCTCGCCGCCGAGCGGCTGCCGCTTCCACACGCGGTGCTGGAAGGCCACGCAGATCTGCACGACGCAGGAGCCGCCGATGCTGGCCCTGGCGACGGGCCACCAGGTGGCTTGCCACCACCCGGAGAACGCTGCCGACCAGGCCCCGGGCGACCCGGCGCTGCCGGGCGCCGCGGAAGCGGTGGCGACCGTCTCGGAATAGCCCGAGGCAAAACCGCAGCCCGGCGTCCCGCGCCCCCGGCCCACCCGGCCCGGGGGCGCGGCGCTCCCCCCACCCCCGCGCCCCGGCCGGCCCGCGCCCCGGCCGGCCCGCGCCCCGGCCGGCCCGCGCCCCGGCCGGCACGGCGGCCCGACCGCCCGGCCACGCTCGCCCCCGGTACGGCCATGCGCTCGCGGCCCTCCCACCCGACACGCCCGCGCCCCGGCCGACACGGCCATGCTTGCCCCGCCCGGGGCACCGCCCGGCGGGCACCGGGCCCGGGGCGCTCGCGCCCGCGCCCTCGGCCGGGGTGCCGCGCGGGCGGGCCCGGACCGGCCCCGGCCCGACCGCCCCGTCCGCCCGCCGGCCAGGCGAACGGCACAATGGGGCGGTGCTCCACGATCTCTTCCCGCCCGGGATCCAGCATGCCCTGGACCTCGCCGGCATCTTCGTCTTCGCCACCGCGGGCGCCCTGCTCGCCGTACGCAAGAACTTCGACGTCTTCGGCATCTGCGTCCTCGCGCTGGTCACCGCCCTCGGCGGCGGCCTCTTCCGCGACCTCGTGATCGGTGCCGTCCCGCCCGCCGCCTTCGGCGAGCTCAGCTTCTTCGTGACCCCGCTGATCGCCGCGGGCTTCGTCTTCTTCCTGCACCCCGAGGTGCAGCGGATCAACCGCGCCATCAACGTCTTCGACGCCGCCGGCCTCGGTCTGTTCTGCGTGACGGGCACGACCAAGGCGTACGAGTTCGGCCTGGGCCTCACCGCGTCCGCCGCGCTGGGCGTAGCCACGGCCGTCGGCGGGGGCGTCCTGCGCGACGTGCTGGCCAACGAGGTGCCGTCGCTGCTGCGCGACCGCGAGATGTACGCGGTCCCCGCCCTCATCGGCGCCTCGATGGTGGCCGTGTTCATCGGCTTCGACGTCCTCAACGCCGTGACCACCGCCCTCGCGATCGTCACCACCTTCGTGCTGCGGCTCCTCGCCATGCACTACCACTGGCGGGCCCCGCTGGCCTGGAACCGCCGTTCCGCGGTGGCCGAAGAGCCGTGATCAGCACGTGGCCGTGGAAAGCTACCGCTTAGTAGCTTCGCGTTGTAGGCTCGAATCCATGGCATACGCAGCGACTCAGGCATCCGTCGGCGACAGTGAGTTCGACCGCGACACCACCGTCACCGCCCGCGCGGACGAGCCCGGGGTGTACGACGCGGAACTCTCCGCCGGATGGACGATCATCACCGCCGTCAACGGCGGCTATCTGCTGGCCCTGGTCGGCCGGGCCCTCTCGGCAGCCCTGCCGCACCCGGACCCCTTCACCGTCTCCGCCCACTACCTGACCTCGTCGGTACCCGGCCCCGCGGTGATCCGTACGGAGGTCGTCCGCGTGGGGCGCACCCTCTCCACCGGTCAGGCCTCCCTCTTCCAGTACGACGAGAACGGCGCCGAGATCGAGCGGATCCGGGTCGTCGCCTCGTACGGCGACCTCGCCTCCCTGTCGGACGACGTCCGCACCACGGCGCTCCCGCCGGTGATCCCGCCGTACGCGGACTGCCTCGGGCCGGAAGCCGGCCCGGCGCCGATCCCCGGCAGCAACGCGATCGTCGACCGGCTCCGGCTGCGGCTGGACCCCGCGACGGCGGGCTGGGCGCTCGGTGCGCCGTCGGGCAAGGGGGAGATGCGGGCCTGGTTCGAGCTGGCCGACGGCCGTGACGCGGACCCGCTGTCGCTGCTGCTCGCCGTGGACGCGCTGCCGCCGACCTGCTTCGACCTGGGGCTGATGGGCTGGAGCCCGACGGTGGAGCTCACCGCGCACATCCGGCACCGGCCGGCCCCGGGCCCGCTGCGGATCGGGATCACCACGCGGAACCTGGCCGGCGGTTTCCTGGAGGAGGACGCCGAGGTCTGGGACTCGGCGGACCGCCTGGTGGCCCAGTCCCGCCAACTCGCCCGCGCCCCGCGCTGAACCCCTCGGCGGTGCGTCCTGCCGCTTTCCCGACGGTGTGTCCGGGGGAGCGGCAGGCAGGCGGCAGGACGGGGAGGGGCCGCGGGGTCCTGCCCCGGGGAGGGGACTCGTAGAATCAGGGGATCATGGCCTACCTCGACCACGCCGCCACCACTCCGATGCTCCCGGAGGCCGCTGCGGCGATGACCGCGCAGTTCGCCGCCACGGGTAACGCGTCCTCCCTCCACGCCGCCGGCCGCCGCGCCCGCCGTACCGTCGAGGAGGCCCGCGAGGCCCTCGCCGAGGCGCTCGGTGCCCGCCCGAGCGAGGTGGTCTTCACCGCGGGTGGCACGGAGGCCGACAACCTCGCCGTCAAGGGCCTCTACTGGGCCCGCCGCGACCAGGACCCCGCCCGGACCCGCGTGCTCGCCAGCCCGGTCGAGCACCACGCCGTCCTCGACGCCGTCCACTGGCTCGCCGAGCACGAAGGCGCCCAGGTGGAGTACCTGCCGGTGGACCGCTACGGGCGGGTGCACGTCGAGGCCTTCCGCGAAGCCGTCGCGCGCAACCCCGACGACGTGGCCCTGGCCACCGTCATGTGGGCCAACAACGAGATCGGCACCGTCATGCCGGTCCACGAACTGGCCTCCGTCGCACGCGAGTTCGCGATCCCCCTGCACTCCGACGCCGTCCAGGCCTTCGGGCAGCTCGACGTCCGCTTCGGTGACAGCGGCCTCGCCGCGATGACCGTCAGCGGCCACAAGGTCGGCGGCCCCTACGGCATCGGTGCGCTGCTGCTCGGCCGCGACCAGAGCCCCGTCCCCGTCCTGCACGGCGGCGGCCAGGAGCGGCACGTGCGCTCCGGCACCCTCGACGTGCCCGCCATCGCCTCCTTTGCGGTGGCCGCCGTGCTCGCCGCCGAGCGGCGCGAGCACTTCGCCACCGAGATCGGCGCCCTGCGCGACGAACTGATCGCCGCGGTGCTCCGGGAAGTACCCGACGCCGTCCTCGGCGGGGACCCGGTGGACCGGCTCCCGGCCAACGCCCACTTCAGCTTCCCCGGCTGCGAGGGCGACTCGCTGCTGCTCCTGCTGGACGCCCAGGGCATCGAGTGCTCCACCGGCTCCGCCTGCACCGCCGGTGTGGCGCAGCCCAGTCACGTCCTGCTGGCCAGCGGCACCGACCCGCAGTTGGCCCGCGGCACCCTGCGCTTCTCCCTCGGCCACACCTCGACCCGGGACGACGTCGCGGCCGTGGCCGCCGCCATCGGACCGGCCGTCCAGCGCGCCCGTACGGCGGGCCTCAGCTAGTGCTGTGGCCGGAAGGGTTTGCCGGTAGGCCCGCGGCGTCCGGTGCGGTGCATCGCAAGGCGGAGGGCCACGGCTCGTACTGGACGTACTTGCGTGGTCCGACAACGTGGCGAGGTGCCGTGCCGGGCGTCGCGGGCCGGTGAACCGTTCCGGTCACAGCACTAGGTTGCGGGAGAACCGGCGCCGGATGCGACCGCCGCCAGTTGCTCCCGCACCATCCGGAGGTAGCGGTCCCAGTCCCAGTGGCGGCCCGGGTCCGTGTGGTCGGCGCCCGGGACCTCGGAATGGCCCAGGATGTGGGTGCGGTCGACGGGTATGCCGTACCGGTGGCAGACGTCGGCGGCCAGCCGCGCCGAAGCCGCGTACATCGCGTCGGTGAAGTCCTGCGGCCGGTCCACGTAGCCCTCGTGCTCGATGCCGACGCTCCGCTCGTTCATCGAGCGGTTCCCCGAGTGGAAGGCCACGTCCAGTTCGCGGACCATCTGCTCGACGTGCCCGTCCTGGCCCACGATGTAGTGCGCCGAGGCCTGGTGCCACGGGCTCTTGAAGGCGTCCACCGAGGACGCGAAGCTGCCCTGCGTGACGTGCACCACGATCCGGTCCACGCGGTAGTCGGAGGGCCGGTCCGCGAGCCGCCAGTTCGCCGGCGAAGCCGCCGTCCAACGCGCGCCCGCGTGGTCGAGCGCACCCTCCTCGCGCGGCTTGCCCACCCCCGGCAGCAGCCACCACGCCCGCCGCGCCTCGTCCTGTCCGGCGATCGCCGCCACCGTGAAGATCCCGAGCCCTGCGAACAGCACCGCCCGGCGGGTCCTGCCCGGCGCAGCCTTCGACTCGCCTTTGACCTTGCTCCCCATGTGATCCACCCCCTGTACCCGACAACGCGCTGTGACCCCCGGCGGTTCCCCCGTACTCTGGACGGTGCTATGACTGAGAACCTGCCGCGCACCGCCCGCCCCCTTCGCGTCCTGGCCGCCATGTCCGGCGGTGTGGACTCCGCCGTCGCCGCTGCCCGCGCGGTCGAAGCCGGGCACGACGTGACCGGCGTCCACCTCGCGCTCTCCGCGAATCCACAGTCCTTCCGGACCGGCGCCCGCGGCTGCTGCACGATCGAGGACTCCCGCGACGCCCGTCGCGCCGCCGACGTCATCGGCATCCCGTTCTACGTCTGGGACCTCGCCGAGCGCTTCCGCGAGGACGTCGTCGAGGACTTCATCTCCGAGTACGAGGCCGGGCGCACCCCGAACCCCTGTCTGCGCTGCAACGAGAAGATCAAGTTCGCGGCGCTGCTCGACAAGGCCCTCGCCCTCGGCTTCGACGCCGTCTGCACCGGTCACTACGCCACCGTCGTCGAGAACGAGGACGGCTCCCGCGAGCTGCACCGCGCCTCCGACATGGCCAAGGACCAGTCGTACGTCCTCGGGGTCCTCGACGAGAAGCAGCTCGCCCACGCCCTCTTCCCGCTCGGTGACACCCTGACCACCAAGGAAGAGATCCGCGCCGAGGCCGAGGAGCGGGGCCTGGCCGTCGCGAAGAAGCCCGACAGCCACGACATCTGCTTCATCGCAGACGGCGACACCCAGGGCTTCCTCGCGAACCGCCTCGGCAAGGCCGAGGGCGACATCGTCGACGGGGCGACCGGCGAGAAGGTCGGCACCCACGACGGCGCCTTCGGCTTCACCATCGGCCAGCGCAAGGGCCTGCGGATCGGCCACCCCGCCCCCGACGGCAAGCCGCGCTACGTCCTCGACATCTCCCCGGTCAACAACACCGTCACCGTCGGCCCCGCCGAGGCCCTGGACGTCAGCGCCCTCACCGCGATCCGTCCCCGCTGGTGCGGCTCCACGGCCGCCGCCCCGGGCACCTACACCGCGCAGCTGCGCGCCCACGGCGGCGAGACCGAGGTCTTCGCCGAGCTCGTGGACGGCGAGCTGCGGGTGCGCTTCGCGGAGCCGGTCCGCGGCGTGGCCCCCGGCCAGGCGATCGTGCTCTACGACGGCACCCGCGTCGTCGGCTCCGCCACCATCGCCACCACCACCCGCGCCACGGCGGCCGTCTAGCCGCACCGGGCGGGCAGGGCCGTCGGGGAGCAGACCGTCAGACGGTCAGGACGATCTTGCCGGTGGTGCGGCCGAGCTCGCCGATCTCGTGGGCCTTCGCGGCCTGCGCCAGCGGCAGCACCGTGTCGATCAGCGGCTTCAGCAGGCCCTGCTCGACCAGGGCCGCGATCTCCTCCAGGCCCTTCAGGTCCGGCTCCACGATGACCCAGGAGGCCTGCACGCCCTGCGCGTCGGCCGGGAGGCCGTCCGGGCCGGGCAGGGTCACCAGGTGGCCGCCCGGCTTCAGCACCTTCAGCGAGCGCTGCCCGTGGTCACCGCCCATGGCGTCGATCACGACGTCCACGTCCGTGACGGCGTCCTCGAAGTCCGTGGTGCGGTAGTCGATCAGCTCGTCGGCGCCCAGCTCGCGCAGCACCTCGTGCTTGCCCGCGCTCGCCGTACCGATCACGTACGCGCCTCGGGCCTTGGCGATCTGCACGGCCAGGTGGCCGACACCGCCGGCCGCCGCGTGCACCAGCACCCGCTGTCCGGCGGTGACCCCGGCCGTGTCCACCAGCGCCTGCCAGGCGGTCAGCGCCGCCAGCGGCAGCGCGGCCGCCTGTACGTGGTCGAGCGAGGCCGGCTTGCGCGCGAAGTGCCGGGCGGGACCGGTCACGTACTCGGCGTAAGCGCCGGCCTGCTGCGGGAAACGGGGCATTCCGTAGACCTCGTCGCCCACCCGGTGGAAGGTCACGCCCGGTCCGACGGCCGCGACGGTGCCGGAAACGTCCCAGCCGACCTGTGGTACCGGCCCCCACGGGATGAGGGCGCCGGAGGCCCGGGTCTTCCAGTCGACGGGGTTCACCCCGGCCGCGTGGACCCGTACCAGGATCTCTCCCACGGCCGGCTCCGGCCGCTCCAGCTCGGTCTCGGCCAGTACCTCGGGCCCGCCCCACTGGCTGACGACGACGGCGCGCATGTGTTTCTCCTCAGGTGTGTTCCGGTGCTGCTGTGGAACCAGCTTCGGCGCCGGGACGCGCTCGCAGTGTTGGCCGGGCAGCCACCCTGTGACAGGATCTGGCCATGCACCGGATTGCCGTACTCGCCCTCGAAGGGGTCCCTCCGTTCGAGCTCGGGATCCCCTCCCGGGTCTTCGGCAACGCCTACGACGAGGCCGGGAACCGCCTCTACGAGCTGACCGTCTGCACCGCCGACGGACAGCCCGTGACCAGCGACGCAGGATTCACCGTCGGTGTCTCGGCGGGCCCCGAGGCCCTCGCAGCGGCCGACACCGTGATCATCACGCCCACGCACTCCATGGACGAGCTCGCGCAGGGCGCGCCCCTGCCGCAGGCGCTGACCGATGCCCTCGCCGCGATCAGGCCCGGCACCCGGATCGTCTCCCTCTGCACCGGCTCGTACGTCCTCGCCGCCGCCGGACTGCTCGACGGCCGGCCCGCCACCACGCACTGGGTGCACGCGCCCGAGTTCCAGCGGGGCTTCCCGCGCGTCCGGCTCGACGAGGAGGTCCTCTTCGTCGACGACGGCGACATCCTCACCTCGGCGGGCGTGGCCGCCGGCGTCGACCTCTGCCTCTACCTGATCCGCCAGGACCACGGCACCGCCGTCGCCAACCGCGCCGCGCGGCTGTGCGTCGTACCGCCCTGGCGGGACGGCGGGCAGGCCCAGTACATCGACCGGCCCGTCCCCGAACCCACCGTCGCCACCACCACCGCCACCCGTGCCTGGGCCCTGGAGCGCCTCGCCGAACCCCTCACGCTGGCCGAGCTCGCGGCGCACGCCCGGATGAGTCTGCGGACCTTCACCCGACGCTTCCGTGACGAGGTGGGCATGACGCCGGTGCAGTGGCTCACCGGACAACGCCTCGAAGTCGCACGTCACTTGCTGGAGTCCAGCGACCTGTCGGTCGACCTGGTCGCGCACCGGGCGGGCTTCGGCTCCGCGAACTCGCTGCGCCAGCACATGCGGGCGTCGCTGGGCGTCTCGCCGATCGCCTACCGCCGCACCTTCCGGCTCGCGCCGGCATGACCTCCCGGGTCATCGCCCTCCGGGTGGCCCGCTGTCAGGATCGGAGCAACAGCCCGCAACGCCGGGCCGATCGACGACAGGGGAGCAGAGCATGACCGCGTACGCCATCGCCCACATACGCCCCGACACCCTGAACGAGGACGTCCTGCGCTACATCGAGGAGATCCAGGCCACCATGGACCCCTTCGAGGGGCGCTTCCTCGTCCACAACGCGGAGGTGGAGGTCAAGGAGGGTCCCTGGCCCGGCACGGTCGTCGTCCTCGGTTTCCCGGACATCGACCGGGCCCGCGCCTGGTACGCGTCCCCGGCCTACCAGGCCCTGGTCCCCCTGCGTACCCGGCACGTCCCGGGCGAGGTCATCCTGGTGGACGGCGTCCCGGCGGGCTACGACGCGTCGACGACCGCCGCCGCGCACCGCGAGGCCCTAGGGCTCTGACCGATCCACCCGCGCCGGGGGCGTATGGCCGCCACGGCGCGGCCCAGCCCAGCGGGTCAGCCAGCGGGTCAGCCAGCCGGTCAGCCAGCCGGCCCGGCCCTGTCCGACACCGGCGACCTGCGAGCATGGGCACATGGCTACTCACCTGATCACCGGTGCCGGTTCCGGCATCGGCGCCGCCGTCGCGGCCCGGCTGCACGCCCGCGGCGACGACCTCGTCCTCCTCGCCCGCGACGCCGCCCGCGCCAAGGAGCTCACCGCCCGGTACCCCGGCTCCCGCGCGCTCGTCGGGGACCTCGCCGACCCCGACCGGCTGTCGTGGGCCTTCTCCAAGCAGGCGATTCCGGAGCGGATCGACTCGCTCCTGCACATCGCCGGGATCGTCGACCTCGGCCCCGTCGGCGAGCTGCGGCCCAAGACCTGGCACCAGCAGCTCAACGTGAACCTGATCGCCCCCGCCGAGGTCACCCGGCTGCTGCTGCCCACCCTGCGGGCCTCCCGGGCCACCGTGGTCTTCGTGAACTCCGGCGCCGGTCTCAACGCCCACGCCGACTGGAGTGCGTACGCCGCCTCCAAGCACGGGCTGAAGGCGCTCGCCGACGCGCTGCGCGCAGAGGAGAAGCCCCACGGCATCCGGGTCACCTCCGTCTACCCGGGGCGGACCGCGACCGCGATGCAGGTCAAGGTGCACTCCCAGGAGGGCAAGGAGTACGACCCGGCCCACTGGATCGACCCCGAGTCCGTGGCGACCACGATCGTGATGGCCCTCGACCTGCCCCGCGACGCCGAGGTCAACGACCTGACCGTGAGGCCCGGCCGATGACCGCCGCAGCCACCGGCGTCGGTTCCCTCCCCGGCGGCGACGCCCGGGAGGCCGCCAAGACCGTCACCGGGTCCTTCGAGGACTTCCCGTACCTCCCCGAGCTGCCCGCCCGCGGGCCCGGCGCGGACATGATCGGCCGCTCCCTCGGGCTGCTCGTCGAGATGTACGCACACGTCGAGCCCAGCGGTTGGCGGATCAGCGACCGCCCCGGCCGCGACACGAGGCGTGCCCGGTCCTGGCTCGGCGAGGACCTGGACGCCCTGGAGGAGTTCACCCAGGGGTACGAGGGCAAGCTCAAGATCCAGGTGGTCGGGCCGTGGACGCTGGCCTCCGCCCTGGAACTGCACGGCGGCGAGGCCGTGCTCCAGGACGCCGGAGCCTGCCGCGACCTGGCCGGGTCGCTCGCGGAGGGGCTGCGCGAACACCTGGCCGACGTGCGCAGGCGCATCCCGGGCGCCGAGGTCGTGCTCCAGTTCGACGAGCCGTCGCTCACCGCGGTGCTGCTGGGCCGGGTGCGGTCCGCGAGCAAGTACCGCACCTATCGGGCCGTGGACCGCCAAGTGGTCGAGGGCACCCTGCGCGAGCTGTTCGCCGTGCACGACGGTGAGGTCGTCGTCCACTCCTGCGCTCCCGAGGTGCCCTTCGGTCTGCTCCGCCGGGCCGGCGCCACGGGCGTCTCGTTCGATTTCTCCTTGCTCACCGAGCGCGAGGAGGACGCCATCGGGGAGGCCGTCGAAGGAGGCGCGAAACTCTTCGCCGGAGTGGTGCCGGGCACTGATGCCCCGTTGTCGGACCCTGCCGGTAGCGTCATGGGTGTCAGGAAGCTTTGGCGCAGGCTGGGGCTGGCCCCGGGGACCCTCGCGGAGTCCGTGGTGGTCACTCCGTCGTGCGGTCTGGCGGGTGCTTCGCCCGCTTATGCCCGCGCGGTGCAGGCGCACTGCGTCAGGGCGGCGAGGTCGCTCGCCGACAACCCTGAGTGATGTGAGAGACGGGGCCACGGGAGGACACGGCATGGCAGCCGAACAGCAGGACACGGCAGTACCGACGGCGGTGCGCGAGCAGCACGGGCTGCTGGCCGAGCAGGTCGAGGAGCACCGCTTCCGGTACTACGTGAACGACCAGCCGGTCGTCAGCGACGCCGAGTTCGACCAGCTGCTGCGCTCGCTGGAGGCGCTGGAGGAGCAGTACCCGGAGCTGCGCACGCCGGACTCCCCCACCCAGAAGGTGGCGGGGGCGTACCTGACGGACTTCGCGTCCGTCGAGCACCGCGAGCGCATGCTCTCCCTCGACAACGCCTTCGAGGACGAGGAGTTGGCGGCCTGGGCCGAGCGGGTCGCCCGGGACGTCAATACCCCCGACTTCCACTTCCTGTGCGAGCTCAAGGTGGACGGTCTGGCCGTCAACCTCACCTACGAGAAGGGCCGTCTCACCCGGGCCGCCACCCGTGGCGACGGCCGCACCGGCGAGGACATCACGCCCAACGTCCGTACCATCGCGGAGATCCCGGACCGTCTCACGGGAGAGCGCATCCCCGAGCTGGTCGAGATCCGCGGCGAGGTCTTCTTCCCGATGGAGAAGTTCGAGGAGCTCAACGCCCGACTCGTCGAGGCGGGCGAGAAGCCCTTCGCCAACCCGCGCAACGCGGCGGCCGGTTCGCTGCGCCAGAAGGACCCGAAGGTCACCGCCACCCGCCCGCTGCACATGGTGGTGCACGGCATCGGCGCGCGCGAGGGCTTCGACATCGACAACCTCTCGCACGCGTACGAACTGCTCGGCGAGTGGGGCCTGCCCACGGCCCGGCACAACAAGACGGTGTCCTCCCTCGACGAGGTCCGCGCGTTCATCGCCTACTTCGGCGAGAACCGGCACTCGGTGGAGCACGAGATCGACGGCGTCGTCGTCAAGCTCGACGAGATCCCGCTCCAGGGCCGGCTGGGCTCGACGGCCCGGTCCCCCCGCTGGGCCATCGCCTGGAAGTACGCCCCCGAAGAGGTCAACACCAAGCTGCTGGACATCAAGGTCGGTGTCGGCCGCACCGGTCGCGTGACTCCGTACGCGCAGGTGGAGCCGGTGACGGTGGCCGGGTCGGAGGTCGAGTTCGCGACCCTGCACAACCAGGAGGTCGTCAAGGCCAAGGGCGTGCTCATCGGAGACACGGTGGTCCTGCGCAAGGCCGGCGACGTCATCCCCGAGATCCTCGGCCCGGTGGTGGACCTGCGCGACGGCAGCGAGCGGGAGTTCGTCATGCCGGCGGAGTGCCCCGAGTGCGGAACGCCGCTGCGACCGATGAAGGAGGGCGACATCGACCTCCGCTGCCCCAACGGTCGCACCTGTCCCGCCCAGTTGCGCGAGCGACTGTTCTACCTGGCCGGCCGTCAGAGCCTGGACATCGAGAACTTCGGCGCGGTGGCAGCAGCCGCCCTCACCAACCCGTTGGAGCCGGCCGAGCCCCCGATGCGCGACGAGGGCGATCTGTTCGGCCTCACCATCGAGCAGCTGCTGCCCATCAAGGCGTACGTCCTGGACGCCGACAGCGGGCTGCCCAAGCGCGATCCGAAGACCGGCGAGGAGAAGATCGTCACGGTCTTCGCCAACCAGAAGGGCGAGCCGAAGAAGAACGCCCTAGCCATGCTGGAGAACATCGCAGCGGCCAAGGACCGCCCACTGGCCCGTTTCATCAACGGTCTGTCGATCCGCCACGTGGGCCCCGTCGCCGCGGAGGCCCTGGCGCGCGAGTTCCGTTCGATCGAGCGGATCGAGCAGGCCACCGAGGAGGAGCTGTCCGCGACCGAGGGCGTGGGGCCGATCATCGCGGCGGCGGTCAAGGAATGGTTCGCCGTCGACTGGCACCAGGAAATCCTGCGCAAGTGGCGGGAGGCCGGGGTCCGGATGGAGGAGGAGGGCTCCGGTGAGGAGGAGGGTCCGCGTCCGCTGGAGGGCCTGACCGTCGTCGTCACCGGCACTTTGCAGAGCCACACGCGAGACGGAGCGAAGGAGGCCTTGCAGAGCCGCGGCGCGAAGGTGAC
Organism: Streptomyces sp. NPDC006430; assembly: GCF_040612395.1. NCBI lineage: Bacteria > Bacillati > Actinomycetota > Actinomycetes > Kitasatosporales > Streptomycetaceae > Streptomyces > Streptomyces sp. NPDC006430. The sequence goes on from NZ_JBEXQA010000008.1 coordinate 169,085, forward strand.
CGGCTCCGTCTCGAAGAAGACCTCCTTCGTCGTGGTCGGCGAGAACCCGGGATCCAAGTACGACAAGGCCGTGCAGTTGAAGCTGCCGATCCTCGACGACGCGGGCTTCGCGGTGCTGTTGGAGCAGGGCCCCGATGCGGCGCGCGAGGTGGCGCTCCCGGTGGACGACGGGGCCGGAGCGGAGTAGTACCCCGTAAGGAAGTGCACCGCGGGAGTAGCGAAGGCGAACGGATGCATGGCGTGCGGCCGTACGGGCGGGCGCACGCCAGGCGCAACAACGGGTAGTAAAAGGCTGGTACAGGGCTGTTCGTGGGGTGGTGACCTGTCGGATCATCGGATGGGTGACCCGAGGGTCCTGGTCCAAACTCACCCGTTCGGCGGATACCGTACTGATGAGGATGGCTGGGTCGCATTCGGGCAACCGCCGCCGACCGCTGCCCCTGGGAGCCTCTCGCGTCCTACTGTTGAGGGGTGCGCCTGTCGTGCACGGCTGCGTGATGCGATTCCAGCCGTGATGGCATGACTCGGGGCCATCGCGTGACATCGGCATTGCCGGCTGTGAGAGGTACGGGCATGAAACCCACCGAAAGCGCCGACCCGTCACCTGATTTCGGCGGGGAGATCCCGTCCATGCGGACGGGCCGGCTCGGCGTCCTGGGTGCCAGGACGCCGGACACCCACCCGCTCGACACCAGCGCGGGACCGTGCGGACCGGGGCAGCGCACCGTGCTGCCCTTCGTCCTCGTGGGCCTGTCCGCCGTGGTCCTCGTGGCCGGCATCGTCTTCGCGCTGAGTGACCGTCATGCCCTGTTCCCCGGTGGCTCGGTCGGCTGGGCACTCGCCCTGCTGACCGGCATCATCGTCGGCCACCTGGTCGCACTGGGTCGGGACCGATGGTGGGGCGGCACCGGATCGGGCGCGGCACTCACCCTCGGCGTGCTCATCCTCTACGGCTGGGTCCCCGCGGGACTCGTCTCGCTCGCCGTGGTCTCCCTGGTCGGAGCCGCCCGCCGGCACCGCTGGCGGCAGGGATTGCTGCACGGCGCCACCGACATCCTCGGCATCGGTGCGGGAGCCCTCGTACTCGCCGCGTTCGGCCAGGGGTCGACCGTAGAGACCCCGTGGCGGCCCGCCACCTGGGGGCTGGAGGCGGTCCCCGAGATCGTCCTGGTGGCCGTGACCTACCTGCTGGTCACCCGATTGCTCCTGTGGCTCGCGCTGAACCCGCGCGGGAGCGGCCTGCCCACCGCCGCCCGCACGGCCCTGCTCCGACAGGCGTTAGTAGCCGTCGCCCTGCTCGGCATCGCGCCGCTGATCTGCGTGGTCGCGGTGGCGCAGCCGATCCTGCTGCCGCTGTTCGCCGTACCGCTGATCGCCCTGGACTCCACCCTGTGGATCGCCCGGGCGCGCGCCGAAGAGCAACTGCGCGATCCGCTGACCGGTCTGCCGAACCGGCAGTGGCTGCTGGAGCGAGCCTGGTCCGCCCTGGACGAGGCTGAACGTTTGGGCACCCGGTCAGCTCTTGTGTTGATCGACCTGGACCGCTTCCGTGCGGTCAACGACACGCTGGGCCACCTGGCGGGCGACCGGCTGCTGCTCCAGATCGCCGACCGGCTGCGCCAGGCCCTGCCCGAGGACGCCGAGGCCGCCCGCCTGGGCGGCGACGAGTTCGCCGTCCTGCTGCCCGTCGCCGACTCCACCACCAGCGCCCAGCGCGTGGCCCGCCACCTCGTCGCCGAGCTCAGCTCACCCCTCGACCTGGACGGCCTCACCCTCGTCCTGGAGGCCAGCGCCGGCCTCGCCGTCTTCCCCGACCACGCCCTGGACGCGGAGGGACTGCTGCGGCGCGCCGACGTCGCGATGTACCAGGCGAAGCGGGACCGCACGGGCGTGGAGGTGTACGAGTCCAAGCGGGACAGCAACACTCCCGACCGGCTCGGCCTCCTCGGCGACCTGCGGCGGGCCCTCGACGCAGGCGAAGTGGAACTGCACTACCAACCCAAGGTCCGCTTCGACGGCCAGGTGGCCGGGCTCGAAGCCCTGGTGCGGTGGGTTCATCCGGAGCGGGGGCGGGTGTCGCCGGACGAGTTCATCGCCATCGCGGAGACCTCGGGCTTGATGCCGCACCTGACCGAGTACGTACTGGAGACGGCGCTGGCCCAGGTGGCGCGGTGGCGGGCGCAGGGCCTGAAGGTCCCGGTGGCCGTCAACGTCTCGCCGCGCGACGTCCACACGCCCGGCTTCGCGGGGGCGGTCGCGGCGCGCCTGGCCCGGCACGGAGTTCCGGCCAGCGGTCTCCAGCTGGAGATAACGGAACACGTCCTGCTGGAAGACCCGCAGCGGGCGGCCGACACGATGGCGGGCCTGACCGGCCACGGCGTCAAGATGTCGCTGGACGACTTCGGCACGGGCTACTCCTCCCTCGTGCACCTGCGGCGGCTCCCGGTCAGCGAGCTGAAGATCGACCGTTCGTTCGTGGCGCGGCTCGCCGTGGACGCGCAGGACGCGGAGATCGTGCGCTGCACGGTGGACCTGGCGCACTCGCTGGGGCTGCTGGTCGTCGCGGAGGGCGTGGAGGACGACGAGACCTGGGAACGCCTGCGCGACCTGGGCTGCGACGCCGTCCAGGGCTGGCTGGTCGCGGCTGCCATGCCCCCGCAGGAGGCCACGGCCTGGCTCCTCGCCCGCGGCGAACGCGGCTGGCGTCGCCCGGCGGACATCACCGCGGAACTCGCGGCCTCCCCGACCCCGGCGGACACCCCGGCCCCGTGACCCGGTCGGCGGCTGCGACGCCCGCCCCCGGAGCCGGTCGCATTCCGTAGCCGACCCCGCACTCGGCGGAGCGTTCCCCCTCTCAGGGGGGACGCTCCCACCGGAGATCTCGCCCTGCTCGCCGGTCAGCCGTGCTCCCCGCCCGCGCAGCGATGGAATAAGCGTTGCGCTGGTAGGCGGCAGAGCCCTCTAGGATTGGGCCAAAACCCGGATTCACCAACCCCAGAGGATCGCTGCATGCCTGGCATCACGCGCGAGGAGGTCGTCCACCTCGCTCGGCTGGCGCGCCTTGAGCTGTCCAGCACTGAGCTGGATCACTTCGCCGGACAGCTCGACGACATCATCGGCGCGGTCGCCCGCGTTTCCGAGGTCGCCGACCAAGACGTCCCGCCGACCTCCCACCCGCTGCCGCTGACGAACGTCATGCGCGCGGACGAGGTCCGACCGTCGCTCACCCCCGAGCAGGCGCTTTCCGGCGCTCCCGCCCAGGAGCAGCAGCGTTTCAAGGTGCCGCAGATCCTGGGGGAGGACTAACAACCATGACTGACCAGATCATCAAGCTCACGGCAGCCCAGACCGCCGAGAAGATCGCCTCCGGCGAACTCACGGCCGTCGAGGTCACCGAGGCCCACCTGGCCCGCATCGACGCGACCGACGAGAAGGTCCACGCCTTCCTGCACGTCGATCGCGAGGGCGCCCTCGCCCAGGCGCGTGCGGTCGACGCCAAGCGCGAGCGTGGCGAGAAGCTCGGCCCGCTGGCCGGCGTGCCGCTCGCCCTCAAGGACATCTTCACCACCGTCGGGATTCCGACCACCGTGGGTTCGAAGATCCTCGAAGGCTGGATCCCGCCGTACGACGCGACCCTGACGCGCAAGCTCAAGGAAGCCGACGTCGTCATCCTCGGCAAGACCAACATGGACGAGTTCGCCATGGGGTCCTCCACCGAGAACAGCGCGTACGGGCCCACCGGCAACCCGTGGGACCTCACCCGCATCCCGGGTGGCTCCGGCGGCGGCTCCGCGGCCGCCCTGGCCGCCTTCCAGGCCCCCCTCGCGATCGGCACGGACACCGGCGGTTCCATCCGCCAGCCCGCCGCCGTCACGGGCACGGTCGGCGTGAAGCCCACGTACGGCGGGGTCTCCCGCTACGGCATGGTCGCCTTCTCCTCCTCCCTCGACCAGGGCGGGCCCTGCGCCCGTACGGTCCTGGACGCGGCGCTCCTCCACGAGGTCATCGCCGGCCACGACCCGCTGGACTCCACCTCCATCGACGCCCCGGTCCCGCCGGTCGTCGAGGCGGCACGCAGCGGCTCCGTCGCCGGCATGCGCATCGGTGTCGTCAAGCAGTTCGCCGGTGAGGGCTACCAGGCGGGCGTCGTCCAGCGCTTCAACGAGTCCGTCGAGCTCCTCAAGGAGCTGGGCGCCCAGATCGTCGAGCTGGACTGCCCCTCCTTCGACCTCGCGATGGCCGCGTACTACCTGATCGCGCCGTCCGAGTGCTCCTCGAACCTGGCCCGTTTCGACGCCATGCGCTACGGCCTGCGCGTCGGCGACGACGGCACCAGGTCCGCCGAGGACGTCACCGCCCTGACCCGCGAAGCCGGCTTCGGCGACGAGGTCAAGCGCCGCGTCATCCTCGGTACGTACGCGCTGAGCTCCGGCTACTACGACGCCTACTACGGCTCGGCCCAGAAGGTCCGCACGCTCATCTCCCGGGACTTCGAGAAGTCCTTCGAGCAGGTCGACGTGATCGTCTCCCCGACGACCCCGACCACCGCCTTCGCGATCGGTGAGCGCACCGACGACCCGCTGGCGATGTACCTCGCGGACCTGTGCACCATCCCGACCAACCTGGCCGGCAACTCCGCCATGTCGCTCCCCTGCGGCCTGGCACCGGAGGACGGTCTCCCGGTCGGTCTGCAGATCATCGCCCCTGCGATGAAGGACGACCGCCTGTACAAGGTCGGTGCCGCCGTCGAGGCCGCCTTCGTCGAGCGCTGGGGTCACCCGCTGCTAGAGGAGGCTCCGTCGCTGTGAGTGGTAGCGCACTGTCCAAGGCCAAGGGCTTCAAGAAGTCCAAGTCCGGTACGTACCTGTCGATCGGCACCACCGCCTTCGGTGCCATCAGCGTGATCAAGCAGGCCCGCAAGGCCCGCACCGAGCACGACACGCTGAAGCTCGTCGACGCCGTCGTGTCCGCCGCCGCCATCGTCACCGGTCTCGCGATCCTTTTCCGCGAGCTGAAGCGCCTGGGCGACGACGACGTCCTGCTGGGCTGAGAGGGAAAGTTTCACCGTGACCACCTTCACCGAACTGCTCTCGTACGAGGCCGCTCTCGCCTCGTTCGACCCCGTCATGGGCCTTGAGGTCCACGTCGAGCTCGGCACCAAGACCAAGATGTTCTGCGGCTGTTCCACCGAGCTGGGCGCCGAGCCCAACTCGCAGACCTGCCCGACCTGCCTCGGCCTGCCCGGCTCGCTGCCCGTCGTCAACGCGATCGGCGTCGAGTCGGCCATCAAGATCGGCCTCGCGCTGAACTGCGAGATCGCCGAGTGGTGCCGCTTCGCCCGGAAGAACTACTTCTATCCGGACATGCCGAAGAACTTCCAGACCTCCCAGTACGACGAGCCCATCGCCTTCAACGGCTACCTCGACGTCCAGCTGGAGGACGGCGAGATCTTCCGCGTGGAGATCGAGCGCGCCCACATGGAGGAGGACACCGGCAAGTCGTTGCACGTCGGCGGCGCCACCGGCCGCATCCACGGCGCGTCCCACTCCCTGCTGGACTACAACCGCGCCGGCATCCCGCTCATCGAGATCGTCACCAAGCCGATCGAGGGCGCCGGCGAGCGGGCCCCCGAGGTCGCCAAGGCGTACGTCGCCGAGCTGCGCGAGGTCATCAAGGCCCTCGGCGTGTCCGAGGCCCGGATGGACAAGGGCCAGATGCGCTGCGACGTGAACCTGTCGCTGCGCACCAGCCCCGAGGCGCCCTTCGGTACCCGCTCGGAGACGAAGAACGTCAACTCGCTCCGCTCCGTGGAGCGGGCGGCCCGCTTCGAGATCCAGCGCCACGCGGCCGTGCTGACCGCCGGCGGCTCGATCGTGCAGGAGACCCGGCACTTCCACGAGGAGGACGGCTCCACCACCGCCGGCCGCATCAAGGACAACGCCGAGGACTACCGGTACTTCCCGGAGCCCGACCTGGTCCCCGTCGCCCCCGCCCGCGACTGGGTCGAGGAGCTGCGCGCCGGCCTCCCCGAGATGCCGCGCGTGCGCCGCAACCGGCTCCGCGAGGAGTGGGGCGTCAGCGAGCACGACATGCAGTCGATCCTCAACGCGGGCGCGGTGGACTCCATCGTCGCCACGGTCGAGGCGGGTGCCGACTCGACCGCCGCGCGCAAGTGGTGGATGGGCGAGCTGGCCCGCAACGCCAACGAGCAGGGTGTCGTCGTCGACGAGCTCCCGATCACCCCGGCCCAGGTCGCGCGCGTCGCGGCCCTGGTCGCGGCCGGCGAGCTGAACGACAAGCTGGCCCGCCAGGTCCTGGAGGGCGTCCTCGCCGGCGAGGGCACCCCGGACGAGGTCGTCGAGAAGCGCGGCCTGAAGGTCGTCTCGGACGAGGGCGCGCTCGGCGCGGCCGTGGACGAGGCGATCGCGGGCAACGCCGGCATCGCCGACAAGATCCGCGGCGGCAAGATCGCCGCCGTCGGCGCCCTGGTCGGAGCGGTCATGAAGACCACCCGCGGCCAGGCCGACGCGGCCCGCGTCAAGGAACTCATCCTGGAGCGCCTGGGCGTCTCGGAATAGTCCCGCTCATTGCGTCGGCGGCCCCGCACCGAACGTCCGGTGCGGGGCCGCCGACGTACGGTGCCCGGCCGTCAGCGGGTGAGCTGCGGGGCGGCGATCACGACCGTGCCGTTCTCGCAGCCCATGTCCACCTTGACGCGCAGCCGCAGGGCCCCGGTCACGTCCACCGACGTGGTCACCGGCTTGCCGAGCTCGACGAGTTCGGAGAAGGCCGCGGGTTGGCCGTCGAGCGAAATGCTGACGCGCCCCTTCTGCTGCGTGGAGCCGTCGTCGATCCCGGCGGTGAACTCCAGGTGCTTCCACTCGCGGTTGAGGTCGAACTCGGCGATCGCCTCGTCGTTGCAGTCGGGCTCCGCGATGAAGGCGGCCCCGTACTGCTTGGTGTTGATCTTCGCTGCCCCGATCTTGAAGTTGCCCAGCCCGGACACGGGCGTCATGACCGTCAGATCGGCTGCCTTGATGTGCGCCGCGATGCCCGCCGGGTTGGTACCCGTGGCGGTGGCGGTGGGGTCGGCCGTCGGGTCCGCGCCCTCGCTCTGCGACGGAGTGGGCGAGGAGGCCGGGGACTCCTCCTCCTGTGTCGCCGTGTTGGACGCCGCACTGCTCGCCCGGCTGCCCGAGGCCCCGTCCGCGCCCTTGTCCTCGTCATTGTTCAGCAGCTGTACGCCGATCACGGCGAGCGCAGCGATGACCAGCACGGCGGCGGCCGAGCCCAGGGCCAGCCCGGACCGGCGCTTCTTCGACCGGCCGGGCTCCGGGGGCGGGGTCGTTTGCAGCGGGTACGTCGGCGCGTACGCGGCGGTCAACGGATCGGAGGCCGGTGTCTGAGGCGGTGCCTGGACCGGAGCCGGAGCCGGAGCCGGGGTCGCAGCCGGAGCCGGAGCCGGGGTCGCAGCCGGAGCCGGCGTCGCATCTGAAGTCGGTACCGGAGCCGGCGCCTGGGTCGGGGGCGGAGCCGAGGCCTGAGTCGCAGCGGGGGCGGGGGCGTGGACGGGAGGCGGTCCCGCGGGCTGCGGCGGCACCACCGGAGCGGCGGCCGGCTTCGGCGGGACCACGTCCTGTACGGTCGCGGCCCGCTGCGAGGTGGAGGTGGTCGTGGAGACCATCGCCTGCCGGACGTCCTTCATCCAGCCGGCCAGGCTCACCGGCCGCTCGGCGGGATCGCCCGCGTAGATGGCGGTGATCCGCCTGCGCTGCTCGGCGTCCAGAATGATGATCTGCGGCAATGCGGCCATCGCCCGGGCCAGCTGTTCCGGTGAGCTGGGCGGCGACTCGCCACTCAGCAGGAAGTACGCGATGGCCCCGAAGGCGTACCGGTCGGTGCCCGGGGTGCGCTTGCCGTCGAAGACCTCGGGAGCCGCGTACCCGGGGGTGAACCACACCTCGGCCGTCTGGTGGTCGGCGGTCAGCTTGCTGAGGCCGAAGTCCACGAGGGTGGCCTGCCCGTGCTCGTCGACCATGACGTTGCCGGGGGAGAGGTCCCCGTGGATGACCTGGCGCCCGGACGGGGTGGCCTTGCCCGAATGCAGCCAGTCCAGTACGTCGGCCAGCTGTTCCAGCGTCCGCATCACCTCGCGGCGCTCGGCGGCCGTGGCGAGGGTCCGCTCGGCCCGCCAGTCGCGCAGGTCGAGCCCGTCGACGTGGTTCATGACGAGCACCAGGGACCGCCCGGAGAGGGTTCCCGACTCTCCGGGCCGGTGGATCGGCGGCCCCTCGAAGTGCTCCCGTACGCCGACCACGCCCGGTCGGTGGACGAAGCGCAGCAGTTCCGCCTGCTCGTTCCACTTCTGGCTGATCCGGTCGAAGACTTCGGGCGTGATGGTCGTCTTGGAGTCGAGCACCTTGACGACCACCGGTTCGCAACCGCCCGCGAGCTCGATCTCGGCGAGGTAGAGCACGGCCTCCCCGCCGCGCCCGATCGCCCGGAGCAACCGGTACCGGTCCGCTGCCGCGTCCGGTCCGATGTGCAGATTCTGGCTGGTCAATTTCCCCCCAGCAGCACTGGTGTGAGTGGGGATCAGTTTGACGTGGCCGGAATCACAGGGTCAATCGGAATGGTCAGTTTGCCGCGGACAGGAAGGCGTTCCAGAAGGCGGGGGTGACGGTCAGTACGGGGCGTCGGCGACCTTGGAGTCCCGGACGTGTACGGCGGCGGGGTGCGTGGCGACCTCGACGCAGTCGCCACCCGCATCTCCGCGGTAGCTCGACTCGAACCAGGCCCGGTTGGCGTCATGACGGATCGTCCTTACAGCGCCCGTACAGAACCCGCGTACGGGCTACTGCGGGGCGTCCAGGAACGCGAGGCGGGCGGGCTTCGCCGGGAGGTGGACCTCCGGGAGGTCGATCTCGGGGAGTTCGACCTCCGGGCCCAGCACGAAGCCGGTCCGCTCCAGCAGGGCGACGGCCTTGTCGTTGCGGGCGTCCGGCTCCGCGACGATGCGCCGGGCGCCGCTGGAGAACACGTACGTGAGGAAGGCGGTCATCAAACCTGCCGTGAACCCCTTCTCGGCTACCCCCTTGCTCGGGCCGATCAGCAGGTGCACGCCGACGTCCCCGGGGCGGACCTCGTAGCACTCGCTGACCCGGTCCTCGGCGCAGTCGTACGTCTGCAACAGCGCGGCCGGCACCCCGTCGCGGTGTGCGAGGAAGGCGTGGTGCGTGGTGCGGCGGTCGAGGTCCTCGTAGATCTCCTGGACGAGTTCGCGGCTGGCCCCGCCCATGCCCCAGAAGCGGGCCCGTTCCTCGGTGACCCACGTGTGGATGAGCGCGGCGTCGGCGGCCGGGTCGACGGGCCGGAGGGTGACCGTGCCGAAGCCCTCGACGGATTGGGTGTGGACGGGCCGGCGGGCGGAGGTGGTCATACGGATTCCTTGGTGAGGCGGGCCCAGTCGGTGACGACGGGAACGAGTTCGCACCGCGCCCACAGGGGGAGCTGGTCGCGGTGGTGGGGCGAGCCGGTGACGCCGTCCGCACCGAGCGGGACCGCCCAGAGGCTGTCCTCGCGGCGGGCCAGGTCCCAGACGTAACGGGCCGCCGATGCGCGGGCGGTGAGGTCGGTGAAACCCGGGACGGAGGAGGTGGCGTTCACGCAGTCGTGGTCGCCGCCGAGGCCGGGCCACTCGGCGTCCGGGCCCGGGAGCGCCGACCAGGGTGTGAGCCGGTGCACCTCGGACCAGGCCGTGTCGGGGCCGGCTGCCGCGGCGGTCTCCTCCAGGGCGGCGCGGACGTGCGCGATCCGGTCCAGACCGGGGAGCAGCGGGGTGGTCAGGAGGCCTTCGAGGGCGTAGCCGACGCGGGGGACCAGGTACAGCCAGGGGTGGAAGACCTCGGGGCCGTCCGGGGCGCCCGCCAGCTCCGCGAAGACGGGGTCGGCGGCGAAGCGGCGCACGGTCGCGGTCCGGAAGGCGGCGAAGACTGTGGCGTCGGTGGACTCGGCCGCCATGTGCCGGTCCCAGGCGAGGAGCCGGGCGCGGAGCGCTTCCGCGGCCGGGGACAGGCCGTCGAGCGCGGGCAGCAGGGCGAGCAGCGGAGCGGCCGAGGCCAGGTACGTGTCGCGGTGTACGTAGGCCATCGCCTTCGGGGACCAGTTGGCCGAGCCGGAGAGCAGCTCACGGATGCGGTTGGCGCGGTGCGGGGGAGCGAACTCCACGCCGAGCGGCGAGGCGATCCCGCGTGCGTTGGCCATGACCGCGAAGCCCTGCACGGGCTCGACGGGGGGCTCGGCCCAGCCCTGCCAGGCGTACCGCGGCTCCCAGGCGGGCACCGGGCGCAGCCGGTTGGTCCGGTGGCGCAGCGGGACCGCGCCGGCGACACGATGCAGCAGACCGCCCTCGGTGTCGGCGGCGTGGACGACGTTGACGGGCTCGGCCCAGCCGTCGAGGGCGCGGTCGATGTCGGCGACGGTGCGGGCCCGCAACAGGGCGGGGAGGACAGCGAAGCCGAGGTCGCGGCGGACGCGGGGCGGGTAGCGCAGCGAGAGGGCGGTCCCGTCTTCTCCTTCACGGACGACGACGGGACCGCGGGCGGTCTCCAGTACCTCGACCTCGACCGGGTCGGCCCCGGCGACGATGAGGGTCTCGGTGTGCCGGTGGACGGGTTCCCACCTGCCGTCGGGGCCCAGGGCCTGGATGGCCTGGACGGGCCCGCTGGTGCGCAACTGCTCGACGTACAGGTCCTGGTAGTCGGCCATGGCGTTGGTGATGGCCCAGGCGGCGCTGCCGGTGTGGCCGAAGTGGGCGAGGCCGGGAACACCGGGGACGGCCAGGCCGAGGACGTCGTACTCCGGGCAGGAGAGACGTACCTGCTGGTAGACGCCCGGGTCCTCGATGAACCGGTGCGGGTCGCCCGCGATGATCGCCGCTCCGGTGGCGGTCCGGTCGCCGGGGACCAGCCAGCCGTTGCTGCCGGCGGTGCCGGGGCCGTCGGTGGCGAAGAGGGTGACGGCCTCGTCGCCGAGGGCGCGGGCCACGCGGTCGCGCCACAGCTTGGTGGCGAAGCCGGCGAACAGGATGTGGGTGGAGATCCAGATGCCGAGCGGAACCCATGGCTCCCAGGCGGTGGGGGTGTGACCGGTGCGCTCGAAGCGGTCGTCGCGGTCGGCCCCGGCCCGGAGTCCGTCGTTGACGCCGTCGACGTAGGCCCGGACCCAGGAGGCGGTCTGCGGGTCCAGGGCCTCGTAGCAGCGCAGGGCGGTGTCGTCGAGACGGCACTGACGGGCGAACCGGTCCCAGGCGACCGAGTCCGGGCCGAGGAACGCGGCGCTGGAGCCCTGGGCGCGGTGCCGTTCCACCTCCAGCTGCCAGGCGCGGTCGAGGGCGGTGGTGCGGCCCTGGGCGTAGGCGAGGCGGTCGGCGTCGGGGGCCCGGAGGTGGGGGACGCCCCAGCCGTCCCGATAGAGCTCGAAGTCGTCCGCGTTGATGTCCAGGCTCACACTCATCCCCCATGGCTTAGGTTAGGCTGACCTAACTATAGGGGTGGGGTGGGGGTGGTTCAGGCGCCGGTGGTCCCGTCGATGGCCTCCCTCAGGAAGTCGGCGTGGCCGTTGTGACGGGCGTACTCGTGGATCAGGTGCAGCATGACCAGGCGCAGCGAGGCCTCTTCCTTCCAGCTGGTCACATATGCCGTCACGTCGAGGGACTCGGCGGCGGCCTCGATCAGCCGGGCGTGTGCGACCTCGGCCTCCCAGGCGGCGAACGCCTCCTCGCGGGTGGAGCCGGAGGCGTCGTAGGCGGCTTGGAAGTCGTGCGCGTCGGACCAGACGTGCGGCAGCTGCTCGCCGTTCACGGTCCGCCGGAACCAGTGCCGCTCGACCTCTGCCATGTGCCGCACCAGGCCGAGCAGGCTCAGCGTGGACGGTGGCATCGAGGCGCGTCGCAGCTCCTCGTCCGTGAGGCCTTCGCACTTCCAAGCCAGGGTGGCCCGGTGGTAGTCGAGGAACGCGCGCAACGTTTCGCGCTCGTTCCCGGTCAGGGGCGGTCCGATGCGTTCCATGAACGGGATCCTGCCGGGTGGGGGAGCCGAGCGGAAGAGGCCCCGACCCGGGGCGCAGCCGGGACCGGGGGCCGCCCTGGGGCGCGGCCCTCCGCGGGCGGGTCCGTCCTCCTCACGCCGTCCACACGTACGGCGTCGTCACCCCCAGGACTGCGAAGCCCAGCCGTTCGAGGATCGGCCGGCTGTCCTCGGAAGCGTCCACCTGGAGGTAGCGGATGCCGCGCTCCGCCGCGAGCCGGGCCCGGTGGGCCACCAGCAGGCGGTAGATGCCCCTGCCCCGCCACTCGGGCACGGTGCCGCCGCCCCAGAGGCCCGCGAAGGAGGTCCCGGGGCGCATTTCGATCCGGGCTGCGCTCACCGGAGTGTCCCCGGCCATCGCGACCACCGCCGCGATGTTGTCCGGCTCCTCCCGCAGCAGCGTGAGCACCAGATGGCGGAGCCGCGACTGCTCCGTGCCGAAGGCCCTCGTGTGGGCCTCCATCATCAGGTCCACACCCGCCTCGTCCGTCACCACCCGCAGCTCGATCCCCTCCGGCGGGTCCACCGGCAGCGCGGCGAGCCGGTCCGCGCGGCCCACCATCAGCGTCTCGGGCGGCTCCGCCGCGAAGCCCGCCGCACGCAGCCGCTCCCCGAGATCGGCCGGTCGGTCGTGCTCGTACAGCTTCCACTCGAAGTCCGACGCTCCCTGCTCCCTGAAGAACGCGATCTGCGCCGCGATCTCCGCATCGGCGGTCTCCTCGTCGAGGTCCGACCAGAGCACGCAGTTCCATCCGTCGCCGGGCGCGCTCTGCCGCAGGGCCGTTCCCGTCCGGTCGACCCGGACGTGCGGTGCGTCCGGCAGTGCGTCGCGGCGCATCTCCCGGTCGTACTCGGCCCGTACCTTGAGGAGTTCATCGAGATCCATCGTCATCCCGCCAGCTCACCAGCCACCCGCACGTCCGCACAACTGCATTAGCCTCACCCCGTGAACGACGACTCCATCTACACCGGCAAGGCCGCCCCCGATGCCGCCTCCGACCGAGGCTGGCTCCTCGGGCACTTCAAGGACGCCGCCGATCCGCGCCACAGCACGGACGTGGAGATCAAGTGGGGCGTGCACCCGAAGGGCGATGAGCGCGCGCAGTGGGTCCGGGGGGAGGAGCGCACCGCGCTCCAGGTGCTGATCAGCGGACGCTTCCGGCTGGAGTTCCCGGGCAGGACCGTCGTTCTCGCCGAACAGGGGGACTACGTGGTCTGGGGCCGCGGAGTCGACCACTCCTGGTACGCGGAGGAGGACGCGGTGGTCCTCACCGTCCGGTGGCCCTCGATCCCGGGCTACCGGGCCGACGACTCGACCGCGGAGGCGATCGACCTGCCGACCGGATGACCAAGGTTCCGGCACCGCTACGCAGCCTGTGACGATCCCCACGAATGGGGCCAACGATCACGAATCGCTGCGATTGTGTTGCTGTAGACCATCTTGGCCGGACCCCGGGGCGATCCCCCGGGTACCGGCCGGGCCTTCACGAGTTCTTGAGTTCTTTGCGTCGGGCTGTCTCCCGGTAAAGATCCGAACCCCCAGGGAGCACGTCCGTTGGCAGCAATAGCACGGTGGTGCATGCGGCACCGACTGGTCGCCGTACTGATCTGGTTGCTCGCCCTCGGCGGGACCGCCGCTGCGGCAGCAACGGCCGGATCGGCCTTCTCCAACGACTACGAAGTGCCCGGCACGGAAGCCAGCAAGGCCCACGCCCTGCTCCGCGCGGGCTTCCACGGTCAGGGCGGCGACACCGACACCATCGTGTGGCGGGCCCCCGAGCACCAGACGGTCCGCACCCCGGACGTCGAGCAACGCATGACCCGGGCCCTCGACACCGTTGCAGGGCTTCCCGGTGTCGGATCGGTCGGCAGCCCTTACGGTGCCGGCCCCGAGAGCGCCGCGCAGATCAGCCCCGACGGGCGCACCGCCTATGCCGTGGTGACGTTCGACCGGCAGGCCGACTCCGTACCCAAGGCACAGGCCAAGGCCGTCGTCGACGCGGCGAAGAACCCGACCACCGAGGCCGACGGCCTTCAGGTCGAACTCGGTGGGCGGGCCATCGGCCTCACCGAAGCCTCCAGCGGGCACCTTGCCGAGATCATCGGCGTCGCCGTCGCGGCCGTGGTCCTCTTCCTCGCCTTCGGCTCGTTCGCCGCGAGCCTGCTGCCGCTGGCGACCGCCCTGGTCAGCGTGGGCACCGCCTACTTCGGCATCACCCTCCTCGGGCACGCCATGGCGGTCGCCGACTTCGCCCCGATGCTCGGCACGCTCGTCGGGCTCGGCGTCGGCATCGACTACGCCCTGTTCATCGTCACCCGACACCGCAAGGGTCTCAAGCGAGGACTGCCGGTCGAGGAAGCCGCCGAGCAGGCCGTGGCCACCACCGGCCGGGCCGTGGTATTCGCCGGGGCCACCGTCTGCATCGCCCTGCTCGGCATGCTGGTGCTCCGACTGAACTTCCTGAACGGCGTCGCGATAGCCGCGTCCCTCACCGTGGTCCTCACCGTCGCCGCCTCCGTGACGCTGCTGCCCGCCCTCCTCTCGTACATCGGGACCCGCGCCCTCTCGCGGCGCGAACGCCGCAAGCTCGCCGCCGAGGGGCCGTCCCCCGAGCACACCACCGGCTTCGCCGCACGCTGGTCGGTCTTCGTGGAACGCCACCCCAAGCTGCTCGGGCTCGCCGCCACGCTGGTCATGGTCGTGCTGGCACTGCCCACCCTCTCGCTCCACCTGGGGACCTCCGACCAGGGCAACAACCCGGCGGCCTCCACCACCCGGCAGGCGTACGACCTGCTCGCCGACGGGTTCGGGCCGGGTACGAACGGCCCGCTGACCGTCGTCGCCGGTCTCGACGGCGCCGGGGACCGCCTCGCCGTCGAACATCTGGCCCAGGCGATCCGCACGACCGAGGGCGTCGCCTCCACCGGCCCGGCCGTCTTCAACCGGAGCGGGGACACCGCCGTCCTGACCGTCGTACCCGACTCCGCCCCGCAGGCCAAGGCCACGAGCCAGCTGGTCGAGACGCTGCGCGAGGAGGTCATCCCGCGCGCCGGCCAGGGCAACACCATGGACGTCCACGTCGGCGGTGTGACCGCCGGCTACGACGACTTCGCCGACGTCATCGTCGGGAAACTGCCGCTCTTCGTGGGGGTGGTCATCAGCCTGGGCTGCGTCCTGCTGCTGCTGGCCTTCCGCTCCATCGGCATTCCGCTCAAGGCGGCCGCCATGAACGTCGCGGCCGTCGCCTCCTCCTTCGGTGTCGTCGTCGCGGTCTTCCAGTGGGGCTGGGGCAGTGAACCGCTCGGCCTGGGCAGCGAAGGGCCGATCGAACCCTTCCTGCCCGTGATCATGGTGTCGGTCCTCTTCGGCCTGTCCATGGACTACCAGGTGTTCCTGGTCAGCCGGATGTACGAGGAGTGGCTGGAGACGGGCGACAACCGGCGGGCCGTCCGCGTCGGCCTCGCCGAGACCAGCCGGGTGATCAACTCGGCGGCGGTCATCATGATCTCCGTCTTCCTGGCCTTCGTGCTCAGCGGCGACCGCATCATCGCGATGTTCGGCATCGCGCTCGCCGCCGCCGTCGCACTCGACGCCTTCGTGCTGCGCACGCTGCTCGTCCCGGCCCTGATGCACATGCTCGGTGGCGCCAACTGGTGGCTCCCGGCCTGGCTGGACCGCCGATTGCCCAAGATCAGCATCGAGCCCCCGGAACGCCGTCCGCATGCGACACTTCCCGCTCAGCGGCTCGGTACGGATTCCGCCACGAGCGAGGACGACGCCGAGCCCGCCGCAGCACCCCGGTGATCCGGCAACCCGCCGTACGCGACCCAAGGAAGAAGCCGCATGTTTTCGATCGACCTCGCTGACGACGCCCAGCTCTTTCCGCTGGAGGCCCGGCACGCCGAGGAGTTCCTGGCGCACATGGACCGCGGCCGGGAGTACATAGGCGAGCACGTCGTCCTGGCCGACGTCGTCACCGACCTCGAATCGGCGCGCGGTTTCCTCACCGCGTACGCGCAGAAGACGGCTGCTGACGGAGGGCGGATCTACGGCATCCGGGTGGACGGCACCCTCGTTGGCGGGGTCCTCTTCCGCACCTTCGACGCCGAATCGGGCAACTGCGAGGTCGGCTGCTGGCTGGAGCCGGCGGCAGCCGGCCGGGGCTTGGTCACCACGGCCTGCCGCGTCCTGATCGACTGGGCCTTCCGCGAGCGCGGCATGCACCGTGCCGAATGGCACGCGTCCTCCGCCAACGAGAAGAGCCTCGCCGTCGCGGAGCGCCTCGGTATGACCCGCGAGGGCGTCCTGCGCGAGAGCTACTTGTACCGCGGAATCCGGCAGAACACCGAGATCTGGGCGGTGCTCGCCCACGAGTGGCCCCCGGCTCCCTCCGCCTGACACCATCCGCCGCGGGGACCGGACCGGACCCGCGGCCGGCCCGGTCCGACCCTGCCGGCACGTTCTCAGAAACCTCTCAGACAAGCCGCCTACGGTGCCCCGCATGGACACCACGAAGACCGCCGAACCGACCGCCCCCGAGGCCGACACCGCCGAACCCCAGGCTCCGGAGGCCGCACGGGTCGAAGCCGACCTCAAGGACGCCCCCGCCACGGAGGCGGCCGAGTCCCCCGAGGCGCCCGGGGCGGCCCTCGCCGACGAGGAGCTGGAGGACGCGGTCCAGGACGAGTCGGACGACACCGAGCAGCGGCCCGAGGGCGTCGGCGCGGCGGCCTCCGCCGTGGTCGCCGCCGGGCTCGGGCTCGTCGCCCTCAGCGGGAGCTGGGTCTCCCGCGTCATAGCCGAACGCCAGACCCTGATAGGCCAGATCGAGTCGGTCAACGCCGCCACCACCGAGGCGAAGATCGAGGCCCTGTACGGCGATGCCTGGCACATGACCGCCCTCGTCAACGGCGTCCTGTCCACCCTGGCCCTCCTCCTCGCCGTCTTCGTCCTGGCCCGCCCCGCCTTCGGAGCCCCCGACCGCACCCTGCCCACCTGGGTCCGGGCCGTCTCCTGGGCCGCCGTCGCCCTCGGCGCCCTCGGCGTCCTGCTCTTCGGCCTCATGTACTTCGACATCCTGGCTCCCCTCCCGAAGGCCGCCTAGGACCTGCCTAGGCCCCCCTCTTAGGCACTGACCGCTCCGTACTAGGGACCTACGGCTGCGGACTAAGGACCCCTGCCCCGCGCAGATGCGGCATGAGCCCGATGTGCCGCCACCCCCTGGGAAGCGAATCTTGGATCACACCGAACGAGGTGCCCGAGAACCGCAACCAGGGAGTACGAGATGTTCGAGTACGAGATCGCCACCGCCCGTAGCGCCGAGCGGATCCGCGAGGCCGCCGAGTACCGCCAGATCCAGGAGGCCAAGAAGGCGCGCCGCGCGTCCTCTCGCGGCCAGGAACCCGAAGGGCCGGTGAGAGGGCCGCGAAGCCGTTTCGCCCGCGCCGCGTAATCCGCGTCGCGACCCCCGTGGACTGACACGTGATGAGAGGCGCACCGATAACAAGTGCCCCCCACCAGGGCTCCTGTGCGATGCTCGGCGACGTGGAGACCAGATCTGTCAGCCCGGTGTTCGTCGGCCGAGCCGACGAACTGGCCGTACTCACCGACGCACTGGCACGCGCCGCCTGCCAGGAGCCCCAGGCGATGCTCATCGGGGGAGAGGCCGGGGTCGGAAAGACCCGCCTCACCGAGGAGTTCCTCGCCGAAGCGGCCCGCAGCGGCGCGGTGGTGGCCGTCGGAGGCTGCGTGGAGATCGGGGCGGAGGGACTTCCCTTCGCCCCGTTCTCGACGGCCCTGCGCACCCTGCACCGGCAGCTGCCCGGGGAGTTGACGGCCGCCGCCGCCGGCCAGGAGGACGAACTCGCCCGCATCCTCCCGGAACTGGGTGACACCCCCCGCGGCCCGCACGACGAGGAGAGCACCGCCCGGCTCTTCGAGCTGACCGCCCGAATGCTGGAGCGGCTCGCGGCCGACCGCACCGTCGTCCTCGTCCTGGAGGACCTGCACTGGGCGGACACCTCCACCCGCCACCTGCTCTCCTACCTCTTCCGCACCCTCACCAGCGGCCGGCTCGTCGTCGTCGCCACCTACCGGGCCGACGACGTCCACCGCCGTCACCCGCTGCGTCCGCTGCTCGCCGAACTGGACCGGCTCCGCACCGTCCATCGCATCGAACTCCCCCGCTTCACCCGGGCCGAAGTGCGCCGCCAACTCGCCGGCATCCTCGCCTCCCAGCCCGACGAGGCGTTCGTGGAGTCCGTGTTCGACCGCTCCGACGGGAACGCCTTCTTCGTCGAGGAACTCGTCGCCTGCCGCGAGAGCGGCTGCCGCGCCGGGCTCACCGAGTCCCTCCGCGACCTGCTGCTCGTCCGCGTCGAGGTGCTGCCCGATGCCGCCCAGCGCGTGGTGCGCATCGTCGCCGAAGGCGGCTCCACCGTGGAATACCCGCTCCTGCGCGCCGTCGCCGGGCTCACCGAGGACGAGCTGATCGAGGCCCTGCGCGCCGCCGTCGGCGCCAACATCCTCCTCGCCAGCCCCGACGGCGACGGCTACCGGTTCCGCCACTCGCTGGTCCGCGAGGCCGTCAGCGACGATCTGCTCCCCGGCGAGCGCGCCCGCGTCAACCGTCGCTACGCCGAGGCCATGGAGGCCGACGACTCGCTGATCCGGGCCGAGGAACGGGTCATCCGCCTGGCCAGCTACTGGTACTACGCCAATGACGCGGCCAAGGCGCTGCCCGCCGTGCTCGCCGCATCGGTGGCCGCCCGCCGCAGGCACGCCTACTCCGAACAACTGCGGCTGCTGGAACGGGCACTGGACCTGTGGGAGAGCGTCCCCGAAGAGGTGCGCGAAGCACTGCGTCCGGTGGACTACACCGAGGTGTACCCGCCCTGCGGCTGCGACCCGGCCACCACCCCGCTGCAGCGCATCGACCTGCTGGCCGAAGCAACGGTGGCGGCCCGGTACGGCGGCGAGCGGGAACGCGCACTGAAGCTCACCAAGACCGCCCTGCGCATGCTGGAGGAGGACCAGGACCCGCTGCGGTCCGCCTGGTTCTGGACCGAACGCTCCCGGCTGGTCTCCAGCCTGGCCCGCGGCGACGGCTGGGAGGAACTCGCCAAGGCCCAAGAGCTCGTCAAGGGGCTGCCCCCGTCCCAGGTGCACGCCGAGGTCCTGGTGCGGGCCGCGGGCTGGGGAATCCTCCACGACCCGGGCCCCGACAACCTCGCACCCGCCGAGCGGGCCGTGGAGTACGCGCGGATGGTGGGTGCCGAGGACATCGAGCTCAACGCGCGGATCACGGTCGGCTGCCTGATGGCCGACGCCGGCGACCCCGAGGGCGGCCTCGCCGAGATACGCGCGGTCAAGGACCGGGCCAACGAACTCGGGCTCACCATGCTCGCGGGACGTGCACATATCAATCTCACCTCTCATCTGGAAGGTCTGGGCCGGTCCCGCGAAGCCGTGGCACTGGCCGAACAGGGGGCACAACTGGTCAAGAAGTCCCGCCTGTTGGACAGCGAGGCGTGGATCAGCGGGAACATGGCGGAGAGCCTGTACAGCCTCGGCCGCTGGGAAGAGGCCGCCGAAGCGGCCCGGCGCACCCTGAGCGTCGGCCAGAGCGCCGCCCCCCGCGGCTCCGCCTCCTCACGACTTGCCTACCTGGCCCTGGCCCGCGGCGAGTTGACCGAAGCGGCCAGCCAACTCGCCGCTGCCCATGTCCATTTCGGAACCCATGACAGCCAGCCCCAGCACCGCATACCGCTGTACCGGCTGGCGGTCGGCGTGGCCGCGGGGGAGGGCCGGATAGCCGACGTCCGCACGGAGGTCGCCAAGGCCGTGGCCCAGGGTTTCCCCCTCGGCCAGCACCGCTACGCCTGGCCGCTGCTACTGGCCGCCGCCTCCGCGGAGGCCGAGGCCCGGGGACTCCCGGCCGCCGACGCCGGCCGCGACGCCGCCCTGGTGGTGCTGCGCACCGCCGCACGCCGCCTGGCCACCCCGGTGCCGCTGTGGACCGCGCACGCCGAGTTCGTTCGCGCCGAGCTGCTGCGCGCCGAGGGCCGGGACACCGTTGCCGACTGGACCGCCGTCGAGGCGGCCGTCCGCCAACTGGAGCGCCCTTACCTGCTGGCACGCGCCCGCCACCGGCTCGCCGAGGCCCTGCTGTCCTGCGGCGGCGACCGGGAGGCCGCGGCCGTACTGCTCCGGCGGGCCTACGCCGCCGCAGAGCAGCTCGGTTCACGCCGGCTGCGCGAGGACCTGGCGCTGCTCGCCCAGCGCGCCCGGCTCCAGCTCACTGAGGCCGACGCGTCCCCGGCCCTGCCGGCACCGGACATCGATCCGGTCGAAGCGCTGGGCCTGACCAGTCGCGAGCGGGACGTACTGCGCCTGGTCGCGGCGGGCAACAGCAACCGCCAGATCGCCGAAGAACTCTTCATCTCCCCCAAGACGGCCAGCGTGCACGTGTCGAACATCCTGGCCAAGCTGGGCGTGGCCGGGCGCGGCGAGGCCGCCGCCCTGGCCCACAGGCTCCGGCTCTTCGGGCCCGTCACTCCTGCTGTGGGCGCTGCTCGGCCGGGCGTATGAGCACCTTGCCGGAGTCGAGGTCTATCGGACCGCGTCCCGGATCGCCGTCGTTCACATCGGTCCGGGACAGTTCGAGGCGCTTCTTCTCCTCGTCGGTGTGCTTGCGTCCCGGGTTGAACAGCTCCTCGATCATGTTGAACACCGTGTCCACCACGCCTTTCGTCCGCTGTCGGGACCGCTGTGGCTACCGCACCGTCACGGTCAGGATCCTGTCGTCGCCCTCTTGCGGTGACCCGCGCCCGTCCGTCTCGCTCGTGACCAGCAGCAACCTGTCCCCGCCCAGGGCGACCACCGTGCGCAGCCGGCCGTACTTCCCCGTCAGGAAGGCCTCCGGCTCGGCCACCGGAGCCGACCCGGCCAGGGGGATCCGCCACAGCCGTTCGCCCTTCAGTCCGGCCATCCACACCGAGCCCTGCGCCCAGGCGATCCCGCTCGGCGAGGCCTCGTCCGGATTCCACACGGCCACCGGATCACGCAGTCCGGGCTTGCCCGCCTTCCCCTCGGCCTCCGGCCAGCCGTAGTTCGCGCCGGGCTCGATCAGGTTCAGCTCGTCCCAGGTGTTCTGGCCGAACTCGGCCGCCCACAGCCGTTTGTCCTTGTCCCAGGCCAGGCCCTGCACATTGCGGTGCCCGTACGAGTAGACGACCGAGTCGGCCTCCGGATTCCCGTGCACCGGCTGCCCGTCCGGGGTCATCCGCAGGATCTTGCCGCCCAGCGACTTCTTGTCCTGCGCGAGCCCGGTGTCGCCGGTCTCGCCCGTCCCTGCGTAGAGCATCTTGTCCGGACCGAAAGCGATCCGACCGCCGTTGTGGACCAGGCCCTTGGGGATCCCCCGGAACACCGTATCCGGCGCGCCCAGTTGCTGACCGGCGTCCCTCTGCTCGTCGTAGCGCATCCGGGCGATCCGGTTGTCCGACTCCGTCGTGAAGTACGCGTACACCATCCGGTCCGAGGCGTACGAGGGCGACAGGGCCAGCCCCAGCAGCCCGCCCTCGCCACCCGGAGCCACCCCGGGCACCTTGCCGATCGGCGTCACCTTGCCCGTGGCCACAGCGACCCGGCTGATCGTCCCCTTGTCCCGCGAGGCGACCAGCAGGTCCCCGTCGGGCAGCGGGGCCACACCCCACGGCGACTCCAGGTCCTTGGCTACCTCGCCCGTCACCGTCACGGAGCCCTTGGCAGGCGCCGCGGCCCCCGCCGAGGAACCGGAGCCCGAGGGACCGGTCGCCGACGCGGTGGGTGCCGCGCGCGGTGGCGACGTACCCGGCTCGACCCCGGGGGCACCCGCCGGCGAACACCCCGCCGCCAGCAGGGCCCCGCACCCGGCCAGGGCGAAGGCCGCCAGCACTCCACGGGTCCGGGCGTGCGGGCCCTCGTACCACTTGTGCGCCTGTCCGTATCGCATCGTCCTGCTCCCCTCCGGTCCTGCGATCCTGCCCGTCACCCCTCTCAACAGTTGCCGCAGTGCTCGAAGTTCCTCCACTCGTACACCCGATCGAGTGGTTGTGGGTCCGCTCCCCGGCAGGTCCCCGGCACGGTCCCCGCTGGTTCCCCGGGCCCGGGGGCGGGCGGTACCCGCTCAGTCCCCGGCCGAGTCCCAGGCTCCCACCGCCGCCGGCAGGGCCGCGATCTCGGCCAGGTCCCCGGCCGTGAGCAGCACCTCGGCCGCCCGGGCGTTCTCCACCGCCCAGTGCGCGCGGTCGGCCCCCGGCACCGGCACCACCTGCGGCCCCTGCGCCAGCACCCACGCCAGCGCCACCTGCGCCGCCGTCACCAGCGGCCCGTGCCGCCGGGCCACCCGCCGCAGTCCCGCCACCAGCACCTGGTTCGCCGCCATCGACTCCGCCGTGAACCGCGGATGCCGGGCCCGCACGTCCTCCCACTCGAAGCCCTCGCCCGGCCTGAGCGTCCCGGTCAGGAACCCGCTGCCCAGCGGCATCGCCGCCAAGAGCCCCACCCCCCGCGCCGTGCACCAGGGCAGCAGCTGCCGCGCCGCCTCGGGGGACCACACCGACAGCTCCGCCTGCACCGCGCTCACCGGGAACACCTGCTGGATCCGCTCCAGATGCCGCAGGGTCACCCGGTACGCCCGGTCCCCGCGCCGCCCCGCCCCCGGCCCGGCGCCCGCGCCCAGCGCGCAGAACCCGAGCGCCCGCACCTTCCCGGCACCCACCAGCTCCGCCATCGCCCCCCAGGTCTCCTCCACCGGGACGTCCGGATCCACCCGGTGCAGCTGGAAGAGGTCTATGACGTCCGTACGCAGCCGCCGCAGCGAGGCGTCGCAGGCCCGCCGCACGTACCCGGGACGCCCGTCCGCCACCACGTGCTGCTCGCCCGCCCGCAGGCCCACCTTGGCGGACACGAACGCCTCCGTCCGCCGCTCCCGCAGCACCCGACCGAGCAGCAGCTCGTTGGTGAACGGTCCGTAGAGGTCGGCGGTGTCCAGCAGGTTCGCCCCCAGGTCCAGTGCTGCGTGCACCGTCGCCAGCGACTCCTCGCCGCGGCGCCGCGAGGGCGTGTACGCCCAGCTCATCGGCATGCACCCGAGCCCGACGGCGCCCACCGTCAGCGCCCCCGCCCCGATCGACCTGCGCTCCACCCGTGCGTCCCCCTCCCGGTCCGGCAAACAAACTAACGGCTTGATCAGGATCACCTGGCTTTGGCATAGCCTCGCGATCATGACTTCAAAGACCGCGGACGTCTGGCTTCCGTTCCCCGCCGAGGAGATCGCGGGCCTCCCCGACACCTTCCGGTACCGCCAGTGGGACGGCGAGGACGACTTCCCGGCCGATCCGGCCGCCTGCGTCTTCTACGTCACCCCGTACATGAAGTCCCCCGAGGTCACGCTGCGCCCGCTGGCGGACATGCCGGACCTCGCCGTCGTACAGACGCTGACCGCGGGCATCGACCACGTCCTGGGCGGTCTCGACCGCCTGCGTCCCGGCGTGCGGTTGTGCAACGCGCGAGGGGTCCACGAGGCGAGCACCGCCGAACTGGCGCTCACCCTGACCCTCGCCTCCTTGCGCGGCATCCCCGGCATGGTGCGCGGCCAGGACCGCGAGGAGTGGCGCTCCGGGTTCTACGAGGCCCTCGCCGACAAGTCCGTACTGATCGTCGGCTACGGATCCATCGGCGCAGCCATTGAGGACCGGCTCGCGCCCTTCGAGTGCGCGCGGGTCACGCGGGTCGCACGCTCGGAGCGCACCACCACGCGCGGTCGCGTGCACGCGCTCGTGGATCTGCCCCGACTCCTCCCGGAGGCCGACGTGGTGATTCTCTCCACGCCGCTCACCGACGGGACACGGGGCCTGGCCGACCAGGCGTTCCTCGGTCGGATGAAGGACGGCGCCCTGTTGGTGAACGTCGCACGCGGTCCCGTCGTCGATACCGCCGCGCTGCTGGGGGAAGTGGAATCGGGCCGGCTGTGCGCGGCACTCGACGTCACCGACCCGGAACCGCTGCCGCCCGGCCATCCGCTCTGGCATGCTCCGAATGTCCTGATCACGCCCCATGTCGGCGGCAGCAGCACGGCGTTCGCGCCCCGGGCCAAGCGCCTGGTGGCGCGGCAGCTCACCCGGTTCGCCGCGGGGGAGCCCGTCGAGAACACGGTCTTGACCACCGGGTGACGCGCTGTGCACACGCTCCGCATCCGTCCGGACGCGCACAGTGGCAACAACTCCCCGTGTGGTAACGGAGAGTAGAGCGTCTATATCCCTGAGTGACGAAAGTGGTGTATCGTCCGGTACAAGGGGCTGCGGCGCGTTCGTCTAGCGCTGGGGAGTGATCGGACATTTTGGGGGGGCGACGGGCGATGCACGGCCAATGGGCGAAGGATCCGACACGGCGCAGCCGCCGGAGGCGACGATGGGGTGCGCCGGAACCAGCCAGCGAGGAGGGCCGGTGAGTGCCCCGGGGGCGGCGCTGTTGACCCGGCCGCCCGTTTCGGGCGGGGGCAGGCGCCTGGCGATGCAACTGCTCCTCGCCGTGGTCAGCGGCGGGTACGCCGTCGGCGCCGCCCTCGGCTGGGGCTCCGAGGAACTCGCCGAGATCATGGGCGACTTCGGGCTCAGCGCCGCCGCGCTCCTCGCCGCAGTCTCCTGCTACAGCTACGGACGCGTGATCGACAGCCGCGAGCGACCGGCCTGGCTGCTCTTCGCGTTCTCCTCCCTCATGGGAGCCTGCGGGAACGCCATCTGGGGCTGGTACGAGGTGATCCTCGGTGAGGCCGTGCCGAAGCCCTCGCTCGCCGACTTCGCCTTCCTGTGCTTCGCCCCGCCCGCCATCGTGGGCCTGCTCGTCCTCGCCAAGCGCCCGGTCACCCGCGCCGGCTGGGTGTGCCTCGGGCTCGACTCCTGGCTCATCGGCGGCTCCCTGCTCACCCTGTCCTGGAGCCTGGCCCTCGCGCACGCAGCGCGGACCGCCCAGTCCGGTGCTCCGGGCAGCGTCCCGCGCGCCGCGCTCTCCCTCGCCTATCCACTGCTGGACATCGCGCTCGTCTCCATGGTGCTGGTCCTGCACTTCCGGCGCTCCGAAGCCAACCGCTCGGCAGTCAACACCGCCATCGCCGCCCTCGCCCTGACCGTGCTCAGCGACGCCCTGTTCACCTCGCCCCTGCTGAGCGCCGAATACCAGTCCGGACAGCTGCTCGACGCCGGCTGGTTCGCCGGCTCGCTGCTGCTCGCGTACGCGCCCTGGGGGGCCCGGCGGATCCACCCCGGCCCGGCCGCGCCCACGCATCCGCGCGCCGACCGTCAGGTCAGCCGCCCCATCACCGGCTCGTTGCCCGCCCTCACGCCGTACCTCGCTGCCGCCGTCTGCACCCTGGGCATCCTGTACAACGTGGTGGACGGCCGGAGGGTCGACCGGGTGGTCGTCTTCACCGGCTGCACCGTCGTGCTCGCCCTCGTCATCCGGCAGGGCATCATGCTGCTCGACAACATCGCACTGACCCAAGAACTGGCCCAGAAGGAAAACCACTTCCGCTCCCTGGTCCAGGGCTCCAGCGACGTCATCATGATCGCTGCGCCCACCGGGACCCTGCGCTACGTCAGCCCCGCTGCCGCCGGGGTCTACGGCCGCGAGGCCGAGGAGCTCGTCGGCACCGAGCTCGCCGCCTTGATCCACCCGCACGACCTGGGTCGGGTGGTCCACGAGGTGCGCCGCTTCCTCGCCGCGCCGCCCGCAGAGGAACCGACCACCCGCATCGAATGCCGCTTCAAGTCCGGCAGCGGCGAGTGGCTCAACGTGGAGTCCACCGTCAACCGCCACCAGGGCGGCCTCATCCTCAACAGCCGGGACGTCACCGAACGGGTCCGCCTCCAGGCGCAGCTCCAGCACAGTGCCGAGCACGATCCGCTGACCGACCTGCCCAACCGCGCGCTGTTCACCCGGCGGGTCCGCCAGGCGCTGACCGGCCGGCGCGCGGGGGACCACAGCACCGCCGTGCTCTTCATCGACCTCGACGGGTTCAAGGCGGTCAACGACACCATCGGCCACCAGGCCGGCGACGAGCTGCTGATCGAGGCCGCCCGCCGGCTCCAGGACTCGGTGCGCGCCGGTGACACCGCGGCCCGCCTCGGCGGCGACGAGTTCGCGGCACTGATCACGGGTGACGGCAGCCGCGACCACAGTGCCCGCGCCTACCAGGTCCACGAGATCGCCGACCGGCTGCGCACCACCCTGTCCCAGCCGTACCGGATCGCCGGCAGCGAGGTACGGGTCGCCGCGAGCATCGGCGTGGCCTTCGCCGACCCCGGCATCACCCCTTCGGATCTGATGCGCAACGCGGACCTCGCTATGTACCGCGCCAAGGCGGGCGGCAAGGACCGGGTGGAGCTGTACGCGCCCCAGATGCAGGCCGAGGTCGTACGGAAGGCCGAACTGGCCGGGAGGCTACGCACCGCCCTCCACGAAGGCGAGTTCGCGCTACTGCACCAGCCCGTGGTCTCGCTGGCCACCGGCGAGGTCACGGCCGTGGCGGCGCACGCCCGCTGGCGTTCCGCACAGGGGATCCTGTTCACCCCGGCGGAGTTCCTCAGGGTGGCCGAGTACGGCGAGGGTGCGGCGGCGGGGCCGGACGGCCGCACGGCCCCCGTCGGGAGCACCCCCACCCGCGCCGCAGAGTTGGGTCGCTGGCTGTTCGAGGAGGCCGTGTCCCAGGCCGCCGAACGACACCGGCTCGGGCACGACGTACCGGTGGCCGTCCGGATGAGCGCGCACAGGCTGCTGGACCGCGCCATGCCGCTCGGCTCCGTGGAGGCCCTGCTGACCCGCCACAGCCTGCCGTCCGGGGCCCTGGTGATCGAGCTGGCCGAAAATGACCCCCGCGTCCCCTTCGACGAGCTGGAGCGCCGCCTGGCGGCCTTGCGCCGGCTCGGGGTACTGATCGCCCTGGACGGTTTCGGCAGCGGTTATGCGGCCATCAGCGCCCTGCGCAGGCTCCCCGTGGACATCCTGAAGCTGGACAGGGGCCTGGTGGAGGGCGTCGTCGAGTCCACCCGCCTCCACAAGATCACCGCTGGTTTGTTGCGGATCGCAAATGATCTGGGCATGCAATCGGTGGCCGAGGGGGTAGACCGCCCCG
Source organism: Streptomyces sp. NPDC006430 (assembly GCF_040612395.1). NCBI lineage: Bacteria > Bacillati > Actinomycetota > Actinomycetes > Kitasatosporales > Streptomycetaceae > Streptomyces > Streptomyces sp. NPDC006430. Next base: position 196,344 of record NZ_JBEXQA010000008.1, read on the forward strand.
AACAGGTGACGGTGCTGCGCGCGATGGGGTGCACACACGGCCAGGGGGTGGCATTTTCCGGACCACTCGACGAGTACAGGCTGCGCCGCGCGCTCGTGCGCGGTACTTTCCCAGTACCGGGCGGGGCGGTCCAGCCCGCCTTGGCCGGCGGTTCGCCCGGGGGCTCGATGGCCATCCACAGAGGCTCACATAATGAGACGCCCGTCCCACCCGCTTGACATCCCCCTCCCGCCGGAGGGAGGGTCAGTGCCATGCGCACCCGAATTCTCGTACTTGGAAAGCGCGTCGGCTGAAGCTGGGGTCACCATGTCCCCGCTCCGTACACCCGACGCGCTCCCCTCGCTTGCCTCCTGGCACGAGGGGTTTTTTGTTGCACTGGCACACCTTCGAATCCTCGTAAAACCCTCAGCCTCGAGAAGAGAATGCCGATGACCGAGCAGGCCACCGGGGCCCACCATCCCCAGCCGCGGCCCCGTTCCGGCGGACAGCAGTCCGCCGCAGTTGAGCACGTCACGGGTGCGCAGTCCCTCATCCGCTCTCTCGAAGAGGTGGGGTGCGACACCGTCTTCGGCATCCCGGGCGGGGCCATCCTCCCGGCGTACGACCCGATGATGGACAGCACCAAGGTCCGCCACATCCTGGTCCGCCACGAGCAGGGCGCCGGACACGCCGCGACCGGCTACGCGCAGGCCACCGGCAAGGTCGGCGTCTGCATGGCCACCTCCGGCCCGGGCGCCACCAACCTGGTCACCCCGATCGCCGACGCGCACATGGACTCGGTCCCGCTCGTCGCCATCACCGGCCAGGTCTCCTCCAAGGCGATCGGCACCGACGCCTTCCAGGAGGCGGACATCGTCGGCATCACGATGCCGATCACCAAGCACAACTTCCTGGTCACCAGGGCCGAGGACATCCCGAAGACGATCGCCGAGGCCTTCCACATCGCCTCCACCGGCCGTCCCGGCCCGGTCCTGGTCGACATCGCCAAGGACGCCCTCCAGGCGAAGACCGCCTTCTCGTGGCCGCCCACCCCGGACCTCCCGGGCTACCGGCCGGTCACCAAGCCGCACGCCAAGCAGATCCGCGAGGCCGCCAAGCTCATCTGCCAGGCCAAGCGCCCGGTCCTGTACGTCGGCGGCGGCGTCATGAAGTCCGGCGCGACCGCGGAGCTGAAGGTCCTGGCCGAGCTGACCGGCGTCCCGGTCACCACCACCCTGATGGCGCTGGGCTCCTTCCCCGACAGCCACCCGTTGCACGTCGGCATGCCCGGCATGCACGGTGCGGTCACCGCCGTCACCGCCCTGCAGAAGTCGGACCTGCTGATCGCGCTCGGCACCCGCTTCGACGACCGCGTCACCGGCAAGCTGGACAGCTTCGCCCCCTTCGCCAAGGTCATCCACGCGGACATCGACCCGGCCGAGATCGGCAAGAACCGCGAGGTCGACGTCCCGATCGTCGGAGACGCCCGCGAGGTCATCGCCGACCTGATCCAGGCGGTCCAGGCCGAGCACACCGATGGCAACGCCGGCGACTACTCCGCCTGGTGGAAGGACCTCAACCGCTGGCGCGAGACCTACCCGCTGGGGTACGAGACGCCCTCGGACGGGATGCTCTCGCCGCAGCAGGTCATCCAGCGCATCGGCGAACTGGCGCCCGAGCACACCATCTACGCGGCCGGCGTCGGTCAGCACCAGATGTGGGCCTCACACTTCGTCAACTACGAGGAGCCCCGCACCTGGCTGAACTCCGGCGGTGCCGGAACCATGGGCTACGCGGTCCCCGCCGCGATGGGCGCCAAGGTCGGCATGCCGGACCGCACGGTCTGGGCGATCGACGGTGACGGCTGCTTCCAGATGACCAATCAGGAACTGGTCACCTGCGCGCTGAACGACATCCCGATCAAGGTCGCGATCATCAACAACGGTGCGCTGGGCATGGTCCGCCAGTGGCAGACCCTGTTCTACAACCAGCGGTACTCCAACACCGTCCTGCACGCGGACGAGACGGGCCACGGCACGGTCGGCTCCCAGGTCGGGGAGTCCACCACCCCGCGCAAGGGCACCCGGGTCCCGGACTTCGTGAAGCTGTCCGAGGCCATGGGCTGCGTGGCGCTGCGCTGCGAGGACCCGGCCGACCTGGACAAGGTCATCGCCGAGGCCAACGCGATCAACGACCGTACCGTCGTGATCGACTTCATCGTCCACGAGGACGCCATGGTGTGGCCGATGGTCGCCGCCGGCACCTCCAACGACGAAGTCATGGCAGCCCGGGGCGTCCGTCCCGACTTCGGCGACAACGAAGACGACTGAGCCGCGAGAGCCTTCAGAGAGAGAACGACCCACATGTCCAAGCACACGCTCTCCGTCCTGGTCCAGAACACGCCCGGCATCCTCGCCCGGATCGCCGCGCTGTTCTCCCGCCGCGGGTTCAACATCGACTCCCTCGCGGTCGGCGTCACCGAGCACCCCGACATCTCACGCATCACCATCGTCGTGAACGTCGAGGACCTCCCGCTGGAGCAGGTGACCAAGCAGCTGAACAAGCTGGTCAACGTGCTCAAGATCGTCGAGCTGGAGCCGCACAACGCCATCGAGCGCGAACTCGTTCTGGTGAAGGTCCGCGCCGACAACGAGACCCGCTCCCAGATCGTCGAGATCGTCCAGCTCTTCCGCGCCAAGACCGTCGACGTCTCCCCGGAGGCCGTCACCATCGAGGCCACCGGAGGCGCCGACAAGCTCGGCGCGATGCTCAAGATGCTGGAGCCGTTCGGCATCAAGGAGCTCGTGCAGTCCGGCACGATCGCCATAGGGCGTGGCGGCCGGTCGATCACCGACCGCAGCCTGCGCGCGCTCGACCGCAGCGCCTGACCGGCGCGGCGCCGCGTTCCCTCTCGCATAGCGAGACCAAGAAACTTCCTCTACGTTCCCCGCCGTACGGTGGGAGCAACACCAGCGCACCAAGGAGATATCCCAGTGGCCGAGCTGTTCTACGAGAACGACGCCGACCTGTCCATCATCCAGGGCCGCAAGGTCGCGGTCATCGGTTACGGCAGCCAGGGCCACGCCCACGCGCTGTCGCTCCGTGACTCCGGCGTCGACGTCGTCGTCGGCCTGAAGGAGGGCTCGAAGTCCAAGGCCAAGGCCGAGGAGCAGGGTCTGAAGGTCGTCTCCGTGTCGGAGGCCGCCGCTTGGGCCAACGTCATCATGATCCTGACCCCGGACCCGCTCCAGGCCGAGATCTACGAGGAGTCCATCAAGGAGCACCTTGAGGAGGGCGACGCGCTCTTCTTCGGGCACGGCTTCAACGTCCGCTACGGCTTCATCAAGCCCCCGGCCAACGTGGACGTCGCCCTGGTCGCCCCGAAGGGCCCGGGCCACCTGGTGCGCCGCCAGTACGAGGAAGGCCGCGGTGTGCCCTGCATCGCCGCCGTCGAGCAGGACTTCTCGGGCAACGCCTTCGCCCTCGCGCTCTCCTACGCGGCCGGCATCGGCGGCACCCGCGCCGGCGTCATCAAGACCACCTTCACCGAGGAGACCGAGACCGACCTGTTCGGTGAGCAGGCCGTCCTGTGCGGTGGCGCCTCCGCCCTGGTCAAGGCCGGTTTCGAGACCCTGACCGAGGCCGGCTACCAGCCGGAGATCGCGTACTTCGAGTGCCTGCACGAGCTGAAGCTCATCGTGGACCTCATGTACGAAGGCGGCCTGGAGAAGATGCGCTGGTCGGTCTCCGAGACCGCGGAGTGGGGCGACTACATCACCGGCCCCCGCATCATCACGGACGCCACCAAGGCCGAGATGAAGAAGGTCCTCGCGGAGATCCAGAGCGGCGAGTTCGCCAACACCTGGATGGCCGAGTACAAGGCCGGTCTGCCGAAGTACAACGAGTACAAGAAGGCCGACGAGGAGCACCTGCTGGAGACCACCGGCAAGAAGCTGCGCAAGCTGATGAGCTGGGTCGACAACGACGAGAGCTGATCTCGTCGCCGTGGGGGTCGAGGCGGTGCGCCGCCCGGCCCCCACGGCGCGCCTGCGGCACCCGCTCCGGCCCGGCCCCGCCGTGCCGTGCAACGGCCGCACGGGGGCCCGTACGGTGGTCGCGCAGGGGCCGCTCCGGACGGAATGGAGCCCTTCTGGAGCACCGCTTGTCCACCCCGGCCAACCACGGACGGGTGATCCTTCCGTACAGGCGGAATTCCGGCCCCGATCCGCTACTACACTGCTCAACACAACGCGTCAGGCCCACAGTGTCGTGCGTCTTCCACGCGGCTACCCCCTCCACCGCCTGCGGCCGTCGGGACGGCCGTCCGCACTGGACTTGTGAGGACCCACGTGAGCTCGAAACCTGTCGTACTCATCGCCGAAGAGCTGTCGCCCGCCACGGTGGACGCGCTCGGCCCTGACTTCGAGATCCGGCACGTCAACGGAGCCGACCGCGCGGAGCTGCTCCCCGCGATCGTGGACGTCGACGCCATCCTGGTCCGCTCGGCCACCAAGGTCGATGCCGAGGCCATCGCCGTCGCCAAGAAGCTGAAGGTCGTCGCCCGCGCCGGAGTCGGCCTCGACAACGTCGACGTCTCCTCGGCCACCAAGGCCGGCGTCATGGTCGTGAACGCCCCGACCTCCAACATCGTGACCGCCGCCGAGCTGGCCTGCGGCCTCCTCGTCGCCACGGCCCGCAACATCCCGCAGGCCAACACCGCCCTGAAGAACGGCGAGTGGAAGCGGAACAAGTACACGGGTGTCGAGCTCAGCGAGAAGACCCTCGGTGTCGTCGGCCTCGGCCGCATCGGCGTCCTGGTCGCCCAGCGCATGTCGGCCTTCGGAATGAAGATCGTCGCGTACGACCCGTACGTGCAGCCCGCGCGCGCCGCCCAGATGGGCGTCAAGATGCTGACGCTGGACGAGCTCCTGGAGGTCTCCGACTTCATCACCGTGCACCTGCCCAAGACCCCCGAGACCGTCGGTCTCATCGGGGACGAGGCCCTGCACAAGGTGAAGCCGTCCGTCCGTATCGTCAACGCCGCGCGCGGCGGGATCGTGGACGAGGCCGCTCTGTACTCGGCGATCAAGGAGGGCCGCGTCGCCGGCGCCGGCCTCGACGTGTACGCGAAGGAGCCCTGCACGGACTCCCCGCTCTTCGAGCTCGACCAGGTCGTCTGCACCCCGCACCTCGGCGCGTCCACGGACGAGGCCCAGGAGAAGGCCGGTGTGTCGGTCGCCAAGTCGGTGCGCCTCGCGCTCGCCGGCGAGCTCGTACCGGACGCGGTGAACGTCCAGGGCGGCGTCATCGCCGAGGACGTCCGTCCGGGGCTGCCGCTCGCCGAGAAGCTCGGCCGCATCTTCACCGCCCTCGCGGGCGAGGTCGCGGTCCGCCTCGACGTCGAGGTCTGCGGCGAGATCACCCAGCACGACGTCAAGGTGCTGGAGCTCTCCGCCCTCAAGGGTGTCTTCGAGGACGTCGTCGATGAGACGGTCTCCTACGTCAACGCCCCGCTGTTCGCCCAGGAGCGCGGTGTCGAGGTGCGCCTCACCACCAGCTCGGAGTCCCCGGACCACCGCAACGTGGTCACCGTGCGCGGCACCCTGTCGGACGGTCAGGAGGTCTCGGTCTCGGGCACGTTGGTGGGCCCGAAGCACCTCCAGAAGATCGTCGGCATCGGCGAGTACGACGTGGACCTGGCGCTCGCCGACTACATGGCCGTGCTGCGCTACACCGACCGGCCGGGCGTGGTCGGCACGGTCGGCCGCATCCTCGGCGAGGCCGGTCTGAACATCGCGGGCATGCAGGTCTCCCGCGCCGAGGAGGGCGGGGAGGCGCTCGTCGTCCTCACGGTCGACGCGGAAGTTCCGGGCAACGTCCTCGCGGAGATCTCCACCGAGATCGGTGCGGTCTCGGCGCGTACGGTCAGCCTCGGCTGAATCCGAGGATGAGGCAGTAGCCGCAGGGCAGTGAGGAAGGGCCCGGGGAACTCCCCGGGCCCTTCCTCGTGTTCCGTTCCGTCCGTGCCCCGCTCGGCCGCCGGGGGCTCAGCCGGCGGCGGCCGGTGCCGGGGCCTGGTCCGGGGCCGGGGTAGTGGTCGGGTCCGGGGTGGCGGTCGGGGAGGCGAGTCCCCGCATCAGTGCCAGCGTCAGGACACCGGCCGTGAGCAGCAGGGCCGCACCGCCCCAGGCCGCGTACTGCATGCCGTGGACGAAGGCCTCGCGGGCCAGGCTCAGGACCTGCCCGCCCGCCGCGCCGCCGAGCCGCCCGGCCGCGGCGACCGCGCCGCCCAGGGTCTCCCGTACGGCAGGCTCGGATCCGGCCAGGTCGTCGCGGTAGACGGCGGTGCCGAGGCTGCCGAGGAGGGCCATGCCCAGTGCCCCGCCGAACTCCGATCCGGTCTCCAGCAGGGAGGCGGCGGAACCGGCCTTCTCGGCGGGGGCCGAGGCGAGGGCCAGGTCGGAGACCAGGGACAGGACCACGACCATCCCCGAGGCCAGCACCCCGGCGCCGACGAGCAGCAGCGCCAGGGAGTCGGGCCCGACCAGACCGATCAGCGCGAAGCCCGTCGCACCGAGCACGAAGCCGCCGCCGATGACGTGGGCGCGGTCGGTCTTCCGGGCGAGGGCGGTGGCGACGGGCGCGGCGGCGCCGATGGCGACCGAGGGGGCGAGGCTCCAGAGCGCGGCCTCCAGGGTTCCCATGCCGAGTACCGACTGGAGGTACTGGGTGGTGAAGTACGACGAACCCATGACGGCGAAGGCGGCGACGGTGTTGAGGACGATGCCCGAACCGAAGCCGCGGCCCCGGAACAGCGCCCGGCTGATCATGGCGTCGTCACGGGTGAGCTGGCGGCGCACGAAGGCGACCCCGACGAGCAGACCGGCGACGATGCACAGGGCCCGGCCCGGCGACCAACCCTCGGCGGCGATCTCCTTCAGGCCGTAGACGACGGGCAGGACGGTGCCCATCGACAGTGGCACGCTCAGCAGGTCGAAGCGGCCGGGGGCCGGGTCCTTGAACTCGGGCACGAGTACGGGGACGAGGGCCAGCAGGAGCAGCATCGCGGGCACGTTGATCAGGAAGACGGAGCCCCACCAGAAGTGGTTCAGCATGATGCCGCTCAGCACGGAGCCGAGCGCGATGCCGCCGGTCATGGCGGCGGACCAGATGCCGATCGCCTTGCCGCGCTGCTCGTCGTCCTGGAAGAGGTTGCGTACGAGGCCCAGGGTGGAGGGCATCAGGGTCGCGCCGCCGATGCCCAGCAGGACGCGGGCCAGGACGAGCAGTTCGGCGCTCGGGGCGTAGGCGGCGAGTGCGGAGGCGAGCCCGAAGGCGGTCGCGCCGATCAGTAGGAGCCGGCGCCGCCCGATCCGGTCACCGAGCGAGCCCATCGTGATGAGCAGTCCGGCGAGGGCGAAGGCGTAGCTGTCGAAGATCCACAGCTGCTGGGTGGCGCTCGGGTCGAGCTCCCGGGTGATGGCGGGGATGGCGAAGTAGAGGACGGACACGTCCATGGAGACCAGGAGCAGGGGCAGCAGGAGGACGGTGAAGGCGATCCATTCCCGACGGCCGGCGGAACGCACTGCGGAGTTCGTCATGAGCAGGAATGTACAAGCGTCATAAACGCTTGTCTAGTACGACCGTATGGAACTTCTGTCTGTGACGGCTGTCTTGCTACCTTGGGGGCATGGGACACCGTGAAGATCTGCTCGAAGGCGCCAAGAAGTGCCTGGTCGAGAAGGGGTTCGTGCGGACGACCGCGCGCGACATCGTCAACGCCTCCGGCGCGAACCTGGCCTCGATCGGCTACCACTACGGCTCGAAGGACGCGCTGCTCACGCAGGCCTTCACCGCCCTGGCGGAAGAGTGGGGCGACTCCTTCGTGCCCGACGTCGCAGGCGAGGGCGGCTCGCTCGAACGCTTCCGCTCGGTCTGGGAGGGCGTGATCGACCGTCAGGAGGAGTCGGCGCCGATGTGGGCGGCCAGCATGGAGGTCGCGTTGAACCGCGACCGGATGCCGCAGCTGCGGGAACTGCTCGCGGCGTCGGCCGGGGAAGGGCGCAAGGGGCTGATCGCGGCGTTCACCGGCATCCCGGAGGAGGAGCTCGACGAGCGGGACATCCGCACGATCGGCGCGGTCTACCAGGCGCTGGTGACCGGTGTGATGGCGCTGTGGATGTTCAATCCGGAAGGCGCCGCCACCGCCGAGGAGTTGACCGAGGGCATGCGGCGCGTGGCCGAGGCGCTGGCGAAGAACAAGGACGAGGACCCGGCCTGAGTCCCGACGCCCCGCGTCGTCGCCTCCGCGCTGTCGCCCCCGCGCGGCGGGTCAGCCGTGGAGGCGGGCCGCCTTGAGGGCCATGTGGAGCAACAGGCGGTCCTCGCCCTCGTCCAGGTCGAGGCCGGTCAGCTGCTCCACCCGGGCGAGCCGGTAGTACAGGGTCTGGCGGTGGATTCCCAGGGCCGCCGCCGCGCGGCCCGCCTGACCCGCGCAGTCCAGGAACAGCTCGGCGGTCCGGGCGAGTTCCCGGTGCGTCGGGCCGAGCAGGGTCCGGGTCGCCGGGTCGCCCAGCGGGTCGGCCGCCGCGAGGGCCGCCAGCATCCGGTACGGGCCGATCGCCGACCACTGGGCCACCGGGCCGAACCTCGGCTGCGCCGCCGCCGCCCGCGCCGCCGCCGTAGCCTCCACCCAGGCGTCGGCCAGGGCCGCCAGCCCCCGGCGGGGCTCCGCGATCCCGGCCGTCGGTCCGGCCGTACGCGCGGTGCCCGGGGCCGCGACGGGGCCGTGCCCCGCGCCCCGGTCGTCCCCTGTGGCACGGCCCTGCCGCGCCCGGACCTCCCCCCGGGCCGACGCTTCGCCCTGTGCGAGCAGCCGGGTCGCGACGCCGACGGCGGGTGCGAGCACCTCCGCCGAGCGGAGCCGGACCAGTACGGCGAGAGCCTGCCCGGCACTCCGGTCCGACGGGCCCGCGGCGTCGACGGCGGGCCCGGCTCCCGTGGACCCGGCCGCGGACCCGGCGGTGGATCCCGCCCGGTACCCGGCTTCGGTCCCCGACCCCCGGAGGTCGTCCTGCACGCGCCCCGGCCAGGGGGCCACGCACACCGCCGCGGTGCCGGGCACCGAGGCCGGCGCCTCGCCGGCCCACGGCCCCACGCACACCACCGCGTGCAGCCCGTCCGTACCCGGGCCCAGGGCCATCCGGAGTGCGGCCACCGCCATGTCCTGCTGCCAGCCCCGTTCTGCCGTGAGCACCGTCCGGAACTCCCGGGACAGGTCCGCCCCCGCCTTCGCCTCCTCGGCGAGCAGGATCCCGATCCGCTCGGCCACCTCCATGGCCGCGGCCAGGGCGTCCGGCCCGGGGCCCGGATCCCGGTCGAGGAGCCATACGTACCCCTGCACGATGCCCCGGTAGCGCACCGGCAGGCAGATCCGCCCCCGGAAGACCCCCGCGTCCGGCGCCGCCGGGATCCGCACCGGCCCGGTGGCCCGGGCGATCCCGAAGGCCTCGAACCAGGCCCGTACGGCGGCCGTCGACTGGCGGGTCAGGATCGAGCGGGTGCGCACCGGGTCCATCGCGAGATCGTCGTCACTGTCGTGGGCGCCGAAGGCGATGAGGCGGAAGTCGCGGTTCTCCAGCGTCGCCGGGGCGCCGAGCAGCGCCGAGATCTCGTCCACCAGGTCCTGGTAATCGCCCTTCACCCGGTCATTCTCCCACCCGCACCCGTTGCCTTCAGACAGATGTATGACATCCGGGACACGGATGCGTGACAGCTGTCGATGGCAGAGGATCAAAGCGATCCTTAGGTTTCACGGTGGTTTTACTTGCGTTTTCCCATGCGTCCCTCGCCCACTGCCGCGAGGGACCGTATGCCTGCTTCTGCCACCTGTTGGAGGTGCCCCGTGCTGGGTCCCGCGATTCTCGCCGCTTCGCGCAGCGACAAGATGCGCCGAATCGTCTCTGCCGCCCCGGTGACCAAGCCCGTGGTGAACCGCTTCATCCCCGGAGAGACGGTCGACCAGGTCATCCCGATCGTCACGGACCTCACGCAGAAGGGCCTTGAGGTCACGCTCGACGTGGTGGGTGAGGACATCACCACCGTGGAGCAGTCCTACGCCGCGCGCGACGCCTACCTCGAACTCATCGAGCATCTGGCGGCCCTGGACCTCGGCGAGAAGGCCGAGATGTCGGTCAAGCTGTCGATGTTCGGCCAAGCCCTGGAGGGCGGCCACGAGCTCGCGCTCGCCAACGTCCGCCCGGTCGTCGAGGCCGCCGCGGCCATCGGCACCACCGTCACCCTGGACGCCGAGGACCACACCACCCTCGACTCGATGTTCGCCATCCACGAGGAGCTGCGCCGGGACTTCCCGCAGACCGGCTGCGTCATCCAGGCGTACCTCTTCCGCACCGAGGCCGATGCCCGTCGCCTCGCCGCCGCCGGCAGCCGCGTACGCATCGTGAAGGGTGCGTACAAGGAGCCCGCCGAGGTCGCGTACCAGGACAAGGCGGAGATCGACAAGGCGTACGTCCGCATCCTGAAGACGCTGATGGAGGGTGAGGGCTACCCGATGATCGGGTCGCACGACCCGCGTCTGATCGCCATCGCCCAGGAGCTCGCCCGCAAGGCCGGGCGCAAGCTGGACGAGTACGAGTTCCAGATGCTGTACGGCATCCGCAGCGAGGAGCACGTGAGGCTCGCCGCCGAGGGCCACCGCATGCGCGTCTACACCGCGTACGGGACGGACTGGTACGGCTACTTCATGCGGCGCCTCGCGGAGAAGCCAGCCAACCTGCTCTTCTTCCTCCGCTCGATGATCACCAAGAACTAGGTCAAGGAGTTACCAGTCCCATGGATGCTGTGACCCAGGTCCCCGCGCCGGTCAACGAGCCGGTCCACTCGTACGCCCCCGGCACCCCGGAGCGCGCGCGTCTCGAAGAGCAGCTCAAGCAGCTGTCCGAGAACCCGATCGACCTCCCGATGACGATCAACGGCGTCAAGCGGATGGGCGGCGGCGAGCGCTTCGACGTGGTCCAGCCGCACGACCACAAGTCCGTCCTCGGCACCTTCGCCCAGGCCACCGAGGCCGACGCCCAGGAGGCCGTCGACGCCGCTCTGGCCGCCGCCCCGGCCTGGCGCGCGATGTCCTTCGACGACCGCGCCGCGATCATCCTGCGTGCCGCCGAGCTGCTGTCCGGTCCGTGGCGCGAGAAGCTGGCCGCCTCCACCATGCTGGGCCAGTCCAAGACCGCGCAGCAGGCCGAGATCGACACCCCGTGCGAGCTCGTCGACTTCTGGCGCTTCAACGTCCACTTCGCCCGCCAGATCCTGGCCGAGCAGCCGGTCGCGAACTCCGCCGGTGTGTGGAACCGCAGCGACCACCGCCCGCTGGAAGGCTTCGTCTACGCGATCACGCCGTTCAACTTCACCGCCATCGCCGGCAACCTGCCGACCGCCCCCGCCCTGATGGGCAACGTGGTCGTCTGGAAGCCGTCCCCGACGCAGACCCACTCCGCGGTCCTCCTGATGGAGCTCCTGGAGGAGGCCGGTCTGCCCAAGGGCGTCATCAACCTGGTGACGGGCGACGGCATCGCCGTGTCCGAGGTGGCCCTGAACCACCCCGAGCTGGCCGGCATCCACTTCACCGGCTCGACCAAGACCTTCCAGTACCTGTGGAAGACGGTCGGCAACAACATCGAGAAGTACAAGTCCTACCCGCGCCTGGTCGGCGAGACCGGCGGCAAGGACTTCGTCGTCGCGCACCCGTCCGCGGACCGCGCAGTCCTGAAGACCGCCCTGACCCGCGGCTCCTTCGAGTTCCAGGGGCAGAAGTGCTCGGCGTCCTCCCGCGCCTACATCCCGGCCTCGATCTGGAACGACGGCTTCAAGGAGGCCTTCGCGGCCGAGGTCGACGGCATCACCATGGGTGACGTCCGCGACCTGACCAACTTCATCGGCGCCGTCATCGACGAGCGCGCGTTCGCGAAGAACAAGGCCGCGATCGACCGGGCCAAGGCCGACCCGACCTGCACGATCGTCGCGGGCGGCACGTACGACGACTCGGAGGGCTACTTCGTCCGTCCGACCGTCATCGCGTGCACCGACCCGGAGAACGAGGTCTTCACGACCGAGTACTTCGGCCCGATCCTCGCCGTCCACGTCTACGAGGACGAGAACTTCGACGCGATGCTTGCGCAGATGGAGTCCGTCTCCGCGTACGCGCTGACCGGCTCGATCATCGCCGCCGACCGCTACGCGGCGGCGGACGCGATGGAGAAGCTCCGCTTCGCGGCGGGCAACTTCTACATCAACGACAAGTCGACCGGCGCCGTCGTCGGCCAGCAGCCCTTCGGCGGCGGCCGCGCCTCGGGCACCAACGACAAGGCGGGCGCGGCGACGAACCTCCAGCGCTGGACCTCGACCCGCTCCATCAAGGAGACCCTGGTCGCGCCGACGGACTACGCGTACCCGCACATGGGCTGATCCCCGCCCCGCTGAACCCCGCCCCCGTTCCGGTACCCCCAAGTCCGGATCGGGGGCGGTTCCAGTCGGTCCCGGGCCTCAGGGGACCAGGACCACCTTGCCGAGGTTGCGCCGCTCCTCGATGAGCCGGTGTGCTCGGGCCGCCTCGGCCAGCGGTATCTCCTCGTGCACGGCCACACGCAGCGATCCCTGCGCGTACGCCTCCCACAGCGCCCGCCGCCGGCTCTCGTACACCTCGGGCCGGCCCTGCGCGATCGCCCGGATCTGGAAGCCGGTCACCGAGGCGCCGCGCACCAGCAGCTCGTACGCCTCCACCGTGCCGCCGCCGGAGCCGTACGCCACCAGCCGCCCTTCCGTGGCCAGGGCCCGGACGGCCGGGCCGAGCAGCTCGCCGCCGACGCCGTCGAGGACCACGTCGAACGGGCCGCCCCAGGACGCGGGGTCCTCGTACAGCACCACCTCGTCGGCGCCGAGGCCGCTCACGAACTCAGCCTTGTCCGGGCGGGACACGGCAGCCACCACCCGGCCGGTCGTGCCCGCCCGGGCCAGCTGGAGCGCCAGGCTGCCGACCCCGCTCGCGGCGGCCGTGACCAGGACCGACTCCGCGGGCCCGACCCACCCGCGTCCACGAGGCCGCTGAGGCATCCGAGGGCTCCGCGCTCCCGCGCGTCAGACCTCGACCATGACCTGGTCGAGGGTCTTGCGGAGCAGGTCCGGGACCTCGCAGTCGTCGGCGGGGTAGCCGACCGGGATGACCGCGAAGGCCTTCTCGTTCTCCGGGCGGTGCAGGACGTGGGAGAGGAAGCGCATCGGGCTCGGAGTGTGGATCAGGGCCGCGAGGCCGCTGAGGTGAAGGGCGGTCAGGAGCATGCCGACCGCGATGCCGACCGATTCGTCCACGTAGTAGTGCTTGCGCTTAGTCCCGTCCGGACCGAGCCAGTAGCGCTGCTGGAACACCACGATCAGTGCCGGGGCGTCGGTGAGATGGGACTTGACCGCGTCTGTGCCGAGGGGCCGCAGGGCGGCGAGCCATTCGTCGCCGAGGCGGCCGTCGTAGGAGATCAGCTCCTCCTGTTCGGCGGCGTCACGGATCTGCCGGCGCACGGCCGGATCCTTGACCAGGACGAAGGTCCACGGCTGCTGGTGCGCCCCCGACGGCGCGGTCGCGGCGCACGCGATGGCGTCCCGGATGACCTGCTCCGGGACCGGGTCGGGGGAGAACCGGCGGACGGTCCGCCGCTCGCCCATGCGTGCCCGCAACTCCGCGGAGCGCGCGAGCGATTCCCCGCCCGGCATCCGCGCGGGCCGGTAGGCGACGGGGCGGTACGGCTCGCCATGGGCCGGGGTCCACTGCTGCGTCTCGGGCGACATGGACAGATCTTCACGCCGGGAACCGTACGGGGCCAGGGCCGCGTCATGACCCACTGTCCGTTGTGTACTGACAGGGGGGCTATGCGCATGGCGACCACCGGTCGATTCCTGGCGTGGGACGGCTGTTTCAACGTGCGGGATCTCGGGGGCCTGGGGCGCGTCGCGCCGGGGGCCGCGGTCCGCGCCGACCGGCTCGACGCGCTCACCGCGCACGGCTGGACCAGCCTGACCCGGCACGGCATCCGGACCGTGGTCGACCTGCGCAACGACGACGAAGTCGCGGTGGACCAAGCCGCCCGTCCGGCGGGGCTGACCACGCTGCGGATCCCCCTCGACGGGATCGAGCACCGGGACTTCTGGGACGTCTGGTGGGGCACTCCGGGTTTCGGGACCCCCGCGTATTTCCGGCCTTTCCTGGAACGGTTCCCGGATCGCGTGGCCGCCGTCGCCCGGGCGATCGCCGATGCCCCGCCCGGAGGGGTGGCGTTCCACTGCGGACTGGGCCGCGACCGTACGGGGATCATCGCACTGGTCCTACTGAAGCTGGCCGGCGCCAGTCCCGAGGAGATCGCGGCCGACCACGGGCTGAGCGAGCCGCGGGTGGGTGCGATGCACGCCGCGCAGGGACGCCCGTACGACTCGGCCGAGATCGAGGCGTACGTGACGGGTCTCGGCACCACCGTCCACGAGCTGGCCCGCGAGGCCGCCGACCGGCTGGACGCGGAAGCCTACCTGCGCGCCGCCGGGCTGGGCCCGCAGCAGCTGGACGCGCTCCGGCGGCGGCTCGCCGGGCGTTGACACGGTCCGGGGCCGGGCAGCCTGCTGCGGGGTCCCGTCTCCCTCGGGCCGGTGGGGCTCGCCGAGGCGGAAGGGCCCGCCTCCGCGCGGCCCCGCCCGGCAGGGTCCTGGACGACCCCGCCGGGCGGCCGGACTCCGACCGGTGCGACGGGGACGTCCTGCGAACAGGCGGACCGTCAGCCCGAGATGCTGGGCGCGCCCGTCTCGATGTGGCCGGTGTAGCGGCGCGACCAGGTGCCGTCGTTGTCCGCCAGGATCGTGAAGTCGTACCAGCCGTCGTGGTAGGCGACCGCGTTGAAGTAGTCCTCGCGCGCGGAGTTCGCCGGGACGGTGTACGTCCACGGGCCGTCCGTGCGGTAGGCGTTGGAGCGGATGGTGAACGTGACCGGCGAGGCCGCGTTGTTGGTCATCTTGAAGTAGATCGCCGTCTTGCCCGTGCCCGGTTCCACCGCGAAGCGGGCCGCGACCTCGATCGCCTTGCCCGCCTTCGAGGCGTCGCCGATGAAGCGGCGCAGGAAGCGGTTCGGCCCGTACATCGAGATGTCGTACTTGCCGGAGCCGCTGCCGAGCCCGATGTTGAAGTAGTCGGTCGAGGTGCTGCCCGGGTCGACCGTGTACTGCCAGGCCGCCGTGTCCCGGTACTGGTGCGGGTGGATCGAGAAGTGCGCCGACTGCTTCGCCTGCGCACCCTGGTTGGTCATCGAGAACCAGGCCAGGATCTTGCCGACCGCGCCGAACTCGAAGCGGTCCAGGTTGCCGTTCACCTGGTACGGAAGGGCGCGCGCGGGGCGCGTCCCGGCCTCTTGCGCCGGGAGCGCGTTGTCCTGCGGAGCGGGGTTGGGCAGCGGGCCGCACGTGGACTGGCCGATGACCTTCGCCGTGGACGGGAGGCCGGCGGGCACTCCGTAGACGGGGCGCGCGAAGTCGAAGACGCCCGTCAGGTCGCCCGTGACCTTGCGGCGCCAGGCGCTGATGTTCGGGCAGGTCGCCGGGGTGCCGAGGGCCGCCGTCCAGGTCTCCATGAAGCGGAGCACCGAGGTGTGGTCGAAGACCTCCGAGCTCACCCAGCCGCCGCGCGTCCACGGGGACATGACCAGCATCGGCACGCGGAAGCCGAGGCCGATCGGAGTGCCGTCGATGTACTCGCCCGGCGTGCCCGGCGGGGCGACCGGCGGCGGGACGTGGTCGAAGAACCCGTCGTTCTCGTCGTAGTTCAGGAAGAGGACGGTGGAGTCGAAGACCTCGGGGTTCGCGGCCAGGGCTCGGTAGACCAGGTCCACGAAGTGTGCGCCGTCGCCGGGCGGGGCGTACGGGTGCTCCGAGAAGGCCTCGTTCGCGACGACCCAGGAGACCTGGGGCAGGGTGCCGGCGACGACGTCCGCACGGATGGCGGCCGCGATGTCGTCCGGAGTGGAGCCGGTGACCTTCGGGACGGAACCCATGCCGCGGTCCCACAGTGGATTGCCGGGTGCAGCGTCGGTGAACTTCTTGAAGTAGGCCAGACCGTTGTCCCCGTAGTTGTCCTGGGCGTTCTGGTACACCTTCCAGCTCATGCCGGCCCGCTGGAGGGCTTCCGCGTACGTCTCCCAGGTCAGTCCGGACTCGTCGCCGCCGTCCTTGCTGGACGCGTCGACCTTGCCGCTCCACAGGAAGGTGCGGTTCGGGCCGGTGGCGCTCAGCGTGGAGCAGAAGTAGGCGTCGCAGATGGTGTAGTGGTCGGCGAGCCCGTAGTGGAAGGGTATGTCGCCCCGGTCCAGGTAGCCGAGGGTGCGGGTGTTGCCGACCCCCAGCACCCAGTTGTCCATCCGGCCCTTGTTCCAGGCGGCGTGTTGCGAGGTCCAGCTGTGCGGGAGGTCGCCGTTGCACTGGGCCAGGGTCTCGCCGTCCACGCCGCCCGCCGGCGGGGTGGCGCTGAGCTTCCACGGGTACTGGCGGCCGCCCCAGTTGGGCTGGTTGAACATGCCCCAGCCCCCCGGGATGTTGCCGGCTGCACGGTCGCCGAAGCCGCGGACACCCTTCAGCTTGCCGAAGTAGTGGTCGAAGCTGCGGTTCTCCTGCATCAGGATCACCACGTGCTTCACGTCCGTGATCGTGCCGGTCGCGGCGGCCGCGGCTGCCGACGCCGGCGCGATCGCGGGCAGGGCCGCCCCGGCCACCAGGCCGGCGCCGATTCCCACGAAACCCCTGCGGCTGATCGGTGTCACTGGCTACTCGCCTCCAACTCAAGTGCCCCGCTGGCACATTGACGGAAAGAGTGGCGGGCGCCGGGCCAAAGGTCTACATCCGTGCGGTAAGAAGTCGGTGAACATCCGGTTGGCTGGAATCAGTCGTCGAGACGGACAAGCATCTTGCCCAGATTGTCCCCGCGCAGCATGCCCAGGAAGGCCTCCACGGTGCGATCGATCCCCTGGACAACGGTGGTGTCCGTGCCCACTCGGCCGCTGCGCAGATGGGGCACCAGGAAGTCCTCCAGCTCTTCCTGCAGATTGGTGTGATGGCGAACCAATACCCCCTCCAGGCGCAGCGACTTGTGTACGACCTCGAAGAGGTTGCGGGGTGCGGCCGGCGAGCGGTCCCCGTTGTACATCGAGATCCCGCCGACCCAGGCGATCCGCCCGAACTCGCGCAGCACGTCGATCGCGCCCTCCAAGTGGTCCCCGCCGACGTTGTCCACGTACACGTCGATGCCCTCGGGCGCCGCCTTCGCGAGCTGCTCGCCGACCGGCCCGTCGTGGTAGTCGAAGGCCGCGTCGAAGCCGAGGACCTCGGTGAGGTGGCGGACCTTGGCCGCCGAGCCCGCGCTGCCGACGATCCGGCGGGCCCCCAGCAGTCGGGCGATGTGGCCGGTCGCCGTGCCGACTCCGCCCGCGGCGGCGGAGACGAACAGGTCCTCGCCCTCGCGCAGGCCGGCGGTCCGGGTCAGGGCGGCGTACGCGGTCAGCCCGGTGCCGCCCAGGATGCTCAGGTACGCCTCCAGCGGGACCCCTTCGTGGCCGCGCAGCATGCGCGTGCCGTTCACGCCGCGCGTGACGAGGGCGTGCGTGCGCCAGCCCTCGCGGTGGAAGACCAGATCGCCCTCGCGCAGCCCCGGGTCGCGGGAGGCGAGGACTCGGCCCACCGAGCGGCCCTCCAGCGGGGTGTTCAGCTCGAAGCCGCCCTCGCCGCCGTCCATCAGCCCGCGGTGGTACGGGTCCACCGAGAGCAGGAGGTTCTGCACCAGGGCGGTGCCCGGGGCGGGGGAGGGGATCGGGGTCCGGGCGAGGGTGAAATCGGTGGCGGCGGGGAAGCCGTGCGGGCGGGCGATCTGGTGGACGGCGTAAGCGGTGTTCTCGGTCATGGCCTGGACGTTAGGAAGGAATCGGCAGGCCGGGCAGGGGGTTGGGTTCATGGAAGCCGCACATCCATGAACGCCGCTCATAGAACGAGGTGAGAGCCACCGTGGCCGAGCTCGCTCCGCACGAACTCCGCATCCTGGTCGCCGTCGCCGAGACCGGCGCCTTCTCCGCCGCGGCCGTCCGGCTCGGGCTCACCCAGTCGGCCGTGTCGCACTCCGTGCGCGGCAGCGAGGCCAAGGTCGGCGCGGTGCTCTTCGAACGTGGACGCGGTGGCGCCTCGCCCACCCCGGCGGGGGAGCGGGCCGTCGCAGTCGCCCGCCGGATCCTGCGGCTGTACGAGGTGTTGGGCGCGGAGGCGCGTGGGGCCGGGCGCGCCACGGCCGGGGGCGACGCGGTCGAGGGCCCGTTGCGCATCGCGGCGTTCCGGAGCGCGGCCCTGCACCTGCTGTCCCCGGCCCTGGAGCGGTTGACCGCCCGGCACCCCGGCGTCCGCCCCGAGGTCCGGGTGGTCCGCGAGATCGGCTCGGGCGCGGCGGGGGAGGTGGCCGCGGGGCGGGCGGACCTGGGCATCGCCACCCTGGGCGGGTCGCAGGGAGTACCGCCCGGCCTGCTGAGCGGGGTGCTCGTCGAGGAGGCGTACGCCCTGGTGCACCCCGTGGGCCATCCGGATCCGAAGGGCCTGCCCCTGATGGACTGGGACGAGAACTGCGGCTCCTACACCCGCGCCTGGTGGCGGGCCCAGGACTGGATCCCGCGCGCCACCGTCAAAGCGGAGGACGATGCGATGGTGCTGACCATGGTCAGTCGCGGTCTCGGCATGGCGATCATGCCCGAGCTCTCCCTCCGTGGAGCGACCGAGGCCGTCGACGTCACTGGTCTGGGGCCCCAGGGGCCGGTGAGAAGCGTGGGATACGTCACGACACCGGAATCGGCCGGCATCCTGGCCGTAAGGGCTCTGATCAGGGAACTTCGGTCCGAGACGCGCTGAAATGGATGGCCGTGAGAGGGCCCTTCGAGCGGTTGCGCGTCTCAGATAGTAGGAAGTCCGAGTAATTGCGGAGACATACAGCGGGACCTGCCCTAGCTTTGTAGGAGCCGAACGTCTCGCCGATCCGGCGAATGGCGGCCGATGGCGCGCCCCTGGCAGGCAACCCCTGCGGCGCATCCGCCCCCGCCCCTTCCGGCGCCTTGAAGGAACCCCTCCTCCGTGGCCCTGCCACGCCGTGATCTCAAGGAGTCGATCACCATGACCACACGTACCGCAGCCCGTCGCGTCCGCCACTCCTCCAGCGCCGACGCCGACCGCAAGAACGCCGCCGCCGCCCTCCAGCGAGCCCTCGACCGCCGGGACAACGGCGGCTCGACCGGCCACTGAGCTCCCGCACCACGCCGACGGCCCCGACATATTGCGTCCATATGGTGGACGCAATATGTCTGAGGGCTGGGACACGGAGTACGGTTCCGACATGTCGACCAGCATCAATCTCGCAGTGATCCCCGGTGATGGCATCGGCCAGGAAGTCGTGGCTCAGGGCCTCAAGGTCCTTACCGCGGCCCTGCCCCAGGATGTGAAGCTGGAGACCAAGGAGTACGACCTCGGCGCCCAGCGTTGGCACCGCACCGGTGAGACCCTCCCGGACGCGGAACTGGAGGCGCTCAAGCACCATGACGCGATCCTGCTCGGCGCCATCGGTGACCCCTCGGTCCCGTCGGGCGTGCTGGAGCGCGGCCTGCTGCTGAAGCTCCGCTTCGCCTTCGACCACTTCATCAACCTGCGCCCCTCGAAGCTCTTCCCCAACACGGCCACCCCGCTCGCCGGCCGCCCGGAGATCGACTTCGTCGTGGTCCGCGAGGGCACCGAAGGTCCGTACACCGGCAACGGCGGCAGCCTGCGCACCGGCACTCCCGCCGAGGTGGCAACCGAGGTCAGCATCAACACCGCGTACGGTGTCGAGCGCGTCGTGCGCGATGCGTACGAGCGGGCCAACGCCCGCCCCCGCAAGAAGCTGACGCTGGTTCACAAGAACAACGTCCTCGTGTACGCGGGCCACATGTGGAAGAACATCTTCGACAAGGTCGGCCAGGAGTACCCCGAGGTCACCACCGACTACCTGCACGTCGATGCCGCGACGATCTTCTTCGTCACGCAGCCGGAGCGCTTCGACGTCATCGTCACGGACAACCTCTTCGGTGACATCCTCACCGACCTGGCCGCCGCCGTGACCGGCGGGATCGGCCTCGCCGCCTCCGGGAACATCAACCCGACCGGCGCCTTCCCGTCCATGTTCGAGCCCGTCCACGGCTCGGCACCGGACATCGCGGGCACCGGGAAGGCCGACCCGACCGCGACGATCCTGTCCGTCGCCCTCCTGCTGCGCCACCTCGGCTACGAGGCCGAGGCGGTCCGCATCGAGGACGCGGTCTGCGCGGACCTCGTGGAGCGCGACGGTACCTTCCGCACCACCGACCAGATCGGCGACGCCGTCGCCGCTCGAGTAGCCGGCTGACCCGGCAGCTCCACCCAGGAAGCCGCCGGGTCGCGCGACCAACGCACCCGGCGGCTTTTCCTGTGCGGCCCCGGGTGCCACCATCTCCCCTGGGCCGCATTCTCCCTGCTTCACCGGAGCCACCCCGCGCGCGATAATCGAACGCGAGGCCGCGGAATGCGGGGAAGCTCGGACGTCCTAGTACGCCGTGAGCGCGGTCCGCCATACACAACCGGTGAAGGACAAGCACTCATGACGACGCCCACGATCGAGCTCAAGCCCTCCTCGAACCCGCTGTCCGATGCGGAGCGCGAGGCGATCCTGGCCAGCCCCGGCTTCGGCCGCCACTTCACCGACCACATGGTGACGATCAAGTGGACCGAGGGCCGCGGCTGGCACGACGCCCAGCTGGTCCCGTACGCGCCGCTGTCCATCGACCCGGCGAACATGACCCTGCACTACGCGCAGACGATCTTCGAGGGCCTGAAGGCCTACCGCCAGCCCGACGGCACCGTCGCCACCTTCCGCCCCCAGGCCAACGCCGAGCGCTTCCAGGCCTCGGCCCGCCGCATGGCGATGCCGGAGCTGCCGACCGAGCTCTTCATCGAGGCCTGCGACGCGCTCATCAAGCAGGACAGCGCCTGGGTGCCCTCCTCCGGTGAAGCCTCCCTGTACCTGCGGCCGTTCATGTTCGCCTCCGAGGTCGGCCTCGGCGTCCGCCCGGCCAACGAGTTCCTCTTCATGGTCATCGCCTCCCCGGCCGGCGCGTACTTCCCCGGCGGCGTCAAGCCCGTCTCCGTCTGGCTCTCCGAGGAGTACGTCCGTGCCGTCAAGGGCGGTACGGGTGCGGCCAAGACCGGCGGGAACTACGCCGCCTCCCTCGTCGCCCAGGCGCAGGCCGCCGAGCACGGCTGCGACCAGGTGGTCTGGCTCGACGCCGTCGAGCACCGCTGGATCGAGGAGATGGGCGGCATGAACCTGTACTTCGTGTACGGCGACCGCATCGTCACCCCGGAGCTGACCGGCTCGCTCCTGCCGGGCATCACCCGCCACTCGCTCCTCACCATCGCCCGTGACCTCGGCTACACGGCCGAGGAGGGACGCATCTCCACCGAGGACTGGAAGCGGGACAACGAGAACGGCACCCTGACCGAGGTCTTCGCCTGCGGTACCGCCGCCGTCATCACCCCGGTCGGCTCGGTCAAGTCCGAGCGCGCCAACTGGACCCAGGGCAACGGCGAGCCCGGCGAGGTCACGATGAAGCTGCGCAAGGCGCTGCTCGACCTCCAGACCGGCCACCGCGCCGACACCCACGGCTGGATGCACCCGCTGGGCTAAGCGGGCTCGGGGAAGTGAGGCACGCCCCCGCGCCGCCCGGCACGCCCCCGCGCCGCCCGGCACGCACTCTCGCCGCACCGGCCGAAGACCCGAGTACGTCCAGTACAAGGGCCTTCAGCCGGCACGCCGAGAGCACGCACCGAACGACGCGGAAACGCACCCCACTTCCCTGAGACCGCTTAGCACCCGCACGTACGAAGGCCCGCCCCCTCGGGGCGGGCCTTTCGCGTCTGCACCCTTGCGCGCGGGCCGGTCAGGCGGTTGCCGGTTCCTCGGCGGCGGCCGGCGCGGGATCCGCGACCTGCGCGGGGGCGGCGGCCGGGGCGCGACCGGCGGTCAGTGCCGTGTAGAGCAGTGCGCCGGCCAGGCCGGACAGGACGAAGGAGCAGTCCACGCCGCCGGTCAGGGCGAGCAGCGGTCCCTCGTAGAAGGGGGTGGTCACGGCGAGCAGGCCGACGCCGGCTCCGATGGCCCAGGAGACGGTGGCGGCCACGTTCCAGCCGGCGCGGTACCAGTAGATCCCGCCCACCGAGCGGCGGTTGAAGACCTGGAGGGCGTCGGCGTCGTACCGGCCGCGGCAGCGGACGTATCCGATCAGGGTGATCACGGCCCACGGGGTGCCGATCGCGGTGAGCAGCAGGACGAACGAGGTCATCGCGGACTGCACGTCCCACTCGAAGGAGCCGACGAAGACGAACGCGGTGGCGACGGTCGCGGCGACCAGCGTGGCCTTGGCGCGGGTGGCCCTGGGGACGATCGCGTCGAGGTCGAGGCCCATGGAGTAGAGCATCAGGCCGGCGTTGCCGACCGAGCCGGCCGCGGCGGCGGCGAGCAGCGGGAGCAGGTACCAGAACGGAGCGGCGTCGACGAGCGGCCCGGCGTAGTCGGCGCCGGCCTTGGCGGCGAGGGCGGTGTACGTGCCGAACAACTGCGGCACCAGCAGGCCGATCAGCAGGCCGAGGCAGGTGGCCCACAGCACCGTGCGGGGGCTGTGCCGGCGCGGGGAGATGTAGCGGGTGTAGTCGCCGAGCAGGGTGATGAAGGCGACGGGTCCGCTCAGTCCGGCGGCGACGGCGGCGAGCAGCCAGGTCGGCCAGAAGGAGCCGAGCAGGTACGCGGTCTCCGGCGGCGCGGCGGTGGTGAAGTCGGGGGCGTAGGCGTAGATGCCGACGGCCAGCAGCAGCACCATGCCGATGGACAGGATCTTGCTCATGCGCAGCAGCAGCCGGTAGCCGAAGACGGCTCCGACGACGGTGAACGCGGCCAGTACGCCGTACATCAGCGCCCGTGTGAGACCGCTGTCCGGCAGGCCGGCGAGCCGGGACAGCGTGCCGACCATCACGTCACCGCCGATCCACAGGGTGAGCGCCGTGTAGCCGAGCGCGAGCAGGAGGCCGACGACGGAGCCGACGAGCCGGCCGCGGACGCCGAACTGGGCACCGCTCGACGTGGAGAGGTTGGTCGCCGTGCGCAGGGACACCAACGCGAGCGGCGCGGTGAAGGCGATACCGACGAGCGTGCCGGTCACGATGGCGGTGACCGAGGGCCATAGGCCCAGTCCGAAGGACGGGGGCAGCCAGCCGAACACGATCACGCCGAGGCAGAGGTTCGAGCCGAGCAGGATCGAGATCAGGTCACGGGGACCGCTCGTCCGCTCCTCCTCGGGGATGGTGTCGACTCCGCGCTGTTCGATGGGCATGGGGGACTCCCTTGGCAGGGCGGGGGGTGGTTGAGCATTGTTTGAGCGACACTCAATGTGACCTGAGCCCTGGTCCCAGGTCAATGCTTCAAGGCAGGGAAATGAAGAGTTAGAGTGATGCTCTAACCCATCGACTCAAAAGGTGGTGGATCGGCGTGCGGCTGACCCCTACGGAGCGCGACCGGCTGCTGCTGCGCAGCGCTGCGGAACTGGCCAGGGCCCGACGGGCCCGCGGCCTCAGGCTCAACGTGCCGGAGGCCACCGCGCTCGTCGCGGACACGGTCTGCGAGGCCGCGCGCGACGGCAAGCGGCTGGCGGAGGCCATCGAGGAGGCCCGCAGCGTGCTGGGCCCGGACGACGTCCTGCCCGGTGTCACCGACGTGGTCACCGAGGTGCACGTGGAGGCCGTCTTCGACGACGGTTCCCGCCTCGCGGTGGTCTCCGACCCGATCCGGGGTGCGGTGTCGCTCGGCGAGGGCGCCCCGGGAGCGGTCCTGCCCGGCCCGGGCGCTCCCCAGCCCGAACCGGCGCTGCACCTGTACGTGCGCAACACGGCCTCCGTGCCGGTGAGCGTCACGTCCCACTTCCACTTCTTCGAGGCGAACCCGCGCCTCGACTTCGACCGCGCGGCGGCCTACGGCATGCGCCTGTGCGTGCCGGCGGGCTCATCCGTACGGTTCGACCCGCACGGCGGGGGAGAGGTCGGCCTCGTCCCCATCGGCGGGGACCGCATCGCCATCGGCTTCGCGGGATTGGTCGACGGCCCGCTGGACGCCCCGGGCGCCAAGTCGCTCGCGCTGGAGAGGGCGGCGGCGTGCGGCTACCTGGGCGCCGCCGGCCCGGACGGCGGGGCCCCGGCCTCCCCGATCACCCCGGCCGGCCGGGCCGGCCGGGCTGACGTCACCGACCGCCCGGAAGGGACCCCGGCATGAGCCGCCAGACACCGCACACCGACCACAGCGCGCACTGCGCGCCCGGCAGTCGGCACATCGACCCGCACGAGTACGCCGCCGTCTTCGGCCCCCGGGCCGGGGACCGGGTCCGGCTCGGCGACTCGGGACTCACCGTCCGGGTCGAGTCCGACGCCCAACTGCCCGGGGACGAGTTCCTGGCCGGCTTCGGCAAGACGGCCCGCGACGGCCTGCACCTGAAGGCCGCCGCCGTTCGGGACACCTGCGACGTCGTGATCAGCAACGTCCTCGTCATCGACGCCGTCCTCGGCATCCGCAAGGTCTCCATCGGCATCCGCGAGGGTCGCATCCATGCGATCGGCCGGGCCGGCAATCCCGACACCCTCGAAGGCGTGGACGTCGTCGTCGGCACCGGTACCTCGATCGTTTCCGGCGAAGGCCTGATCGCCACCGCCGGCGCCGTCGACACCCACGTCCACCTGCTCTCCCCGCGCATCATGGAGGCCTCGCTCGCCGCGGGCGTCACCACGGTCATCGGCCAGGAGTTCGGCCCGGTCTGGGGCGTCGGCGTCAACTCCCCGTGGGCCCTGCGGCACGCCTTCAACGCCTTCGACGCCTGGCCCGTCAACATCGGCTTCCTTGCCCGCGGCTCCTCCTCGGACGCCGCTCCGCTGGTCGAGGCCCTGGCCGAGGGCGGCGCGTCCGGCTTCAAGGTGCACGAGGACATGGGCGCGCACACCCGGGCCCTGGACACGGCGCTGCGGGTGGCCGAGGAGCACGACGTACAGGTCGCCCTGCACAGCGACGGCCTGAACGAGTGCCTCTCCGTCGAGGACACCCTGCGCGTCCTGGACGGGCGCACCATCCATGCCTTCCACATCGAGGGCTGCGGCGGCGGGCACGTGCCCAACGTGCTCAAGATGGCGGGCGTGGCGAACGTCATCGGCTCCTCCACCAACCCCACCCTGCCCTTCGGCCGGGACGCGGTCGCCGAGCACTACGGCATGATCGTCTCCGTCCACGACCTCAAGCCGGACCTCCCCGGCGACGCCGCCATGGCCCGCGACCGGATCCGTGCGGGCACCATGGGCGCCGAGGACGTGCTGCACGACCTGGGAGCGATCGGCATCACCTCCTCCGACGCCCAGGGCATGGGTCGCGCGGGCGAAACGGTCCGCCGCACCTTCGCCATGGCCGCCAAGATGAAGGGCGAGCTCGGCCCGATGGAGGGCGACGGCGAGGGCGACGACAACGCCCGCGTCCTGCGCTACATGGCCAAGCTGACCATCAACCCGGCCATCGCCCACGGTCTGGCCCACGAGATCGGTTCCATCGAGGTCGGCAAGCTCGCCGACATCGTGCTGTGGCGCCCGCAGTTCTTCGGCGCCAAACCGCAGCTCGTCCTCAAGTCCGGCTTCCCCGCGTACGGGGTCACCGGCGACCCCAACGCCGCCACCGACACCTGTGAACCGCTGGTCCTCGGACCGCAGTTCGGCTCGTACGGGACCACCGCCGCCGACATCTCCGTCGCCTTCGTCTCCGCCGCCGCGGCGGCTCTCGGCGCCGACCGGATGCCGACCCGCCGCCGCCGGGTGGCCGTCCGCGGCACCCGGGGCATCGGCCCCGAGGACCTCCTCCTGAACTCCCGGGTGGGCGCGGTCGACGTGGATGCCCGCAGCGGCCTCGTCACCCTCGACGGTGACCCCCTGCGCTCCGAAGCGGCCGACTCGGTCTGCCTCAACCGTCTGTACTTCCTGTAAGGACCCGATTCATGACCATGCCGACGAAGCCCGCTGCCGACGGATTCCGGATGCCCGCCGAGTGGATGCCCCACGAGCGCACCTGGATGGCCTGGCCCAGCCCCAACCCGACCTTCACCAACGAGCAGGAGCTCGCCGAGGCCCGCAAGGCCTGGGGAGCCGTCGCCCGCGCGGTCCGCGCGTACGAACCCGTGACCCTCGTGGTCTCGCCGGGTGACGCGGAGAACGCCCGCGAGCACGTCGGCGAGGACGTCGAGCTCGTGGAAACGGAGCTCGACGACGCCTGGATGCGGGACATCGGCCCGACCTTCGTCACCAACGGTGCGGGCGAGCTGGCAGCCGTGGACTGGACCTTCAACGGCTGGGGCGCCCAGGAATGGGCCCGCTGGGACCACGACTCGAAGATCGCCCGGCACGTCTCGGACCTCGCCGGCACCCGTACCTACAGCACCCCGCTGGTCAACGAGGGCGGTGCCATCCACGTGGACGGCGAGGGCACCGTCCTGCTCACCGACACCGTGCAGCTGGGCAAGGGCCGCAACCCCGACTGGACCCGTGAGCAGGTCGAGGCCGAGATCCACGCGCACCTGGGCACGACGAAGGCGATCTGGCTGCCGTACGGGCTGGCGGGTGACTACGGCACCTACGGCACGCAGGGGCACGTGGACATCGTGGCCGCCTTCGCCCGGCCCGGCGTGGTGATGGTCCACACCCAGCCCGACCCGGCCCACCCGGACCACGAGCGCTGCAAGACCATCGCCGCCATCCTGCGCGCCTCCACCGACGCACAGGGCCGGCAGCTGGAGGTCGTGGAGGTCCCCGCGCCGACCGTGCTGGAAGAGGACGGCGAGTGGGTGGACTACTCCTACATCAACCACTACCTGTGCAACGGCGGCGTGGTGCTGTGCTCCTTCGACGACCCGCGCGACGAGCGGGCCGCCGAGATCTTCCGAGGCCTGTTCCCCATGCGGACCGTGACCCTCGTCGACGCACGTACGATTTTCGCCGGGGGTGGCGGTATCCACTGCATCACCCAGCAACAGCCGAAGGCCTGACCCGAGGCGGATCGACGAAGGAGTGCCCCATGGCGGAGGGTGGAGTACGCGCGGCGCGGAAGAACGCGCCGCCGCGCGAGGACGTACTCGTCGCCGCCATGGCCACGATCGCCGAGCGCGGCCTGGACGGCCTGACCATGGCCGGCCTGGGTCGCCAGGTCGGTATGAGCAGCGGCCACCTCCTCTACTACTTCGGCAGCAAGGACGAGCTCCTGCTCCAGACGCTGGAGTGGAGCGAGGCGGCCCTGGGTGTCGAGCGACGGGCACTGTTGTCCCGCCGCGGCTCGGCGCGCGAGCGCCTGGAGGCCTACGTGGACCTGTATGTGCCCGAGGAGGCCCGGGATCCGCACTGGACCCTGTGGCTGGAGGTCTGGAACCGCTCGCAGAACGCCGGCCCCCGGGAGCGCGACCGGCAGGCGGCCATCGAGGGCGCCTGGCACCGCGACCTGGTGGCGCTCCTCGCCGAGGGCATCTCGCGCGGGGAGTTCCGGCCGGTGGACCCCGACCGCTTCGGGGCCCGGCTGCGGGCGCTGCTCGACGGGTTCAGCATCCAGGTGGCCGTCGGCCTGCCCGGGATCGGGCGGGCGGACATCCTGGCCCACGTCTCGGAATTCCTCGATGAGTCTCTCGTATCGTGAGACGTACCCCTCATGAGGTGAGACGGTATGACACACTGCGGACGTGCCTGCTCAGCTCATGATTATGGACAGCAGCGCGCCGGTCCGCAGTGGCCGCTGAACCGTGGAAGAACTTCGCGGAGGCGGCCACCGTGCCCCAGACCCGCGCGCAGACCTCTCGCACCCGCGAGAGGTCTTTTCGTTTCCCGGCTCCATTCCTGCCGGGACACGACCGCGCGCGATGATTGGGGGCAGTGGATCCCGGGTATCCGGAACCACTCATCCGACAGGAGTCAGATCAGCATGACGACGACAGAGGCGACGGTGCAGGCGCAGAACCCCGCCGACGACACAGACAGCTTCCACGTCTTCGACACCACCCTGCGCGACGGCGCCCAGCGCGAGGGAATCAACCTCACCGTCGCGGACAAGCTGACGATCGCCCGACACCTGGACGACTTCGGAGTGGGCTTCATCGAGGGCGGCTGGCCGGGTGCCAACCCCCGCGACACCGAGTTCTTCGCCCGTGCCCGCGCCGAGATCGACTTCAAGAACGCCCAACTGGTCGCCTTCGGCGCGACCCGGCGGGCCGGCGGCTCGGCGGCCGAGGACCCGCAGGTGCGGGCCCTGTTGGAGTCGGGCGCCCCGGTGATCACCCTGGTCGCCAAGTCCCACGACCGGCACGTCGAGCTCGCCCTGCGCACCACGCTGGAAGAGAACCTCGACATGGTCCGGGACACGGTCTCCCACCTCGTTGCCCAGGGCCGGCGCGTCTTCGTCGACTGCGAGCACTTCTTCGACGGGTACCGGGCCAACGCCGAGTACGCCAAGTCGGTCGTGCGCACCGCCCACGAAGCCGGCGCCGACGTCGTCATCCTGTGCGACACCAACGGCGGCATGCTCCCGGCCCAGGTGACCGCGGTGGTCGCGACCGTGCTCGCCGACACCGGCGCGCGCCTGGGCATCCACGCCCAGGACGACACCGGCTGCGCCGTCGCCAACACCCTCGCCGCCGTCGACGCGGGCGCCACGCACGTCCAGTGCACCGCGAACGGCTACGGCGAGCGGGTCGGCAACGCCAACCTCTTCCCGGTCGTCGCCGCGCTGGAGATCAAGTACGGGCGCCGGGTGCTCCCCGTCGGCGCGCTCGCCGAGATGACCCGCATCTCGCACGCCATCGCCGAGGTCGTGAACCTGACCCCGTCCACCCACCAGCCGTACGTCGGCGTCTCCGCCTTCGCCCACAAGGCGGGCCTGCACGCCTCGGCCATCAAGGTCGACCCGGACCTGTACCAGCACATCGACCCCGAACGGGTCGGCAACACCATGCGGATGCTGGTCTCCGACATGGCCGGCCGCGCCTCCATCGAGCTCAAGGGCAAGGAGCTCGGGGTCGAGCTCGGCGGGGACCGCGCGCTGGTCTCCCGGGTGGTCGAGCGGGTCAAGGAGCGCGAGCTCTCGGGCTACACGTACGAGGCCGCCGACGCCTCCTTCGAGCTGCTGCTGCGCGCGGAGGTCGAGGGCCGGGCCCGCAAGTACTTCCGTACGGAGTCCTGGCGCGCGATCGTCGAGGACCGCCCGGACGGCACCCACGCCAACGAGGCCACGGTGAAGCTGTGGGCCAAGGGGGAGCGGATCGTCGCGACCGCGGAGGGCAACGGCCCGGTCAACGCGCTCGACCGCGCGCTGCGGGTCGCCCTGGAGCGCTTCTACCCCCAGCTGGCCAAGTTCGAGCTGATCGACTACAAGGTCCGCATCCTGGAGGGCAAGCACGGCACGGAGTCCACGACCCGCGTGCTGATCTCCACGACGGACGGCAGCCGCGAGTGGTCCACGGTCGGCGTCGCCCAGAACGTGATCGCGGCTTCCTGGCAGGCCCTGGAGGACGCCTTCACGTACGGACTGCTGCACGCGGGCGTGGAACCAGCCGAGTAGCCGTCGCCGTGTCCACGGTTCGCGGGGCTCCGGCCTGCGGACCGTGGGCGGAGGGGGCGTTCGGCGAGTGCGGGGTTTATGTCCTGCTCACACAGGAAAATGCCGGTTCCGGTAGCGTCGCATGTATGAGGACCAGGCTGATCTCCGTACTGTCCGGCCTACTGCTGGCCCTGTCCGCGACCGCGCTCGTGGTCGCCCCCCAGGCATCCGCGGCCACCGGACCCGCTGCCGTGGCGGAGGCCCTCAAGCAGGGCCCGGTGTACGTCGACCCCCGCGCCGAGGCACAGCTGCCGAAGGACCGCGCGGACGCGCTCGCGAAGAAGATCAAGGATGCCGGGAAGCCGGTCTTCGTCGCCGTGCTGCCGGCCACCTCGGAGTTCCCCGCCGAGAGCGTGCTGCGCACGGTCCGGGCCGAGACCGGGATCACCGGCCTCTACGCGATCCGACTCGGTGACGGGTTCAACGCCGGTGCCGACAAGGTCGTCATGCCCACCAATGCGGTCCGCAACCTGACCGACGCCGTGAAGGCGGGCGGGCCGGTGGACGCGTCCACGCAGCTGAACAACTTCGTGGACCAGGCCCTGGCGCAGGCCAAGGGCAGGGCTCCGGCTTCCTGGGGCAGCGGCGGCGGTGACGACGGCGCCCCGGTCGGCGGGCTGATCGTGCTCGGCGCGGTGGCGGTCGTCGGCGGCGGCGGTGCGTACGCCCTGGTGCGTCGCAACCGGCGGAAGAAGGAAGAAGAGGAGCGCGCGGCCATCGAGAAGCTGCGCGTGGTCGTGGACGAGGACATCACCGCCTTCGGCGAGGAGCTCGACCGGCTGGACTTCCACCCCGGTGAACCCGGCGCCGACGACGCCATGCGCACGGACTACGCACAGGGCCTCGACGCGTACGAGAAGGCCAAGGACATCATGGCCTCGGTCCAGCACCCCGAAGAGGTCAGGGGCGTCACCCAAGCCCTGGAGGACGGCCGGTTCGCGCTGGCCAGCCTGGACGCCCGGCGTCAGGGCAGGCCGCTGCCCGAGCGCCGTCCGCCCTGCTTCTTCGACCCGCGGCACGGGCCGAGCACGGAGGACACCGACTGGGCTCCGGCCGGCGGGGCGGCCCGTACGGTCCCGGTGTGCGCCGCTGACGCCGTCCGGCTGCGCGAGGGCAAGGACCCCATGGTCCGTACGGTCGACACCGATTACGGACCGCGCCCCTACTACGACGCGGGCCCGGCGTACGGCCCCTGGGCGGGCGGATACTTCGGCGGCGGCATGCTGCCCGGCCTGCTCGTGGGCACGATGCTCGGTTCGATGATGATGTCCGGGCCCGCCTACGCCTCCGACATGGGCGCCGGCTACGACGGCGGGGACTACTCCGGTGCCGACTTCAACCCCTCTGACTTCGGGGGAGGGGACTTCGGCGGTGGAGGCGGGTTCGACGGCGGGGGCGGCTTCTAACGGCCGCCCCCGGGCCCGGCGGTCCAAGGCCTGCCTCAGGCCTGCTTGATGGCCGAGATGTCGAAGGTGAGCTTCACCTTGTCGCTGACCATGACGCCCCCGGCCTCCAGTGCGGCGTTCCACGTCAGGCCCCAGTCGGAGCGCAGGATCTCGGCGGAGCCCTCGAAGCCGACGCGCTCGTTGCCGTAGACGTCGGTGGCCGAGCCGTTGAACTCCAGGTCGATCGAGAGCGGGCGCGTGACGTCCTTGATCGTCAGCTCGCCGGTGATGCGGTACTTGTCGCCGCCGAGCTGGGCCGCCTCGGTGGAGCGGAAGACCATCAGCGGGAAGACGTCGGCGTCGAAGAAGTCCGCGCCGCGCAGGTGGCCGTCGCGGTCGGCGATGCCGGTGTCCACGGACGCGACCTTCACCTCGATGGAGGCGGCGGAGCGGGACGGGTCGCTGCCGTCGAGCTGGAGGGTGCCCGCGTAGTCGGCGAAGCTGCCGCGGACGTTGGTCACCATGGCGTGGCGCACGGTGAAGCCGATGCTGCTGTGGGCGGCGTCGATGGTGTAGTCGCCGGTGAGGGCGGCGAGGGCCGGGTCCACCGCAAGGGTGGCGACGGCGCTGTTCGTGTTCTCCTGGCTGCGGCGGGTGAAGATGCCCATGACGTGCTCCTCGGTCGTTTCCTGCTTGGTTGGTTGAACCTTCAACGAGAATGACGTTAGACCCATTCCGTTCAAATTTCAACATCTAGGCAGAGTGTCAGGCCGCTTTATGGACACTCCACAAAGGACGAAGGTCCCCCCTGGTGGTGTTCGTGCATCACGTGGCGGTTCTGTCCGGGGCGGACAGCGGAACACACCCGAGACTGTGCGGAACCAACGGAGGTTTTTCATCGAGCGCTTCGTAAGGTCGGTACATGACCGTTGTGGACCAGACCCCGAGCGAGCCGACGGACGCCCGCGGGCGCGTGGCCGAGCTGCATTCCCTGCGCGAGCAGGCGCGGCGTGGACCCAGTGACCGGGCGACCGAGGCGCAGCACGCCAAGGGCAAGCTGACCGCGCGCGAGCGGATCGCCCTGCTGCTCGACGAGGGTTCCTTCAAGGAGGTCGAACAGCTGCGCCGGCACCGGGCAAGCGGTTTCGGCCTGGAGAGCAAGAAGCCCTACACCGACGGTGTCGTCACCGGCTGGGGCACGGTCGAGGGCCGCACGGTCTTCGTCTACGCACACGACTTCCGGATCTTCGGCGGCGCGCTGGGCGAGGCTCACGCCACGAAGATCCACAAGATCATGGACATGGCCATCGCGGCCGGTGCCCCGCTGGTCTCCCTGAACGACGGTGCCGGCGCCCGCATCCAGGAGGGCGTCTCCGCGCTCGCCGGTTACGGCGGCATCTTCCAGCGCAACACCAGGGCCTCGGGAGTCATCCCGCAGATCTCGGTCATGCTGGGTCCCTGCGCGGGTGGCGCGGCGTACTCGCCGGCCCTGACGGACTTCGTGTTCATGGTCCGCGAGACCTCGCAGATGTTCATCACCGGCCCCGACGTCGTCCGCGCCGTCACCGGTGAGGAGATCTCCCAGAACGGCCTCGGCGGAGCGGACGTGCACGCCGAGACCTCCGGCGTGGCGCACTTCGCGTACGACGACGAGGAGACCTGCATCTCCGAGGTGCGCTACCTCATCTCGATGCTGCCCTCGAACAACCGGGAGAACCCGCCGGTCCACGAGACCTCCGACCCGGCCGACCGGCGCTCGGACGTCCTGCTGGACCTGGTTCCGGCGGACGGCAACCGCCCGTACGACATGCACAAGGTCATCGAGGAGCTCGTCGACGAGGGCGACGTCCTGGAGATCCACGAGCGTTGGGCCCGCAACATCATCTGTGCGCTGGCCCGCCTCGACGGCCAGGTCGTCGGCATCGTCGCCAACCAGCCCCAGACGCTCGCCGGTGTCCTGGACATCGAAGCCTCCGAGAAGGCCGCGCGCTTCGTCCAGATGTGCGACGCCTTCAACATCCCGATCATCACGCTGCTGGACGTCCCCGGCTTCCTGCCGGGCGTCGACCAGGAGCACGGCGGCATCATCCGGCACGGCGCGAAGCTCCTGTACGCGTACTGCAACGCCACGGTCCCGCGGATCTCGCTGATCCTGCGCAAGGCCTACGGCGGCGCGTACATCGTCATGGACTCGCAGTCCATCGGCGCGGACATCACGTACGCCTGGCCGACGAACGAGATCGCGGTCATGGGCGCCGAGGGCGCCGCCAACGTCATCTTCCGCAAGCAGATCGCGGAGGCCGAAGACCCGGAGTCCATGCGTGCGCGCATGGTCAAGGAGTACAAGGCCGAACTGATGCACCCGTACTACGCGGCCGAGCGCGGCCTCGTCGACGACGTCATCGACCCGGCGGAAACCCGCGAGACGCTGATCAGCGCCCTCGCCATGCTCCGCAACAAGCACGCCGATCTGCCGTCCCGCAAGCACGGCAACCCGCCGCAGTAACGAGCGAAGGAGACCTGCCACCCATGAGTGTGCGTCTGACGAACAGCGCCGCCGACACCCTGCTGCGCGTGGAGAAGGGCAACGCCGAGCCCGAGGAGCTGGCCGCGATCACCGCGATCCTGCTGGCCCGCGCCGCGGCCACCCCCGAGGGCCGCCCGGCGCACCGCATCGGCTCCCAGGCCCGCTGGCGCCGCCTGGAGCGCACGCCCGGCTTCCGCGCCCCGCACAGCTGGCAGGGCTGACACCAGCTGCTCCGGCCGACGGCCGCTCCCCGAATCCGGACCCCGCCCCCTCGTGGGCCGGGTCCCGGTTCGGGGGGCGGCCGTCGGTCGTTGTGCCGCCCCGGGAGCGGGAAGCCGCACCGAGCGGGGAAAGCCGGAACGCCGGGACCCGTGGCGGGTCCCGGCGTTCCGGACGGGGAGGAGCGGCCTCGCGGCTGCTACCGAAGCCGGGCCATGAGGGCGTGCTCGACGAGCGTGATGAGCGCGCTCTTGGCGTCCGCGCGGTGGCGGGCGTCGGTGGTGATGATCGGGGCGTCCGGGCCGATCTGCAGGGCCTCGCGGACTTCCTCCGGGGTGTACGGCTGGTGTCCGTCGAAGCCGTTGAGGGCGATGACGAACGGCAGACCGCTGTTCTCGAAGTAGTCCACGGCCGGGAAGCAGTCGGCGAGGCGGCGGGTGTCGACGAGGACGACCGCGCCGATGGCACCGCGGACGAGGTCGTCCCACATGAACCAGAAGCGGTCCTGACCGGGGGTACCGAAGAGGTACAGGATCAGGTCCTGGTCCAGCGTGATGCGGCCGAAGTCCATGGCGACCGTGGTGGTCGTCTTGTCCCCGGTGTGGGTCAGATCGTCGATGCCGGCGGACGCGCTGGTCATAACGGCTTCGGTGCGCAGCGGGTTGATCTCGGAGACCGCGCCGACGAACGTGGTCTTGCCCACGCCGAAGCCGCCCGCCACCACGATCTTCGCGGAGGTGGTGGAGCGAGCCGCTCCGCCGTTAGAGCTTGCGAAGTCCACTGAGCACCCTTTCGAGCAGTGTCACATCTGGCTGGCCGCCGGCAGACTCGTCGCCGCCGGGCTGGTGAATGGCGACAAGGCCCGCCTCCGCCAGGTCGGCGACGAGAATACGGGCGACACCAAGAGGAATGGAGAGAAGTGCCGAGATCTCCGCGACGGATTTGATCTCCTGGCACAGACGGCAGATGCGCTGGTGCTCGGGCAACTGCCCTTGCAACCGAGCGGGATCGGCCGTGGTACTGACCAGCGCCTCGATGGCGAGCTGGTAGCGCGGCCGGGTACGGCCGCCGGTCATCGCGTACGGGCGCACCAGCGGGTTGTGGGCCTTGGGTGCCTGCTGCTGCGAACCCCGGAAGGGCTGCTGCGAAGGCCTGTGGGGCGGCTGTGCCTGCTGGGGCTGGCCGTACGGCTGCTGCTGGTAGGGATTGTGCTCCGGAACCTGCCGGCTCGGGGCGGAGGGGAAGTTGAAGCGGTTCTGGTCGTGCCCACCCTGCGGCTGCTGCGCGCCGCCATAAGGATGTCCTCCGGGTGTTGTCACGTTTCCTCCTCCGACTCCAAGAACGCAGTACTCCCTGTGGAACCGCGCCACCGCACCCTATGGTGCGATGACGCGAAACGCACTGCCTGTCTGCTAGTTGAGAAGACTTCCCTGCAGCTCCGAGCGCAGTTCCGGGGTGAGAACACTGCCCGCTCGGTCCACGAGGAGGGCCATCTCGTAGCCCACGAGGCCGATGTCGCACTCGGGGTGCGCGAGCACCGCGAGCGAAGATCCGTCCGAGACGGACATGAGGAAGAGGAATCCCCGGTCCATCTCGACCACGGTCTGGTTGACGGCGCCACCCTCGAAGATGCGGGAGGCTCCCGCGGTCAGCGACGTCAGACCGGAGGCCACGGCCGCCAGCTGATCGGCGCGGTCGCGCGGGAATCCGTCGGACATCGCCAGAAGAAGGCCGTCGGCGGAGACCACCACCGTGTGGGACACCCCGGGGGTGTTGTCCACGAAGTTGGTGATCAACCAGTTCAGGTTCTGTGCCGCCTGGCTCATCGGGCTCACACTAACGCTCCTGGTCATAGCTGTTACTTGACTGCTCAGAACCCGCATTGCGTCCCTGCTGGACACCGCGGCGCAGGTTGCTCAACCTGCCACGGACGTCCTCCGGTGCGCGGGAGACCTGGGGGCCGCCCTGCGGGGTCGTCTCCGCCGCGCCCTCGACCAGGTTGGCCTTGGGCACTCGCCGAGGGAGACCGGACGGGGTGATCCCGCCCGCCTTCGGCTCACGAAGTTTGGCGGCCTGCTGCCAGCGCTCGTCGTTGTTCGAGCGCCAGTCGGCGCCGCCTTCCTCGTCCTGCTCCGGGGCGGCGGGCTGCTGCTTGCGCTGCGGCCGCTGCTCGAAGAGGGATCCGGAGGACTCCGCTTCCTTCTGTCCCGGCTGCCACTGCTGCTGGCTGCCGCGGCGCGGCAGGCCCGCTCCGGTCACTTCGTGGCCGGTGTCGGCAGCGGCGCCCGGACGGTCGAAGCCTACGCGTTCCGCAGCGGGTTCGGGAGCGACCTGGGATTCCGATTCGGTCCCGTAGTCCTGCTGGTAGGTGCCGGAGAAGGTGTTCTGCTCGGGCCACTCGGCGTGCTGGGGCTGGGATGCGTAGCCACCATCGTAGGCCGGGGTGCCCTGCTGCCGATCCTGATATCCGGCTTCCGGATAGGCATAGTCCTGCTGAGGGTACGCCTCATAGCCCTGCTGGGCCTGGTGGGCCTGCTGGGAGTCGTACGAAGTGTCGTAACCCTGTTCGGGCTGCTGCTCGTACTCCTGGTACGGCTGGTACCCGTGCTCCGGCTGGGGTTCCACATACTCCTGTTCGGAGTACTCGCCCTGGTCCTGCCCGTAGCCCACCTGGGCCTCAAGGGCGGCACGGCGCTCCTGCTGGCTCAGGGACCGGCCGACCGGGTTCAGCCCGGCGGCGTCGGGGCCCTGGTTGTCGTAGCGGGAGTCGTCGAAGCCGAGCTCGGCGGCCGTGCGCAGCGGGGCGCTCTGCTGCGCCTGCTGCTCCGGGATCATCGAGGAGACGGTGAAGTCGTCGTCCGGGATCCCTTCGCCACCACCACCGTGGGTGATCGCGTCGGGGAGCATGACCAGCGAGGTGGTGCCGGCGGCCTCGCCCGAGGGGCGCAGCTGGACCCGGATGCTGTGGCGGTCCGCCAGCCGGCCGACCACGAAGAGACCCATGCGCTGGGAGATCGCGGCGTCCACGGTCGGCGGGTTGGCCAGCTTGTGGTTGATGTCCGCGAAGTCCTCGGCGGTGAGGCCGATGCCCTTGTCGTGGATCTCGACCATGACGCGGCCGTCGGGCAGACGCGTGGCGTTCACGCGGACCTTGGTCTGCGGGGAGGAGAACGTGGTGGCGTTCTCCAGCAGCTCGGCGAGCAGGTGCACGAGGTCGGTCACGGCCTGGCCGTGGATCTCGGCCTCGGAGACGCCCGAGAGCTCGATGCGCTCGTACTGCTCCACCTCGGAGGACGCGGCGCGCAGCACGTCGACGAGGGGGACCGGCTGGTCCCAGCGGCGACCCGGTTCCTCACCCGCGAGGATGAGGAGGTTCTCGCCGTTGCGGCGCATGCGGGTCGCGA
Organism: Streptomyces sp. NPDC006430; assembly: GCF_040612395.1. Lineage (NCBI taxonomy): Bacteria > Bacillati > Actinomycetota > Actinomycetes > Kitasatosporales > Streptomycetaceae > Streptomyces > Streptomyces sp. NPDC006430. The sequence goes on from NZ_JBEXQA010000008.1 coordinate 233,685, forward strand.
GGTGGTCCAGGCGGAAGAGGTTCTCCAACTGGTCCGGGTCGGCCTCGTTGTTCTCCAGGTCGGTGATGAGGGTCAGCTGGCCCTCGATCAGCGACTGGTTGCGCATGGAGAGGTTGGTGAAGATCGCGTTGACGTTGCCTCGCAGGAGCGCCTGCTCGGCGGCGAGCCGGACGGCCTCCCGGTGGACCTGGTCGAAGGCGCGGGCGACCTCGCCGATCTCGTCCTGGGAGTCGATCGGGATCGGGGCGACACGGGTGTCGACCTTGCCCGGGTCGGTGCGCGAGAGCTGGTCGACGAGCATCGGCAGGCGCTGCTCGGCGACGTCGAAGGCGGCGGTGCGCAGGCGGCGCATCGCGCGGCTCATCTGGCGGGCCATCATGCCGGCCAGGATGAAGGCGGCGAGCAGGGCCACGACCACGATGGCGCCGGTCCAGATGGCGGCGTTGCGGGCGTCGTCGGAGACGGCGACGGAGTCGTTGACGGCCTTGGCGAGGAGGTCCTTCTCGACCTCGGCGTAGCCCTCGAACTTGGCGGTGGCGGCGGCCTGCCAAGCCTGGGGCGTGGTGCCGCCCGCGGCCAGCTTGGTCTTGTTCTCGCCGCTGGCTATCGCCTCGGTCATGCCGGTGAGCGCGGAGTCGTTGACCACAGGAGGAGTCTTGAAGGGGGTGCCGGCCTGCTCGGCCTGCTGCTTGGCCGCGGCGAGCTTGACAGCGCCTTCCTGCTTCTTCTGCGCCATGACCTCCTTCAGCCGGCTCACGTCGTCCTCGGTGCCCGCCGCGACGTACTCGCCGATGGCAATCTCTTCGAGGTAGGCGTACGAGGAGAAGGCGACGAGCTGGGCCTTGCGGACTTCCTCGTTGTCGCTCGGGCGCACCAACAGGTGCGTGCCGATGGACCGCTGGAGCGACTCCGCGGCCTTGGCCAGCTCGACCGCGTAGACCATGCGGCCGTAGCTGGTCACGTTGCCGGTGCCGAGACCCAGTTCGTTCGAGAACGTCATGAGGTAGTGCTGGACCAGCAGGTAGCCGTCTTCGGTCGGGATCGGACCGTACGAGCTGGGCGGGTTCTTCTTCGCCGTCTCCGGAGTCACGTAGGCCGACTTGCGGACGGCCTCCAGCTTCGGCTCCTCCTGACGGAAGAGCTGCAGTCGGCGTTCCAGGCTCTGGTTGTCCGGGAGGTCCTTGGCCGCCTCGGCGAACTTGGCCTTGGCCGCGTCCGTGGCCGCGTAAGCCTTCACGACGGCGTCGTTGTTGCGGTCGCCCTTGAGGAGCGGCTCGGCCGTGAGGTCGCGCTCGTTGAGGAGGGCCTGACCGTATTCGGCCGCGGCCTGGACGATGCGGGCCGTCTTCTCGGCGTCCTTGGCCTCGTTCCAGGTGTCGACGGAGCCCTTCACCTGGAAGCCGCCCATGACCAGTCCGACGAGGACGGGCACGAGCAGAATGGCGTTCAGACGGGTCGGCACGCGCCAGTTGCGGGGCGAGAACCTGCTGGTGCTGCCGCTCTTCGCCGGTGGGTCGACGGGTACGTCGACGGGCGACGCGGCCGCGCGCGGCGGCGGGGTGAAGTTGCCGCGCGCGGTTTCATCCGCGGGGCTCGAGTTGCTTCGCCTCACTCGACCAACAACCTCTCGGCGGTGCTACTAGCTAGTTAGTTGAATTCCAGCACGGTTAACGGCCGTGTTCCAAACAGTTGAAATCAGCCATTCCCAGAACCTTATGCCCCACATAAATCGGACATAAAGAGCGAGCTGCGGCAAAAATGGGCCGAGTTGTGAGCGCAGCGGCACCGTCCGAACGCACCCTGTGCCCAACTGGCGACAATTCTCTGTCGAAACGTTATGAACGAGGAGGGCGGGCCGTGTCCTATGACACAGCCCGCCCTCTCCTCGTTGTGAAGAACCGGTGTTACTTGAGCGGTCCCACTTGAGCCGCCAACGCGGAGTCGTGTTACTTGAGTCGGGCCATGAGGGCGTGCTCGACGAGCGTGATGAGCGCGCTCTTGGCGTCCGCGCGGTGGCGGGCGTCGGTGGTGATGATCGGGGCGTCCGGGCCGATCTGCAGGGCCTCGCGGACTTCCTCCGGGGTGTACGGCTGGTGCCCCTCGAAGCCGTTGAGGGCCACGACGAACGGCAGACCGCTGTTCTCGAAGTAGTCCACGGCCGGGAAGCAGTCGGCGAGGCGGCGCGTGTCGACGAGGACGATGGCACCGATGGCACCGCGGACGAGGTCGTCCCACATGAACCAGAAGCGGTCCTGACCGGGGGTACCGAAGAGGTACAGGATCAGGTCCTGGTCCAGCGTGATGCGGCCGAAGTCCATGGCGACCGTGGTGGTCGTCTTGTCCCCGGTGTGGGTCAGATCGTCGATGCCGGCGGACGCGGACGTCATGACGGCCTCGGTGCGCAGCGGATTGATCTCCGAGACGGCCCCGACGAACGTGGTCTTGCCCACGCCGAACCCGCCCGCCACCACGATTTTCGCGGAGGTGGTGGAGCGGGCGGTTCCGCCACTAGAGCTTGCGAAGTCCACTGAGCACCCTTTCGAGCAGCGTTACATCCGGCGTGCCGCCGGCCTCTCCATTGCCCGGCTGGTGGATGGCCACCATTCCGGCCTCGGCCAGGTCGGCCACGAGGATCCGGGCGACACCGAGCGGCATCGACAGCAGTGCGGAGACCTCCGCGACCGACTTGACCTCGCGGCACAGCGTGCAGATGCGCTGGTGCTCGGGAAGCAGGCCGGACAGGTGCATCGGATCGGCCGTGGTGCTGACCAGTGCCTCTATGGCGAGCTGGTAGCGGGGCCTGGTCCGTCCGCCGGTCATCGCGTACGGGCGAACGAGCGGCTGGTCGCCTTCCGAGTACGACGAGTCGCCGTACGAATCGGAGTAGGCGGGGGGCGGGGTCATTGATCCTCCGGGCTGGACAGCAGTGGTCAGCGTGCCGTCTGACGGGGCGGCCGGTGGGGGGACGGTATGACGGCCTGGCGGTGGTACTGGGTTCCGGGGCGGGGGCCCCGGTCCCCCGGCCGGAAGTACCGTCCGGCCGGGAGATGGGAGGTCAGATGAGCAGGCTTCCCTGAAGCTCCGCGCGCAGGTCCGGGGTGAGGACGCTGCCGGCGCGGTCCACGAGGAGGGCCATCTCGTAGCCGACGAGGCCGATGTCGCACTCGGGGTGCGCGAGCACCGCGAGCGAGGAACCGTCCGAGACGGACATGAGGAAGAGGAATCCCCGGTCCATCTCGACCACGGTCTGGTTGACGGCGCCACCCTCGAAGATGCGGGAGGCTCCCGCGGTCAGCGACGTCAGACCGGAGGCCACGGCCGCCAGCTGATCGGCGCGGTCCCGGGGGAAGCCTTCGGACATCGCCAGAAGGAGGCCGTCGGCGGAGACCACCACCGTGTGGGACACCCCGGGGGTGTTGTCCACGAAGTTGGTGATCAACCAGTTCAGGTTCTGTGCCGCCTGGCTCATCGAACTCAACTAACGCTCCTGCTGGTAAGTGGGGTCGATGTGGTAACTGCCGGTCGCCGGGCCGTTGGTGCCGGCCTGACGACCCTGCTGGATACCGCGTCGGAGGTTGGTCAGGCGGCCACGGACGTCGTCCGGTGCTCGCGAGACCTGCGGACCCGACTGTGCGTCGGCCTGCTGCTGCGCCGTACCGGCCACGAGGTTCGCCCGCGGTACCCGGCGGGGCAGCCCCGAGGTGGTGATGCCGCCGGCGGCGGGTTGACGCACGCGCTCGGCCTGCCGCATCAGCTCGTCGTTCGGCGAGGAGCGCCAGCTGACGGTCGGCGTGCTGCCGGTCGTCGCCTGGGCGGGCTCGACCGCCTGCTCCTGGCCGCGCTGCGGCTGCTGCGGGCGCTGCTGGGGAGCCGGGGTCGACTGCTGCGGCTGCTGGGGTACGGCCGGCACATGACCGGAGGACTGCTGGCCCTCCTGGTGGAACCAGTTCGACTCCAGCGTGTCGAAGATCGGGCTGCGCTCGTTGCCGAGGCTCGGGGCCGGCGGGAGCGCCTCGGGCTGGTGAGCCTGGGGCAGCTGCGCGGCCTGGGGCTGCTGCGGGGCGAATCCACCGACACCGGGGCCGCCGGGCCGCGGGGCCTGGTGGTCCGGACGGGCGAACTGCCCGGTGGTGGACGGGTCCGCGAGCCCGCGCAGCTCCGGGCGCTCGAACTGCCCGGTGGTGGACATGTCCTGCCCGGCCGGCGGCAGCGGCGCCCTCATGTCGGGACGCTCGAACTGGCCGGTCGTGCTGTTGCCGGCCTGCGGGCGCGGGGCGTCGAAGTCCGGACGGGCGAACTCGGCCGTCGAACCGGGTCCCGACAGCTCGTCGTGGCCGCGCGGCACCTCCTGACCGCCGTGGCGCGCCTGGTCGGCGCCCCAGCTGGTGGTCTGCTGGATGCCGGCGGACGGGCCGCCCGTACCCGGGAGTTCCGCGCGGGGGGCGCCACCGCGCGGCGGCAGCTGCGGCCGGGAGCCGCGGGAAGCCGGGGCGGTGGGCGCCTGGGCCGAGGGCACCGGGCCGGTGGGAGCGGGCTGCTGCTGCGGCTGAGGCCGCTCGAAACCGTTGCCCTGCGGGAATCCGGTCGAGCCGGAGGACGCGGGCGGGGTCGTCGGACGGGACGGGGGAGCACCGGCCGGACCCCGGCCCGGCAGCGGAGCACCGCCGCCGAAGGCGCCCTGGCCCTGGCCCTGCTGACCGGTCGGAGCCGCCGGCATGCCGGGCATGCCCGGACCGCCCTGCGGACGCCCGCCGGGAGCCCCCTGCTGGGGGCGGCCGCCCTGCGGACCGCCGTCGCGCCCCGGCAGGGCGTTGCGCTGGCCGCCGGGAACCTGGCCGCGCTGGGGGCCGGAGCCCACGGGCTGGCGTGCGCCGCCGCCCGGGACGGAACCCTGCGCGGGCGCACCCGGACCGCCCTGCGGACCACCGGCGCCCGGACCGCCCTGACCCGGCTTCTTGCCGCCCTGGGCGACGTCGACCGGCAGCATGACGAGGGCCGTCGTACCGCCCGAGTCGGACGGGCGCAGCTGGATGCGGATGCCGTGTCGCAGGGACAGGCGGCCGACCACGAACAGGCCCATGCGGCGGGAGACGGACACGTCCACGGTCGGCGGCGACGCGAGCCGCTCGTTGATCGCGGCGAGGTCCTCGGGGGACAGGCCGATACCGGTGTCGTGGATCTCGACGAGCACGCGGCCGTCGGGCAGCGCGTGACCGGTGACCTTGACCTTGGTCTGCGGGGAGGAGAACGAGGTGGCGTTCTCCAACAGCTCGGCGAGCAGGTGCACGAGGTCGTTGACGACGCGGCCGGCGACGTCGGTGCCGGGTACCGACGCGAGTTCGATGCGCTCGTACTGCTCCACCTCGGACGCGGCGGCACGGAGCACGTCGACGAGCGGGACGGGACGGGTCCACCGGCGGCCCGGCTCCTCGCCCGCGAGGACGAGGAGGTTTTCGCCGTTACGGCGCATGCGGGTCGCGAGGTGGTCGAGCTTGAAGAGCGAGGACAGCTGGTCGGGGTCGGCCTCGCGCGACTCCAGCTCGGAGATGAGCGAGAGCTGGCGCTGGATGAGACCCTGCGAGCGGCGCGAGAGGTTGGTGAACATCGCGTTGACGTTGCCCCGGAGGAGGGCCTGCTCGGCTGCGAGGCGGACGGCCTCGCGGTGCACGTCGTCGAAGGCCGCGGCCACCTGGCCGATCTCGTCGCGGGTGTGCAGACCGACCGACTCCACGGACGTGTCCACGTCCTGCGGGTCGGACTCGGACAGCTGCTTGACGAGCTCGGGCAGTCGGTCCTGGGCGACCCGGGTCGCGGTGTCCTGCAGGCGGCGCAGCGAGCGGATCATCGAGCGGGCCATGACGAAGGCGCCGACGAGGGAGACACCGAGGACGAGGAGGATCAGCGCACCGTTGATGATGGCGTCGCGCTGCGACTCGTTCTTGAGCTCGCGGGCCTTCTGCTCCATGTCCTCGAGCAGGGTGAGCTCGATGACCTTCATCGCCTGGAGCTTGGTGTCGTCCGCGTCGTACCAGTCCATCCAGGACCGGTTCTTCTCCTTGGAGAACTGCCCCTGGGTGCTCAGGACGCGTCGGGCGTAGTGGTCGGCGGTGCCGATCTCCGTGTTGCCGTCGCCGAGCGCCGCGAGGAGCTCCTCCGGCTTGCCCTGGTAGACGAGTTCGAACGTCTTCTTCGACTGGCTCTCGCCGCGCAGTGCGGAGAGCGCGTACAGACGGTCGTTCTCGGTGAGGAGGCCCGGGCGGTCGCCGCTCTCGGGGAGCGAGGCGGCGATGACGGCGCGCTGGATCGAGGCGTACTCCTTGGCGGAGGAGAAGGCTGCCAGCGCACGCGTACGCTTGATCATCTCCGGGCTGGAGGTGGCCTGCGCCATGTCCTGGGACAGCGAGAGCAGCGAGACGATCAGCGCGTTGTACTCGGTGACGGTCTGCTGGGCGCCGTTTTGGTACGCCTTCTTGCGGATTTCCTCGATGCCGGTGAGCTGGCGGCCGATCTGCAGGATGTTGTTGCGGATCGACTTGAGGGTCTCGTCCTTGTCCTCCGCGCTGTCGACCTTGTCGGTCGCGGCGGCGAAGGCCTTGGCAGCGGCGTCGGTCTGCTCGCGGACGCCCACGACGAGGCTGCTGGGCTTGCCGTCCCTGGCGACCGACAGCGGACCGGCCGATTTGTCCCGCTCCTCCTGGAGCATGGCGGCCAGGTTGGTGGCCTGCCGGGTCATCGTCGTCAGCAGCTGCATGTGCTCCAGCTGTGCGATGTCGTTGAGCGAGTCGTTGATGCGGAAGCCACCGAGCGTGGTGGCCGCGACGACCGGCAGGGTCAGCAGCGACACGAGTCGCGTGCTGATGCGCCAGTTCTGCAAGCCGAGGCGGGACCCGGGCCCACTGGGGGCCTTCGGTATCGCCACGTCCGTGTCGGCCGACTCATCGCTCTTCGCCTTGCCCTTGGGCTTGAGGCGTGCCTTGGCCTTCACCGTGGCGGAGGAGTCGGTACCCGCGCCTGCGACAGCCGGCCCGCGGTTCTGGGCGTGCTGGGGCGAGGAGCCACGGTCGGTCCCGCCGCGCGGCTCCTGCTCCGCCGCAGCGCTGCCATCCCTCTTGATTCGTCCCTGCACTAGCGTCGCAACCTCTGGACCAGGCGTCCCGCCGGGCGACCGGTGGGACGGTGTCGAGTCGTGGGGCACTGCGCGCCCCATGGTGGTCGTCGGTGACCGGCGCGTCTCCCTCTCCGTGCCGCCGCGCGCGGCGCTGTGTCGCGCCACCTGCGCGCCGGCTGTTCCCGCGGCGGTCCCGCGAATTCCAGCACAGTGGCGGATCTCCAACAAGGTGCGCGTGTCGGCCTGGAGAGTCGGTCACTTTTCGTGACCGCGGCACTACGCGATGTGGTGAGCCTTTCGGTAGGAATCGGACTTACGTCATCCAAACGCGGCTGCTGGCAAGGTGTCCCAGTCGAGATGATCAGCAGCGGAATGACTCATTCAGTGGCGCAATGTCCGTTTCCTCACTCGAAATTGACTGTCCATAATGCCCACATTGTCTGGTCACGGGTGAGCAAACTCACACACCCGTGGCCATTACTTCCCGGTTCAGGCGGGGAATCGGATGTTTAGCCTTGCCCTTTACAGGGTTGACGGATCCGACAACCCCCACCCGACGACCGAGCCGAGGGCCCGAGACACCCATGAAGACGACGATGATGTTCCGCAACATAGCCAACCCCCGCCGCACCACCCTCGCGCACCTGAAGGACGCCGAGGAGCTGCAGGCGACCGAGGCTCCGGAGCACGCCGTCGAGCTGCCCTCCCAGACCGCGAACCCGCGCCGCACGATCCTGATGGACGCGCCGGTGTCCGCCGCGCAGTAAAAGGAGCGCGAAGCGCCGCTGCCCGCCGCGTTAGCCTGGAGACCGCAGACTCCAGCCAGCGGAAATACAGAGGGGCAGACGCAACACGTGCGCATCGCCAGGTTCTCCATCGACGGCAATGTCGCGTTCGGCGCGGTCGAGGGCAGCACTGCCCCCGGCGCCGAGGGTGAGCTCGTCCTCGACATCATCAAGGGCATTCCGTTCGCGGACTTCGAGCTCTCGGGCACGAAGGTCCCGCTGAGCAAGGTCCGGCTGCTGCCGCCCGTGCTCCCGAACAAGGTCGTGGCCATCGGCCGCAACTACGCGGAGCACGCGGCGGAGCTCGGCAACGCCGTCTTCGATGAGCAGGGCCGCCCCGAGGCGCCCCTCACCTTCTTCAAGCCCTCCACCTCGGTGGTCGGCCCGGGCGACCCCATCACGTACCCCTCCTTCTCGCAGGACCTCCACCACGAGGCGGAGCTCGCCGTGGTCATCGGCCGCATGTGCCGCGAGGTCCCGAAGGAGCGCGTCAAGGACGTGATCCTCGGTTACACCTGCGCCAACGACGTCACCGCGCGCGATGTCCAGCAGCGCGAGAAGCAGTGGGCCCGCGCCAAGGGCTTCGACAGCGCCTGCCCCCTCGGCCCCTGGATCGAGACCGACCTCGACCCGACCGACCTGACCATCCAGTGCACCGTCAACGGCGAACAGCGCCAGCTCGGCCGCACCAGCGACATGATCCGCTCCATCGAGGACCTCGTCGTCCACATCACCGAGGCCATGACGCTGCTCCCGGGCGACGTCATCCTCACGGGGACCCCGGCCGGAGTCGGCCCCCTCAACGTCGGCGACGAGGTCGCCGTCACCATCGAAGGCATCGGCACTCTCACCAACAAGGTGATCAAGCGTGGCTAACGCGAACGTCCGCGTACGTTTCTGTCCCTCCCCGACCGGCAACCCCCACGTGGGCCTGGTCCGGACCGCCCTCTTCAACTGGGCGTTCGCCCGCCACCACGGCGGTACGTTCGTCTTCCGCATCGAAGACACCGACGCGGCCCGCGACTCCGAGGAGTCGTACGACCAGCTCCTCGACTCGCTGCGCTGGCTCGGCTTCACCTGGGACGAGGGTCCCGAGGTGGGCGGCCCGCACGCCCCGTACCGCCAGTCGCAGCGCATGGACCTCTACGCGGACGTCGCCAAGAAGCTCAAGGACGCCGGCTACGCGTACGACTGCTACTGCACCACCGACGAGCTGGACGCGCGCCGCGCCGCCGCCCGCGCCGCCGGTAAGCCCTCCGGCTACGACGGCCACTGCCGCGAGCTGACCACCGTGCAGTTGGAGGCGTTCCAGGGCGAGCACCGCTCCTCCATCGTCCGCTTCCGGATGCCCGACGAGCCCATCACCTTCACCGACCTGGTGCGCGGCGAGCTGACCTTCACCCCGGAGAACGTGCCGGACTTCGGCATCCTGCGGGCCAACGGCGCGCCGCTGTACACGCTCGTCAACCCGGTCGACGACGCGCTGATGGAGATCACCCACGTGCTGCGCGGCGAGGACCTGCTGTCCTCCACCCCGCGTCAGATCGCGCTGTACAAGGCGCTGATCGAGCTGGGCATCGCCAAGGGTGTCCCGGAGTTCGGCCACCTGCCGTACGTGATGGGCGAGGGCAACAAGAAGCTCTCCAAGCGCGACCCGGAGAGCTCGCTCAACCTGTACCGCGAGCGCGGCTTCCTCCCCGAGGGCCTGCTGAACTACCTCTCGCTCCTCGGCTGGTCCTTCTCCAAGGATCAGGACATCTTCTCGATCGAGGAGATGGTGGCGAAGTTCGACATTCCGGACGTGAACGCGAACCCGGCGCGCTTCGACCTCAAGAAGGCCGAGGCGATCAACGCCGACCACATCCGGCTGCTGGACCCGAAGGCCTTCGCGGACGCCTGCACCCCGTGGCTGCGGGCTCCGCACGCGAACTGGGAGCCGGAGGACTTCGACGCCGAGGCGTGGGCGGCCATCGCGCCGTACGCCCAGACCCGCGTGACCGTCCTGTCGGACATCACCGCCAACGTGGACTTCCTCTTCCGCAAGGAGCCCGTCGAGGACCAGGCGTCCTGGGACAAGGCGATGAAGGGCGACCCGGCGGCCCTGCTGACGACCGCCCGCGCCAACCTGGAGGCGGCCGACTGGAGCGATCCCGAGTCGCTCAAGCAGGCCGTCCTGACCGCCGGCGAGGCCCACGGCCTCAAGCTCGGCAAGGCCCAGGCGCCCGTGCGCGTGGCCGTCACCGGCCGCACGGTCGGCCTGCCGCTCTTCGAGTCCTTGCAGATCCTCGGCAAGGAGCGCTCGCTGGCGCGGATCGACGCGGCCCTGGCCAAGCTGGCCGCCGCCGCTTAGGCACGACCTCGCCCTGCTGACGCCGGCAGGGACCCCGCCCGCAGGGGGTGGCCCCCGGAGAATCCGGGAGGTCGCCCCCTGCGGCGTTGTCGGGGGCCGCCGTTAGGGTCTGCGGAGATCGTTCACGCGTACGCCGCCGTACGAAAGGCCTTGCCATGCCCATGACCGCCCCCGACTACTCCTGGCACTTCACGCCGGGCAACACCTTCTCGTACGAGGAGGGCCCGACCGGGGTGCTCTCGGTGGCCGACGGCGGCGAGCTGTGGTTGCCCACCGGACGTGTCGTCGCCTGCGACCCCTTCGTCTACCTCGGCGGGGGCGACACGGCGCCCTTCACCGCCGAAGTGGCCCCGGGCCGCTACCGGGTGGAGGTCGCCGTGGCCACGCTGACGCAGCCCGAGGAGGAGCCCGAGGAGCAGTCGGCCGCCACGCCGCACCGGCGGGTCGCCGCCGCCCGCCTCGTGGTCTCGGACGACGCGCCGACCGTGTCCTGGGAACTCGCGTTGAAGGACGGGCAGGACCCCGCCGCGCTCGGCGAGGGCGAGTTCTACGGCTACGGCGTGGACGCGGGCACGGGCTGCTTCTACGACCTCGCGGCCGACGGGGCCTTTCCCGACTGCGAGGGCGACGAGGGGCCGCTCTGGGAGGCCTTCGAGGGGGCGGGTCACGCCGCCGGGGCGTACCGGGTGGAGGGCGAGGGCGGCCACAGCCTCGTCGCCTTCTCCTCGGGCTGGGGGGACGGCGCCTATCCGACCTGGGTCGGTCGGGACGCCGAGGGTGCGATCACCTGTTTCGTGACGGACTTCTTCGTCGTGCCCACACCGGAGGAGACCGCGGCGTAGCCTCGGCGGTATGCCGATCCGCGCCGTGCTCTGGGACATCGACGACACCCTGTTCGACTACACCGGGGCGGACAGCGCCGGGCTGGCGCGCCGGCTCGCGGAGGAGGGCCTGGGGGAGCGGTACGGGTCCCCGGAGGAGGCGCTCGCCCTGTGGCGGGAGATCACCACCAAGCACTGGGACCGCTTCGCCGCCGGGGAGGTGAGCTTCCAGGAGCAGCGTCGGGACCGGGTAAGGGACTTCCTCGGGGTTCCCGACCTGAGCGCGGCGGAGGCCGACGACTGGTTCGACCGGTACGTCGAGCACTACAAGGCCGCCTGGACGTTGTTCCCGGACGTGCTGCCCGTACTGGACGCCCTCGCGGCCGGGTACCGGCACGGGGTGCTCTCCAATTCCTCCAGCGCCAACCAGGATCCCAAGCTGCGCCACCTCGGGTTGCGCGAGCGCTTCGAAGTGCTGGTGTGCGCCGCCGAGCTGGGGGTCAGCAAGCCCGAGGCGGAGGCCTTCCTGGCCGCCTGCGAGGCGCTCGGACTGCCACCCGGTGAGGTGGCGTACGTGGGGGATCAGCCGGAAATCGACGCGCGCGGCGCCCGCGACGCCGGGTTGACCGCGGTCTGGCTCGACCGGGACGGCGGACGCGGGCCCGGCCCCGCCGGGGTGCACCGGATCGCCGGGCTCGTCCAGCTCCCGGAGCTGCTGGCAGCGGATACCCGTTTTGGAGCACGGTCAGGCATCCGGTAATGTTCTTTCTGCGCCGCCGGAGCGGGCCGAAAGGCCGGACGGAGGCGCCACTCGAAAGAAAAGCCCCCCAGGGGGTTGACTTTCGGTGGGGTATAGTGTAATTGGCAACACGAGGGTTTCTGGTTCCCTTATTCTAGGTTCGAGTCCTGGTACCCCAGCGCAGTGCAGTAGTAACGCAGTGCTTTGCCCCCGTTGTGTAGCGGCCTAGCACGCCGCCCTCTCAAGGCGGTAGCGCCGGTTCGAATCCGGTCGGGGGTACAGATCCTTCCCGCAAGATCTCCATCGGGTAGCTCCCGGACGTCTTGATGCAGGATCGCTAGGGCCCCCGTTGTGTAGCGGCCTAGCACGCCGCCCTCTCAAGGCGGTAGCGCCGGTTCGAATCCGGTCGGGGGTACTGTGGTCTGGTCTAGACCGCATTGGGCTATGGTGTAATTGGCAACACGAAGGTTTCTGGTTCCTTTGTTCTAGGTTCGAGTCCTGGTAGCCCAGCGCAGTACGAGCAAGCCCCCGTTGTGTAGCGGCCTAGCACGCCGCCCTCTCAAGGCGGTAGCGCCGGTTCGAATCCGGTCGGGGGTACGCACAGAAGAGGCCCTCCGCGTTCGTCGCGGAGGGCCTCTTCGCTGTTCCCGAACCCGGCCGACCCGTCTGCACCGGCACAAGTGCGGGCCCGGAGGCGCGTGTTCGGACGTGTGCGGCGTCGTACGCGACCCCGGGCCCGGTGGAGTGGGGCAGTGGGGAGAGGCGGGGGAGGTCAGCCGGTACGGCGCAGGGCCTCCGTGAGGCGGGCGGCTGCGTCGATGACGGCCTGGGCGTGCATCCGGCCCGGGTGGCGCGTCAGGCGCTCGATCGGCCCGGAGACCGACACGGCGGCCACCACGCGGTTCGACGGCCCGCGCACCGGCGCCGAGACGGACGCCACGCCGGGCTCCCGCTCGCCGATCGACTGCGCCCAGCCGCGCCGCCGTACGCCCGAGAGCGCCGTCGCCGTGAAGCGCGCACCCTGCAAGCCGCGGTGGAGCCGCTCGGGCTCCTCCCAGGCCATCAGGATCTGCGCGGCGGATCCGGCCTTCATCGGGAGCGTTGAGCCCACCGGGACGGTGTCCCGAAGGCCCGACAGCCGCTCCGCTGCCGCCACGCAGATGCGCATGTCGCCCTGACGGCGGTAGAGCTGCGCGCTCTCGCCCGTCACGTCGCGGAGGTGGGTGAGTACCGGTCCCGCCGTAGCCAGCAGGCGGTCCTCGCCGGCGGCGGCGGCGAGCTCCGCCAGCCGCGGTCCGAGGATGAACCGGCCCTGCATGTCCCTCGCCACCATCCGGTGGTGTTCCAGTGCCACGGCCAGGCGATGTGCCGTGGGTCGTGCGAGCCCTGTCGCCGCGACCAGCCCGGCGAGGGTGGCCGGACCGGACTCCAGTGCGCTCAAAACCAGAGCTGCCTTGTCGAGAACGCCGACGCCGCTAGAGTTGTCCATGAAACGATATTCGCGTCTCACACTGTGAAACGCAAGTTCAATTTTTCCAAGAACAAGCGAGTCTGTATGTGCGGGTCCACGAACCACGGGGTCCGAGCCGTCGTCCGGCGCGTGGGGTACGGGCGATCAGGCGCACCAGATCTCTATGAAGCGCCGGCCCGAACCGGCCGGCCGGAGGGAAAGCGATGGGTAGGACACTCGCGGAGAAGGTCTGGGACGACCATGTCGTCCGGCGCGCCGAAGGCGAGCCCGACCTCCTCTTCATTGATCTGCACCTGCTGCACGAGGTGACCAGCCCCCAGGCCTTCGAGGGACTGCGACAGGCCGGCCGCAAGGTCCGCCGGCTCGACCTCACCATCGCGACCGAGGACCACAACACCCCCACCCTCGACATCGACAAGCCGATCGCTGACCCGGTCTCCCGGGCCCAGCTGGAGACGCTGCGCAAGAACTGCGCCGAGTTCGGCGTGCGTCTGCACTCGCTCGGCGACGTCGAGCAGGGTGTCGTCCACGTCGTGGGGCCGCAGCTGGGCCTGACCCAGCCGGGCACCACGGTGGTCTGCGGCGACTCGCACACCTCCACGCACGGCGCCTTCGGTGCGCTGGCCTTCGGCATCGGCACCAGCCAGGTCGAGCACGTACTGGCCACCCAGACGCTGCCGCTGGCCCGCCCGAAGACGATGGCCATCACCGTCACCGGCGAGCTGGCCGAGGGCGTGACCGCCAAGGACCTGATCCTGGCGATCATCGCCAAGATCGGCACCGGCGGCGGGCAGGGCTACATCCTGGAGTACCGCGGCGAGGCGATCGAGAAGCTCTCGATGGAAGCCCGCATGACCATCTGCAACATGTCCATCGAGGCAGGCGCCCGCGCGGGCATGATCGCCCCCGACCAGACCACCTTCGACTACCTGGAGGGCCGCGACCACGCCCCGAAGGGCGAGGACTGGGACGCGGCGGTTGCGTACTGGAAGACCCTGCGCACCGACGAGGACGCGGTCTTCGACGCCGAGGTCGTCATCGACGGCGCCTCGCTGTCGCCGTTCGTCACCTGGGGCACCAACCCGGGCCAGGGCGCGCCGCTGTCGGCCCACGTCCCCGATCCGGCTTCGTACGAGGACGCTTCGGAGCGCCACGCCGCCGAAAAGGCCCTGGAGTACATGGGGTTGACGGCCGGGCAGCCGCTGCGTGACATCAAGGTCGACACCGTCTTCGTAGGTTCCTGCACCAACGGCCGCATCGAGGACCTGCGTGCCGTCGCCGGCATCATCGAGGGCCGCAAAGTCGCCGACGGCGTACGGATGCTGGTCGTCCCGGGCTCCGTCCGGGTCGCCCTCCAGGCCGTGGAGGAGGGCCTCGACAAGGTCTTCAAGGAGGCCGGCGCCGAGTGGCGGCACGCGGGCTGTTCGATGTGTCTGGGTATGAACCCCGACCAACTGGCCCCCGGTGAGCGCTCCGCGTCCACCTCCAACCGCAACTTCGAGGGCCGGCAGGGCAAGGGCGGACGGACCCACCTGGTCTCCCCGCAGGTGGCCGCCGCCACCGCGGTGCTGGGCCACCTGGCCTCGCCCGCCGACCTGTCCGACGCCAACGCGACCGCCGGAGTCTGAGAACCATGGAAGCCTTCACCACCCACACCGGCCGGGCCGTACCGCTGCGCCGCAGCAACGTCGACACCGACCAGATCATCCCCGCCCACTGGCTGAAGAAGATCACCCGCGACGGGTTCGAGGACGGGCTCTTCGAGGCCTGGCGCAAGGACCCCGAGTTCATCACGAACCGCCCGGAGCGCGCGGGTGCGACGGTGCTGGTCGCCGGCCCCGACTTCGGTACCGGCTCCTCGCGCGAGCACGCCGTCTGGGCCCTGCAGAACTTCGGGTTCAAGACGGTCATCTCCTCCCGCTTCGCCGACATCTTCCGCGGCAACTCGCTGAAGAACGGACTGCTGACGGTGGTCCTTCCGCAGGAGACCGTGGACGAGCTGTGGGAGCTGACCGAGGCCGACCCGACCGCCGAGGTCACCGTTGACCTGGTCGCCCGCCAGGTCCGTGCGGCCGGAATCGAGGCGGAGTTCGAACTCGACGACAACGCCCGCTGGCGTCTGCTGGAGGGCCTCGACGACATCTCGCTCACCCTTCAGAACGAAGCGGACATCGCCACGTACGAAAGCGCCCGACCGGGTTTCAAGCCGCGCACGATTCGGGCCTGATTCCTGCCTGATCAGCGCTTATTCACCCTCGGGTGATCACATGGACAACACTGTGCCCCCCGCCTTCCGGTGGGGGGCACAGCCGTGTGTTGAGGCCCCGTGAGGCGACAACTCGCCCCAGATGGCACAATCTGTGCATGGAACGCGACAGTCAACTTGAGCTCTACGAACTCGTCGCGGACCGGTTGAAAGAAGCACACGCAAGGGTGCGCACGCTGCAAGTCCCGGAGGGCGTAAGGATGGCGCTGTCCCGGAAGCTGTTGGTCGTCACGGCCGCGGCGAAGCACGATCTCGCCGATGCGGCAAGGCGCCTGGACAGGTTGATGAAGGACCTCGACGAGGGTCGATTCCCTGAAGGCGACTGATGCGAAGGAACTCCGTAACGACCTACACCGTTGCGGCACTAGGGTGATTAGCCCGTTTCGTGTTTGATTTGCGGTATATATCCGCCTAACGTGCGAAATAAGCTTGAACACATTCGTTCTGGCGAAGTCTCCGAAGGGGAAGACGTGAACAAGGCGCAGCTCGTAGAAGCGATTGCCGACAAGCTGGGCGGCCGCCAGCAGGCCGCGGACGCTGTCGACGCGGTACTGGACGCGATGGTCCGCGCTGTGGTCGCGGGCGACCGGGTCTCGGTCACGGGCTTCGGCTCGTTCGAGAAGGTCGACCGCCCGGCCCGCTATGCCCGCAACCCGCAGACGGGTGAGCGCGTCCGGGTCAAGAAGACCTCTGTTCCCCGCTTCCGTGCGGGCCAGGGCTTCAAGGACCTGGTCGCGGGCACCAAGAAGCTCCCCAAGGGCGGCGAGGTGTCGGTGAAGAAGGCCCCCAAGGGCAGCCTCACCGGCGGCGCTTCCGCGACGGTCAAGAAGGCCGCGGCCAAGAAGGCCACCACCGCCAAGAAGGCGGCGGCGAAGACCGCGGTCGCCAAGAAGACCACCGCCACGGCGAAGAAGACCGCCACGGCCAAGAAGGTGGTCGCCAAGACCGCCGCGGCCAAGAAGACCACGGCGACGGCGAAGAAGACCACCGCGGCGGCCAAGAAGGCCGCGCCCGCGGCGAAGAAGACCACCGCCGCGGCCAAGAAGACGGCTCCGGCGGCCAAGAAGGCCACCGCGAAGACCACGGCGCCCGCCAAGAAGACGACGGCGCGCAAGACCACCGCGAAGAAGACCACGGCCCGCAAGAAGTAGGGCCACGAGTCACACACGCCGGGCCGGCTTCCCCCTGTTGGGGAAGCCGGCCCGCGGTGCTGTTCGTGCAGGTCGAACGGGGCTGGGGGCAGGGCGGGACTCAGAAGGTCTGCAGGGTGACCAGCGTGATCCGCAGCCCCGGCCCCTCGCCGTCCGTCTCGATCCGCACCCGCTGTCCGGGGCGCAGCAGGCGCAGGCCGCCGGCGTCGAAGGCCGGGGCCTCGAAGGGCACCGGAGTGCCGTCGTCCAGCAACACACTGCCGCTGCGGGTCTGGGAGTCGTACGTGTACGCGGTCGCCTGCATAGCGGCACTGTATCGGGCCGTGTGGCGCCCCACACCGAGGGCGAGGGCCGTCCGTAGATCCGCCCCCGTGTCCACGTCCCGGCGCACGCTCTCGACGTCAGCCAGGGCTATTTCCGCAGCTCCCGACGCCGAATGCCGGGCCCGCGACGGGCCGCCGAACGAGGGTGCCAATTCCACGTGCGGAGCAGCGGAAAGCAAGGTCGTGCCGATTCCCGCCGCATCCGCCAGAAATGCCCGGGGAAATGCGGAGGCGGCTTCGAGCACGCGTAGCAATTCCGGCGGGCGCAGTGCGGGCAGATCCGCGTTCATCGCGGCCACGGCCGCTCCGGGCCGGGCCGAGCGCACCTCCCGCGCCCCGTGGGCCAACGCCGCGTTGAGCCCCGCGGCCGGGGCGTCCGGCACGATCCGCGCCCCCAGCCGTGCGAGTTCCGCGCCGGCCTCCGCGTCATCCGTGACGACCACCACATCCGCGACCGCCGCGCAGGCCAGGGCCCCCGCCACGGTGTCCTGCGCGAACGCCAGCGCGAGCCCGGGACGGGACGCGCCCACGGCCGCCCCGAGGCGGCTCTTGGCCACCGCCAGTGGCTTCAGCGGGACCACCAGGCTCCAGACCGCGTTCGTGACGGACCCCTTCCCTCCGGTGCGCGTCCGTACATGCCTGGACCATGGTCGGGTCATGGTCGGGTCATGCGTCGGCCCATTGTCGCCCCTGCCTGGGCAACCGGGAGGTCCGGTGCTCCGGGCGGGGCGTACGGTGTCCTCGACAGAGACCGGACCCGAGGCCACACTTGTCCGGCCGAGGAGGTGCCCCAGCTTCCCCAGCCACCGCTGGGAGGTACCCCCGCGCACCGGTCCTAGAGGAAGGTGTCCGAGTGTCCCGCCGCAGAATCGGCTTCTGGTACCGCCTGGCGGCGGTCATCGCAAAACCGCCGCTGGTGGTGCTCTTCAAGCGGGACTGGCGGGGAATGGATCACATTCCGGCCGAGGGCGGGTTTATCACGGCCGTCAATCACAACTCGTATCTGGACCCGCTCTCCTACGCGCACTTCCAGTACAACACCGGCCGGGTGCCCCGATTGCTCGCGAAGGCCGCCCTCTTCAAGGTTCCTATTGTCGGTGCGATCCTGCACGGTTCCGGTCAGATCCCGGTCTACCGCGAGACCACCAACGCCCTGGACGCATTCAGGGCCGCCGTGGACGCGATCGAGCGCGGCGAATGCGTGGCCTTTTATCCGGAAGGCACCCTCACCCGCGACCCGGACATGTGGCCGATGGCCGGCAAGACCGGTGCCGCGCGGGTGGCGCTGATGACCAAGGCGCCCGTCATTCCGGTGGCCCAGTGGGGCGCGAACCTCGCGATGCCGCCCTACGCCAAGCAGAACAAGGTCCGGCTGTTCCCGCGCAAGACCCTCCAGGTGCTTGCCGGACCCCCCGTGGACCTCACCGAGTTCTACGACCGGGAACCCACCCCGGACGTGCTCAAGGAGGCCACCGAGACCATCATGGCGGCCATCACCGAGCTGCTGGAGGAACTGCGCGGGGAGAAGGCGCCCGAGCAGCCGTACGACCATCGCAAGGCCAGGGCGGAACAGCGGCGCAAGGCCGCGGGGGAGGACCACAAGTGACACGTCCCGTGAAGGCGGCCGTCTTCGGAACCGGCTCCTGGGGCACGGCCTTCGGCATGGTGCTCGCCGACGCCGGCTGCGAGGTGACCCTGTGGGGCCGCCGCCGGGAAGTGGTCGACGCCATCAACACCGGCCGGTCCAACCCGGACTACTTCCCGGGCGTCGAACTCCCGGCGAACATGCACGCCACCACCGACCCGGCCGAGGCCGCGCGCGGCGCCGACTTCGTGGTCCTCGCGGTTCCCTCCCAGACGCTGCGCGGCAACCTCGCCGAATGGGCCCCGCTGCTGCCCGCCGACGCCGTGCTCGTCTCCCTCATGAAGGGCATCGAACTCGGCACCGCCAAGCGGATGAGCGAGGTCATCGAAGAGGTGGCCAAGGTCCCCGCCGAGCGCGTCGCGGTCGTCACCGGCCCCAACCTCGCCCGCGAGATCGCAGCCCGGCAGCCGGCCGCCGCCGTCGTCGCCTGCTCTGACGAAGCCGTCGCGCAGCGCCTCCAGACGGCTTGCCACACCCCGTACTTCCGCCCGTACACGAGCACCGACGTCATCGGCTGCGAGCTCGGCGGCGCCGTCAAGAACGTCATCGGCCTCGCCGTCGGCATCGCGGACGGCATGGGCCTGGGCGACAACACCAAGGGCTCGCTCATCACCCGGGGGCTGGCCGAGGCGACCCGGCTGGGCCTGGCGATGGGGGCCGACCCGCTCACCTTCTCCGGTCTCGCCGGCCTCGGCGACCTCGTCGCCACCTGCTCCTCGCCGCTCTCCCGGAACCACACCTTCGGCACCAACCTCGGCCGCGGGATGACCCTGGAGGAGACCATCGCGGTCACCAAGCAGACCGCCGAGGGCGTCAAGTCCTGCCAGTCCGTGGCTGATCTGGCCCGCCGTCACGGGGTGGACATGCCGATCACCGACACCGTCGTCGACATCGTCCACCACGGCAAGCCGCCGCTGGTCGCACTGAAGGAACTGATGGGGCGCAGCGCCAAACCGGAACGCCGCTGACTCCTTTCCGGACGTCTGAGCGGGTACTCTCGTGGCGATATGAGCAGCGAGAACCTCCCCCAGACCCCTGAGCAGCAGGGCCGCAAGCCCCGTGTGGCCGTCGTGTTCGGCGGCCGCAGCTCGGAACACGCCATCTCGGTCGTCACGGCGGGCGCCGTCCTGCGCGCCATCGACCGGTCCAAGTACGAGGTGCTGCCCATCGGCATCACCACGGACGGCCGGTGGGCGTTGACCGCCGACGAGCCCGCGCGCATGGCCATCGCCGACCGCAAGCTCCCCAGCGTCGAGGAGCTCTCGGACTCCGCGGACGGCGCCGTCGTGCTCTCCGTCGACCCGGCCAACCGCGAGGTCGTCTACACCGAGCCGGGAGCCGTTCCCAAGGCCCTGGGCGAGGTCGACGTCGTCTTCCCGATGCTGCACGGTCCGTACGGCGAGGACGGCACCCTGCAGGGCCTCCTGGAGCTCTCCGGGATCCCGTACGTCGGCTCGGGCGTCCTCGCCTCGGCCGTCGGCCAGGACAAGGAGTACATGAAGCGCGTCTTCACCTCCTTCGGCCTCCCCGTCGGCCCGTACCTCACCGTCCGCCCCCGCGAGTGGGAGGCCGACGAGGCCGCCGCCCGCACGCGGATCACGGACTTCGCCGCGGAGCACGGCTGGCCGCTCTTCATCAAGCCCGCCCGGGCCGGCTCCTCCATCGGCATCACCAAGGTCGACGAGGCCTCCGGGCTCGACGAGGCGATCCGAGAGGCCCAGCGCCACGACCCGAAGATCATCGTGGAGGCGCTGCTGCGCGGCCGCGAGATCGAGTGCGGGGTGCTGGAGTTCGAGGACGGGCCGCGCGCGAGCGTGCCCGCCGAGATCCCGCCGGTCTCCAGCCACGACTTCTACGACTTCGAGGCGAAGTACATCGACTCCGCCTCCGGGATCGTGCCCGCCCCGCTCACCCCGGAGCAGACCGCCGAGGTGCAGCGGCTCGCGATCGAGGCCTACGACGCAGCCTCCTGCGAGGGACTGGTGCGCGCCGACTTCTTCCTCACGGAGGACGGCACCTTCGTCATCAACGAGATCAACACCATGCCGGGCTTCACCCCGATCTCCATGTACCCACGGATGTGGCAGGAGTCGGGCGTCGAGTACTCGGAGCTGGTGGACCGCCTGATCCAGGCCGCCCTGCGCCGTTCCACCGGGCTGCGCTAGACCACGGACGCCGATACGCAGCACCATGCCGACCGCCCGCCGGGAATCCCGGCGGGCGGTCGGTGCGAGAGCGGGGGCGTCGGGCCGTCAATACGACGAGATGCCCTCAGGGAGGGTCTTGGCCACTACCGCGGACAGCCCGACCAGCATCCCCGCATCCGTGGCATGCTCCTTGTCGACCCGGACCTCGGTGTACGCCAGCCGCATTCCGGTGGTGAACCGGAAGCCGCCTCCGGAATCGGCGGGGAGCTTTTCCAGCAGCCAGCGGACGCCGTTGACCTCGACTCCCTCCTGCTTCGGATCGGCCATCGCGGGGGGCTTGGGGATACCGCACCGCAGTACGATCGCCGAGCCGCCCCACGCGGCGGTCAGACCGGACTCCGGTTCGGTCTTCGTCCGCGCCAGGCCCGCCACCGTCTCCGGGAGTTCCTCGTGCAGTGCTGCACAGAACCCCGCGACGTCGGCGGGCGGCGTGGGCGGCGGGTCCACCCGGGCCTCGGAACCACCCGGGGTGCAGCCCGCGAGGGCCAGTACGGCGACCAGTACGGGCAGGGCGGGCGGACGGACGGGCCGGCGGTGGAAGGACATCACCGGCCAAGAGTAGACGGGGGCTACAGATGGACCACCGGGCAGGTCAGGGTGCGGGTGATGCCCTCCACCTGCTGGACCTTGGCGACGACCATGCGGCCGAGCTCGTCGACGGTGTCGGCCTGGGCGCGCACGATCACGTCGTACGGGCCCGTCACGTCCTCGGCCTGGATCACCCCCGCGATCTCGCTGATGGACTCGGCGACGAGCGACGCCTTGCCCACCTCGGTCTGGATGAGGATGTACGCCTGTACCACGGAACCTCCAGGGCGGCCACGAGGATCGATTCCCCTAACCTTCGGATGGGCCCAGGGATTCGGGTGGGCCCGGGGAAGAAGGGACGCCACGGTACCGCGTCGCCGAGCACCGCGGGGAGACCCGCGAGCCAGGCGCCACGCACAGCGGGGCGCACGAAGAGCAGAAGTTGACGTATCTGTTGACGGTACCCAGAGCTGTGACGGCTCGCGACCGCAAGCGGACTGGGCAAGAAGGGGCACAGCGATGAAGGGCACTGTGGGCGAGCTGGGGGAGTTCGGGCTCATTCGGGAGCTCACCGCACGGCTCACCACCACCCCGGCGGTCCGGCTCGGACCGGGCGACGACGCCGCGGTCGTGTCGGCCCCCGACCGGCGGGTCGTGGCGAGCACGGACATCCTGCTCGAAGGCCGGCACTTCCGGCGCGACTGGTCCACGGCCTACGACGTCGGCCGCAAGGCCGCCGCGCAGAACCTCGCGGACATCGCCGCCATGGGCGCGGTACCGACCGCGCTGCTGCTCGGCCTCGTCGTCCCGGCCGAGCTGCCGGTCACCTGGCCCACCGAGCTGATGGACGGGCTGCGCGACGAGTGCCAGGTCGCCGGCGCGGCCGTGGTCGGGGGCGACGTGGTCCGCGGGGACACCATCACCGTGGCCATCACCGCCCTCGGTGACCTGCGCAACCACGAACCCGTGCTGCGCTCCGGCGCCCAGCCCGGCGACGTCGTGGCCGTCACGGGCTGGCTGGGTTGGTCCGCGGCCGGGTTCGCCGTCCTCTCGCGCGGCTTCCGCTCCCCCCGGGCGTTCGTCGAGGCGCACCGGCGCCCCGAGCCGCCGTACCACGCGGGCCCCGCGGCCGCCGGACTCGGCGCCACCGCCATGACCGACGTCAGCGACGGCCTGATCGCCGACCTCGGGCACATCGCGGAGGCCAGCAAGGTACGGATCGACCTGCGCTCGGCGGCCGTCGACATCCCGACCCAGATGCACGACATCGGGCAGGCCGTCGGGGTCGACCCCTTGCAGTGGGTGCTCACCGGGGGAGAAGATCACGCCATCGTGGCGACCTTCCCGCCCGACGTGAAACTGCCGGCCCGCTGGAAGGTCATCGGGGAGGTGCTGAACCGGTCCGCGCTGCCCCAGGTGACCGTGGACGGCGCGCCCTGGACGAGCACCGGCGGCTGGGACCACTTCGGTTCCGACCCCTCCACCGAGGAGACGATGCGATGAACGACGCGCCACCGCTGTGCCTGACCGTCGCCGGATCCGACTCCGGCGGCGGCGCGGGGATCCAGGCCGACCTCAAGACCATGCTGGCGCTCGGCGTGCACGGGATGAGCGTCGTGACCGCCGTGACCGCGCAGAACTCCCTCGGAGTGCGGGGAGTCTGGGAACTGCCCGCAGAGGCCGTCACGGCCCAGTACCGGGCCGTCGTGGACGACATCGGCGTACAGGCGGTCAAGACCGGGATGCTCTCCTCCGCCGCGCTGGTGGAGACGGTGGCCGAGCTGTTGGCCGCCACCGCGGCTCCCGCCGTCGTCGACCCGGTCGGGGTCTCCAAGCACGGGGACGCGTTGCTCGCCGCTTCGGCGCTGGACGCCGTACGCAAGGAGCTGCTGCCCCTGGCCACCGTGGCCACGCCCAACCTGGACGAGGTGGCGCAGCTCACGGGCGTGGTGGTGGAAGTCGAGGAAGACATGCGGCGGGCCGCCGACGCCGTCCTCGGGTACGGACCGGAGTGGGTGCTGATCAAGGGCGGGCACCTGGCGGCCCACGGCGGCGAGGCCGCCGACCTGCTCACCGACGGCGACACCCAGCTGTGGCTGCGGGCGCCGCGCCACGACAACCGGCACACCCACGGCACCGGCTGCACCCTCGCCAGTGCGATCGCCGCCGGTCTCGCCAAGGGGCAGGACGTGCCGCAGGCCGCCATGGAGGCCAAGGAGTACGTGACCGGCGCGATCGCCGCCGGCTTCGCGCTCGGCGGCGGCATCGGCCCGGTGGACCACGCCTGGCAGTGGAACCGCTGAAGCGGGCGGAAAAGCAGGAGAGCGCGGAAAGCAGAAGACCACCGCGTCACGTGACGCGGTGGTCCCGTTGTCGGCAGGTCCGGACAAAGCAGAAGGCCGGTCCACGAGGTGGACCGGCCTTCTGGGCAACCGGAAGGGCTGCGCGCACGACGGGCGTCAGCGCGAGACCTTGCCGGCCTTGATGCACGAGGTGCAGACGTTGAGGCGCTTCGGCGTCCCACTGACCACGGCACGAACGCGCTGGATGTTCGGGTTCCAGCGACGCGAGGTGCGGCGGTGCGAGTGGGAGATGTTGTTGCCGAAGCTCGGCCCCTTGGCGCAAACGTCGCAGTTGGCAGCCACAGGTCACTCCAAAGACTTCAGGTGCACTTACAGTGAAATCCGGCGCACCGGAATCAGAGGTCTGAAGTGGTTTGCCGGGGGAAAGGCCCGACTCTCATCGGGCAACCGGAGCAGCATACAACGACTGCGCCCGTCCAAGAAAACTACCATGGCTGCCGCCGCCCCCGCCCCGCGGTCCCGACGCCCCGACAGTCCTTGGTTACCCTGCGGTGAACCCTGGCCCGCACAAGGAGGAACGCCCGGTGCCGCACCAGTCGCAGCCGCAGCCCCCCGACGAGCTCGATGCCGAAGCGGTGCGCACCTGGAGCTCGCTGGCCCTGGCCGCACTGGGCCGGGCCCGCGAGGACATCGACGCGATCAACGTCTACCCGGTGGCGGACGCGGACACCGGTACCAACCTCTACCTGACCGCCGAATCGGCGGCCCGCGCGCTGGAGGCCGCCGTCGGGAGCACGCCCGCGGACGTCAGCGGGACCCCCTCCCTGGCCCGGGCCGTACGGGCCTACGCGCACGGGGCCCTCATAGGCGCCCGGGGGAACTCCGGGACGATCCTGGCCCAACTGCTGCGAGGAGTCGCAGACGTGCTCGGTGACGAGCCCGACGACCGGGAGCCGGGCCGACTGCTGGCCCAAGCGCTGAGGCGCGCCGCCGAAGAGGCCTACCAGGCGGTCGCGCACCCGGTGGAGGGCACCATGCTCACCGTCGCCGCCGCCGCGGCACGGGCCGGCGAGGCCGCCGGAGCCGAGGCCGGGAGCGCCGCGGACGTGGCCCGGGCCGCCTATGACGGGGCCCGCGCGGCCCTCGCCGACACCCCCGGGCAGCTGGCCGAATTGGGCCGGGCCGGGGTGGTCGACGCCGGGGGCTGCGGGCTGGTCGCCGTACTCGGGGCCCTGTGGCAGGCGCTGTCCGGCCAGCAGCCGGCCCCCGAGGCGGTCCGCGGCCGGGCCGTGCCCGTACCGCAGCCGTGCGACGCGGAGGAGCAGGGCGGGCCCGCGTACGAGGTGATCTACCTGCTGGAGGCCACCGAGCCTGCCGTCGCGGAGCTGCGCCGGCGCCTCGACGGCCTCGGGGACTCCCTGGTGGTGGTCGGCGGCGACGGATTGTGGAACGTACACGTCCACGTCGACGACCCCGGCGCCGCCGTGGAGGCCGGCGTGGTCGCCGGGCGGCCGTACAGGATCCGCATCACACACTTCGGCGACGAGCGCCGTCGGGCGCGCGGGGAACGCGTCCAGCGGGCCGTGGTCGCCGTGGTCCCGGGCGAGGGGCTGGCCGGGCTGTGCGGGGAGGCAGGAGCGACCACCGTGCTCGCCCGCCCCGGCGAGGCGCCGGACGCCGAGGGGCTCGTCGACGCCATCCGGCGCGCGCACGCCCGCGAGGTGGTGCTGCTGCCCGGCGGCGCGGACCAGCGCGAGGCCGCCGCCGCCGCGGCCGAACAGGCCCGCGCCGACGGCGTACGGGTGGCCGTGATCCCCACCCGGTCCGCGGTCCAGGCCCTGGCCGCCCTCGCCGTCCACGACCCGGAGGGCAGCTTCGACGAGGACGTGGTCGCCATGACCGCGGCGGCCGGAGCCACCCGCTACGGGGAACTCGCCGTAGCCGAACGGCAGTCCTTCACCTCCGCCGGCATCTGCCAGGCCGGCGACGTGCTCGGCCTCATCGACGGCGACGTCGCCGTCATCGGCTCCGGACTCACCGAAACCGCCGAAGCGGTCCTGGAACGCATGCTGGGCTCCGGCGGCGAACTCGTCACCCTGGTCCTGGGACCGGAGGTCCCGGACGCCCTCGCCGAGCGCCTGGAGGAGTACGTGCAGCACGGGCACCTGGCCGTGGACACCGTCACCTACCGCGGCGGACGGTACTCCGCGCCCCTCCTCATCGGGGTCGAATAGCCGACTTGTCAGCGCCATGGTGTGCAATGAAGACGTGCCCGCGCTCGACGAAGACCTCAAGAAGACGCTCGGCCCCGCCACCGCCAAGGTGCTGGCCGAGCAGCTCGGCCTGCACACGGCCCTGGACCTGCTGCACCACTACCCGCGGCGGTACGCCGAGCGCGGCGAACTGACCTCGCTCGCCGAACTCGCCGACCAGATCGACGAGCACGTGACGGTCGTCGCCCAGGTCGCCGACGCCCGCGTCCTGACCTTCAATGGGGGCCGCGGCAAGCGCCTGGAGGTGACCATCACCGACGGCAGCGGTCGCCTCCAGCTGGTCTTCTTCGGTGCGGGCGTCCACAAGCCACACAAGGAACTGTTGCCGGGCAGCCGCGCGATGTTCGCGGGCAAGGTCTCGATGTTCAACCGCAAGCTCCAACTGGCCCACCCCGCTTACGAGCCGCTGGGCGCGGAGGCCGGGGAGTCCGATGCCGCCGCCTTCGCCAACCAGCTCATCCCGATCTACCCGGCCTGCAAGCAGCTGGAGTCCTGGAAGATCTCCAAGGCCGTAGACGCGGTGCTGCCGAGCGTCCGGGAGGTCGTGGACCCGCTGCCGGACGCGCTGCGCGCGGGCCGCGGGCTGATCCCGCTCACCGAGGCCCTGCTGAAGATCCACCGGCCGAGCACCAAGGCCGACATCGAGGACGCCCGCCAGCGGCTGAAGTGGGACGAGGCCTTCGTCCTCCAAGTCGCCCTCGCCCGTCGTCGGCACGCCGACTCCCAGCTCCCGGCCGTCCCGCGCAGGGCCGTCCCGGACGGCCTGCTCGACGCCTTCGACGCCAGACTGCCCTTCACGCTCACCGAGGGCCAGCAGACCGTCTCCCGCGAGATCTTCGCCGACCTGGCCACCGAGCACCCCATGCACCGCCTCCTGCAGGGCGAGGTCGGCTCGGGCAAGGCACAGCCGCTCGACGCCCAGGTACTGACGCCGACGGGGTTCCGCCTCATGGGAGAGCTGGCGCCGGGCGACGAGGTCGTCGTACCCACGGGCGAGATCGCCGTGATCGGAGGTGTCTACCCGCAGGGTGTCCGAGACGTGTGGCGGCTGGTGCTCTCCGACGGGAGCACGGTCGAGTGCGACGACGAGCACCTGTGGATCGTGGGGACGAGCGGTGCCTGGGAGCGCGGAGAGCAGCCCGAGGTCCTCACCACCGGCGGCATCCGCAACGACCTGCTGGAGGCCGACGGCTCGCCGAAGTGGTACCTCCCGGAGGCGGCGCCGGTGGACCTGGAAGGTGGCGGCGACCGGCCGCTCGACCCGCACCTGCTGGGCGTGCTCATCGGAGCCGGACCGGCGGTCGGCGCGGCCGTGGCACCCGACTGCGAACCGACCGTGGTCGGGGCGCTGCGAGCCCTGGGGCTGTGGGGACTGGCCCCACACGACACGTTCGTTCCGCCGGCCTACCTCAACGCCCCGGTCAAGGAGCGTCTCGCCGTACTGCAAGGGCTCGTGGACACCGCCGGCACGCTCGGGACGAGCGGACGCGGGACCTCGTTCTGCTCGACGTCGAGGCGGCTCGCCGAGGACGTGGCATGGCTGACCAGGTCCTTGGGAGGGCGAGCACGGATCGGGCCGAAGGACGGCGCGTTCGAGGTGACCCTGACCCTGCCCGAACCCTCCGAACCCTCCGAACCCTTCCGGCCGACCCGGACGGTGGGCCAGACGATGTCCGGGACCCCGTACGAGAACGTCCGGCGCGGCATTCGGGACGTCGAGTACGTCGGCCGCAAGCCCGTCCAGTGCATCAGCGTCGAGCACCCGAGCCGGGCGTACGTCACCGACCACTTCACCGTGACCCACAACACGATGGTCGCGCTGCGGGCGATGCTCGCCGTCGTGGACTGCGGCGGGCAGGCCGCGATGCTCGCCCCCACCGAGGTGCTCGCCCAACAGCACCACCGCTCCATCACCGAGATGATGGGCGAGCTGGCGGAGGGCGGCATGCTCGGTGGCTCCGACCGCGGCACCAAGGTCGTTCTGCTCACCGGCTCCATGGGGATGCCCGCGCGGCGCCAAGCCCTGCTGGACCTGGTCACCGGCGAGGCGGGCATCGTGATCGGCACCCACGCGCTCATCGAGGACAAGGTGCAGTTCCACGACCTCGGCCTGGTCGTGGTCGACGAACAGCACCGATTCGGTGTGGAGCAGCGCGACGCACTGCGGTCCAAGGGCAAGCAGCCTCCGCACCTGTTGGTGATGACCGCGACCCCGATCCCGCGCACGGTCGCGATGACCGTCTTCGGGGACCTGGAGACCTCCGTCCTCGACCAGCTGCCCGCCGGACGTTCCCCGATCGCCACCCACGTCGTACCGGCCAAGGACAAGCCGCACTTTCTGACCCGGGCCTGGGAGCGGGTGCGCGAGGAGGTCGAGAACGGGCACCAGGCGTACGTGGTGTGCCCGCGCATCGGCGACGGCGAGGACGAGCCGAAGAAGAAGTCCGCCGAGGACGACAGCGAGAAGCGACCGCC
Organism: Streptomyces sp. NPDC006430; assembly: GCF_040612395.1. Taxonomy (NCBI): domain Bacteria; kingdom Bacillati; phylum Actinomycetota; class Actinomycetes; order Kitasatosporales; family Streptomycetaceae; genus Streptomyces; species Streptomyces sp. NPDC006430. The sequence goes on from NZ_JBEXQA010000008.1 coordinate 262,130, forward strand.
GCTGGCCGTCCTGGAGATCGCGGACCAGCTGACCCGGGGGCCCCTCGCGGGACTGTCGGTGGAGGTGCTGCACGGCCGGATGGACCCGGCCGACAAGGACGACGTCATGCGGCGCTTCGCCGCCGGCGAGGTCAAGGTGCTGGTCGCCACCACCGTCATCGAGGTCGGCGTGAACGTCCCCAACTCCACGGTCATGGTGATCATGGACGCGGACCGGTTCGGTGTCTCCCAGCTCCACCAGCTGCGCGGCCGCGTCGGCCGCGGCTCGGCGCCGGGCCTGTGCCTGCTGGTCAGCGAGATGCACGAGGCGAGCCCCGCCAGGGCCCGGCTGGCCGCCGTCGCCGCCACCCTGGACGGCTTCGAGCTCTCCCGGATCGACCTGGAGCAGCGCCGCGAGGGCGACGTGCTGGGCCAGGCCCAGTCGGGCGTGCGCTCCTCGCTGCGCATGCTCGCGGTCATCGAGGACGAGGAGGTCATCGCGCAGGCCCGGGAGGAAGCCACCCGCGTGGTCGCCGCCGACCCGGAGCTGGAGCGGCTGCCGGGACTACGGAGCGCCCTGGACGCCCTGCTGGACACCGAACGGGAGCAGTACCTGGAGAAGGGCTGAGCGGTACGGTCCGCGGAGGTACGACCTATCGTTGGACTCCGCAGTACCCGGCAGTACCCGGCAGTACCCGGCAGTACCCGGCAGTACCCCCATCACCGTCGTACCGAAGGACCCCAGATGACCCGCGTGATCGCCGGCACCGCCGGCGGGCGACGGCTGACCGTGCCCCCGGGCACCGGCACCCGGCCGACCTCGGACCGGATGCGCGAAGGCCTCTTCTCGACCTGGGAGTCGCTCCACGGCATCGAGGGGGCCCGGGTCCTGGACCTGTACGCCGGCTCCGGCGCCGTCGGCCTGGAAGCCCTCTCCCGCGGCGCGGTCCACGCGCTGCTGGTCGAGCCCGAGGCCAAGGCCGCCAAAGCGATCCGGGACAACATCAAGGCGCTGGGCCTGCCCGGCGCCGAGTTCCGGGCGGGCAAGGCGGAGCAGATCGTGGCCGTGGCGGCCGGCGTGGACCCTTATGACGTCGTCTTCCTGGACCCGCCGTACGCCGTTAGCCACGACGATCTTGGCGAGATCCTCCTCACACTCCGCGCCAATGGCTGGCTCACCGGCGATGCGCTCGTCACCGTGGAGCGCGGTACGAGGAGCGGTGCGTTCCCGTGGCCCGAGGGTTTCGAGCCGCTCCGCTCCCGGAAGTACGGCGAAGGCACCCTTTGGTACGGTCGCGCCGCCTTCACCAGCGAAGACTCATGATGCCCGCCCCGGAGAGCGAGGGACCCAAGTTGCGCCGCGCCGTCTGTCCCGGGTCATTCGACCCCATCACCAACGGACACCTCGACATCATCGGCCGGGCGTCCCGGCTCTACGACGTCGTGCACGTTGCAGTGATGATCAACCAGTCCAAGCAGGGACTGTTCACGGTCGAGGAGCGGATCGAGCTGATCCGCGAGGCGACCGCCGACTACGGAAACGTGGAAGTCGAGTCCTTCCACGGACTGCTCGTCGACTTCTGCAAGCAGCGGGACATCCCGGCGATCGTCAAGGGCCTGCGCGCCGTCAGCGACTTCGACTACGAGCTCCAGATGGCCCAGATGAACATCGGGCTCTCGGGGGTGGAGACGCTGTTCGTGCCGACCAATCCCACCTACAGCTTCCTGTCCTCCTCCCTGGTCAAGGAGGTCGCGGCCTGGGGCGGCGACGTCGCCCACCTGCTGCCGCCGCACGTGTACGCGGCACTGACCGAGCGGCTCGCCAACCGCTGACCGACTGACGGAACGTCACTCGGTGTCGGGCGCCCGTCCGGTGGCCTTACAGTCGTCCCGTCCGTCTCAGGAACCGCCCGAGGCCGAGAGAGTGCGAGCCCCCATGGACGTACAGAAGAAGCTCGACGAGATCGTCGCGGCCGTCGGCGGCGCCCGGTCCATGCCGATGTCGGCCTCGTGCGTGATCAACCGCGCCGAGCTGCTCGCCCAGCTCGAAGAGGTGCGCCAGGCGCTGCCCGGCTCGCTGGCGCAGGCGCAGGAGCTCATCGGCGGCCGGGAGCAGATGGTGGAGGAGGCCCGCCGGGAGGCGGAGCGGATCATCGACTCCGCGCACGCCCAGCGCGGTTCGCTGATCTCGGACACCGAGGTCGCGCGCCGCTCCCAGGCGGAGGCGGACCGCATCCTGGCGGAGGCCCGCCGGGAGGCCGAGGAGATCCGGGCCGAGGCCGACGACTACGTCGACAGCAAGCTCGCGAACTTCGAGGTCGTGCTGACCAAGACCATCGGCTCGGTCGACCGTGGCCGCGAGAAGCTGCTCGGCCGCGGCCCGGGCCTGGACGAGCAGGGCTACCCGGACGCGGACGCACCCGAGCGCAGCCAGGACCCGCAGGTGCAGCGCGAGCAGGCGGACGCGTACGTGGACACCAAACTGGCGACCTTCGAGGCAGTGCTGTCCAAGACGCTGGAGGCCGTCGGCCGGGGCCGCCAGAAGCTGCTGGGACGGGTCCCCACGGACGACCTCGGCGCACACATGGCGGCCCAGGACGCCGCCGGCACGCAGCAGTCCCGCTCGTCGAGCGACGCGGACTTCCTGGCGGGGCTGGCGGAGCCGGCGGCCCCGATGATCCCGGCGCAGGCCCAGCAAGAGCCCGCGTACGACGCGTACGGCTACCAGCAGCCCCAGCAGCAGGACTCCTACGCCTACCAGGACCCCTACGCCTACCAACAGCAGGCCCAGCAGCCCGACCCGTACGCGATGGGCTACGAGCAGCAGTCCGACCCGTACGCGATGGGCTACGAGCAGCAGCCGCAGGCCCCGGCACAGCAGCAGCCCGCGCTCGACGAGACCAGCTTCTTCGACACGAGCATGATCAATCTTGACCAGTTGCGCCAGTACGAGCAGGGACGCTAGGGCCGGATTGGGCTCTGAGCGAAGCGGCGGGTATCCTGGCTCTTCGGTCGCGCATATGCACCGCGATCCATGCTGCCCTTCAGCGGCGGAATCTTTGATCTTCAGCGATCTGTGAAAGCAGGAACGGCCCTGAATACCCGCCTCGACCACCGCAACCCCCTCGTGTTCGACACGCACGAGCTGGGTCGGCGTCCTGGTGCCATGCAGCGGCTGTCCCGTGAGATCGCGGCCCCGGCGGACCTCGGTCTCGCCGGAGTCATCGGGGTGCCGGAAGGCGCCCCGCTGAAGCTCGAACTCCGCCTCGAATCGGTCATGGAAGGGGTGCTTGTCACAGGCACCGTCCGTGCATCGGCCGAAGGGGAGTGCGTAAGGTGTCTGGAGTCCGTGGAGCGCGAGCTCAAGGCGGACTTCCAGGAGATGTTCTCGTACCCTGACGCCGACGACCGGAGCCGCTCGAAGGCGGAACCGGCCGACGACGCCGAGGACGACGAGGACACGCTCTACCTTGAGGACGGCTTGTTCGACCTCGAACCCGTGCTGCGTGACGCGGTGGTGCTCGCACTGCCGCTGCAGCCGGTGTGCCGGGAGGACTGTCTCGGACTGTGCCCCGATTGCGGGCTCAGCCTGAACGACGACCCGGACCACCACCACGACGCCGTCGACATCCGTTGGGCGGCATTGCAGGAACTCGTCGTGACCGATCAGGACGGCGAGAAGGACAACATGAGCGGCACTGCATCTGACGACGTTCAGAGCGCCGCCGAGAAGCAGGAGAAGTAGCCGTGGCTGTTCCGAAGCGGAAGATGTCGCGCAGCAACACGCGCCACCGCCGGTCGCAGTGGAAGGCTGCGGTCCCCACCCTGGTTTCGTGTGAGCGTTGCCAGGAGCCGAAGCTCCAGCACATCGCGTGCCCGAGCTGCGGCACCTACAACAAGCGCCAGGTCCTCGAGGTCTGAGCGGCTGGTGAGAGGCGCAATGTCTGAGCTGTCCAACGCTGAGAAGCAGGCAGACAGTAACAACGCGGCCTCGTCCCACACGCTTCTGGAAGGGCGGCTCGGGTATCGACTCGAGTCCGCCCTTCTGGTGCGTGCACTGACCCACCGCTCGTACGCGTACGAGAACGGCGGTCTGCCCACCAACGAGCGCCTGGAGTTCCTCGGGGACTCCGTGCTCGGCCTGGTGGTCACGGACACGCTGTACACGACCCACCCCGACCTGCCGGAAGGCCAGCTGGCCAAACTGCGGGCCGCGGTGGTCAACTCGCGCGCACTTGCGGAGGTCGGGCGCGGCCTCGACCTCGGCTCCTTCATCCGGCTCGGCCGGGGCGAAGAGGGCACGGGTGGCCGGGACAAGGCCTCCATCCTCGCCGACACCCTTGAAGCGGTGATCGGCGCGGTCTACCTCGATCAGGGCCTCGACGCGGCCTCGGAGCTGGTGCACCGGCTCTTCGACCCGCTCATCGAGAAGTCCTCGAACCTCGGGGCCGGCCTGGACTGGAAGACCAGTCTCCAGGAGCTCACGGCGGCCGAAGGCCTTGGCGTACCGGAATACCTGGTCACCGAGACCGGTCCGGACCACGAGAAGACCTTCACTGCTGCCGCTCGCGTCGGTGGTGTCTCGTACGGCACCGGCACCGGCCGCAGCAAGAAGGAAGCGGAACAGCAGGCGGCGGAGTCCGCGTGGCGCGGAATCCGTGCTGCCGCGGACGAGCGGATCGCGGCGCAGGCCGCGGCTTCCGCCGCCGTCGAGGTCCCGGCGGAGGCTTCGGCCGAAGCGGGGGCCCCGGCCGAGGACGACGGGTCGCCGACGCCCGCCGGCCCGACGCCGAACGGCTGACCCTTCCTTCGGGACATCCCGCCCGCCCCTGCACTGCAGGGGCGGGCGGACCCGTTTCCGGGCCCGACGGGGAGGCCGGTACGCTCGCCAGGAGCGACCAGAACCGCACCCTTCCGGAGGACCCCCGTGCCCGAGCTTCCCGAAGTCGAAGTTGTACGGCGGGGCTTGGAGCGCTGGGTGGCAGGCCGGACCGTCGATGCCGTCGAGGTGCTGCACCCGCGTGCGGTACGGCGCCACGCCGGCGGCGGGGTCGACTTCGCGGCGCGGCTGACGGGCCGGACCATCGGCGTCCCGCAGCGCCGCGGCAAGTACCTGTGGCTACCCCTGGAAGGTCAAGACCTGTCCGTGCTCGGGCACCTCGGCATGAGCGGACAGCTCCTCGTGCAGCCCGAGGAGGCCCCCGACGAGAAGCACCTGCGCATCCGCATGCGTTTCCGGGACGCAGCCGGGACCGAACTCCGCTTCGTCGACCAGCGCACCTTCGGCGGGCTCTCGCTCCACGAGAACACGCCCGACGGGCTGCCCGACGTCATCGCGCACATCGCACGGGACCCGCTGGACCCGCTCTTCGACGAGGTCGCGTACCACGCGGCGCTCCGCGCCAGGCGGACCACCGTCAAGCGGGCCCTGCTGGACCAGTCCCTGATCAGCGGGGTCGGCAACATCTACGCCGACGAGGCGCTCTGGCGCGCCAGGCTGCACTACGAGCGGGCGACCGCGACCCTGACCCGCCCCCGGAGCGCGGAACTCCTCGGCCACGTCCGGGACGTGATGAACGCGGCCCTCGACGTCGGCGGCACCAGCTTCGACAGCCTCTACGTCAACGTAAACGGCGAGTCCGGATACTTCGACCGTTCACTCGACGCCTACGGGCGCGAGGACGAGCCCTGCCGGCGGTGCGGCACCCCGATGCGCCGTCGCCCGTGGATGAACCGGTCCAGCTACTTCTGCCCGCGCTGTCAGCGTCCGCCGCGCGCCTCGTCGTAGGACTCCCGGGCGGACAGCACCTGGGGCATGCTGCCCTCCAGGAAGTGGATGAGCGCGAGCAGCCGCTCGGCGACCTCGACGCCGAGCGGGGTCAGCGCATAGTCGACGCGCGGCGGGTTCGTCGGCTGCGCATCGCGGGTGACGATGCCGTCGCGTTCCAGCGCGTGCAGCGTCTGGGAGAGCATCTTCTCGCTCACGCCGTCAACCTTGCGGCGCAGCTCGTTGAAACGACACGAGCCGTCGCGCAGGGCGCCCACCGTGAGGCTGCCCCAGCGACCGGTGACGTGTTCCAACGTCTCCCGGGACGGGCAGGCGCGCGCGAAGGCGTCAAACGGCAGTTCTGTCTCCATACCGGCCAGCTTAACTCCGCGCAGCGCTCACCATCAGCTTGCGCTTTCTTGTGGTTAGTGCATTAGAAGCCGAAGTCCTGCGTCCACCAGGGGCCGCCGTCCGCGAAGTAGGCGCCTACGCCCAGGGTGCGGAACTCGCAGTTGAGGATGTTCGCCTTGTGGCCCGGGCTGTTCATCCAGGCGTTCATGACGGCCTGGGCGTCACCCTGCCCGCGGGCTATGTTCTCGCCGCCGAGGCCGGAGAGGCCGGCCTTGGTGGCACGGTCCCACGGGGTGTTCCCGTCGGGGTCGGTGTGGTCGAAGAAACTGCGGGTGGCCATGTCCTTGCTGAAGGCGGCGGCCAGTGCCGCGAGCGGCGGGTTCGCCCGGACCGGACCGCAGCCGGCCTGTGCGCGCTCCTGGTTGACGAGGGCGACCACGGCGGACTCCTCGGCGGAGTGGCCGTCCCCGGCCGTCGGGGCCGGCGGCTTGGGCGTGGCCGTCTTCGGCGGTACCGGGACCGGGACCGGGGCCGGGCTCTTGTCCGGTTCCTTGGTGGAGGCGGACGGGGTGGGCGAGGCGGACGGGGTGGGCGAGGCGGACGGGCTGGGCGAGGCGGAGGGGGGAGGGGAGGCCGACGGCGAGGCCGAGGGCGACGGGCTGCCCGCATCCGGGCCGGCGGAGGCCCGGCCGGACAGGTTGGCGAGGCCGCCCTGCTGTTCGGCGGTGGCGTCGGGGCTGGGGGAGGCCTTGGTCCTGGCTTCCGTCTTCGTGGCGGAGCCGTCGGCGCCGATGCCGACGTAGGGGAAGGAGGTGCCGACCGGGACCATGCCGGTGGTGACCGCCGCCGTGCCGAGGGCCACGGCCGCGGAGACGCCCAGCAGGCCGGTCCGCAGGGCGATGCGGCGTGTGCCGCCGCGGCGGGGCGCGGCGTGAAGTCGGTGGCGTCCCATCGGCGGCATGCCTTCCTCGTCAGCTCAAGATCATCCTTTACTCACCCAAATGGGTGAGTTCTGGTGCGCGACTGTACGCCATGGGGCACGGGGGCGGTGTGGGCTCGAATGCCGCGCCCCGTTAGCGTTCACGCATGAACGAAGACGTCCGCCTGATCGCCTGGGTGCGCGGCCGCGTACAGGGAGTGGGCTTCCGCTGGTTCACCAGGGCCAATGCCCTGGAGATCGGCGGGCTCGTCGGCTTCGCGCTCAACCTCGACGACGGACGAGTGCAGGTGGTGGCCGAAGGTCAACGTGAGAATTGCCACCGATTGCTCGACTGGCTGCGCTCCGCCGACACGCCCGGGAGGGTGGACGGGGTGACAGAGATCTGGGGCACACCGCGCGGTGGCTACGACGGGTTCGCGATCAGGTAACCGATCGGCTGATCATGCACTGATCACATCTCTCCACGGTCCGCACCCGGTCGGATCTGCGCATTCGCCGTCGGCGCGTTGCCGGCCGCGGCGATCCGTGGAAGGCTCGAAAGAGCGGACGATCTCCACGCCCCTTGGGAGAGCCGGGCTGCCCGCCGATACAGGGCGTGATCGTGTTGACCGTCAAACTTTTTGGTGAGACGCTGGAAGCCCCGCGCACCTGAGCTGTTTGGCAGTGTTGGCAGTAGTAAGTGCAGTGACTGACAGTCGCTGTCGGACATCCGCGGGTGCGATTCCCTCACGACCCACACCGCTTCGGTCGGTCACTCAGTGTGGAGGACCATCCATCATGGCAAAGGCGCTTCTCGGTTACGTCGGCGGTTCGGATCCGCGACTCCTCGCCGAGATGCGACGGCTTCAGCAGCGCGTCCAGGACCTCGAGTCCGAGCTCGTACGGATTCAGTCCGAAAACGACGCGCTGAACGCGGCCGCCGCTCAGCACGGAGACTCGCTGCTGGACCGCATCGACATCGACGTACCCCAGGCGGAGCCTGCGCTCACCTGATCCCAGCTCATTCGTCGCTCGACTCCAGCCCCGCATGATCTGCAAGGGACATGATCTGCAAGGGACGCTTCGGCGTCCCTTCTTTCTTTGACCGACGCGTCGGCCGTGCGCACGTGCGTTGGGCCAGGTGGGGGGCCCGATCCTTTGGTGCCAGTTGTGCCCTGCACCTTCATGGGTGAAACCGAACGCAAAAGGTAGAGTCCGGCGGCGTGCACCTCAAGTCCCTGACCCTGCGTGGCTTCAAGTCCTTCGCCTCCGCCACCACCCTGCGCTTCGAGCCCGGCATCACTTGCGTCGTGGGCCCGAACGGCTCGGGCAAGTCCAATGTGGTGGACGCGCTGTCCTGGGTCATGGGAGAACAGGGCGCCAAGTCCCTGCGCGGCGGGAAGATGGAGGACGTCATCTTCGCCGGGACGACCGGGCGGCCACCGCTCGGGCGGGCCGAGGTCTCGCTGACCATCGACAACTCCGACGGTGCCCTGCCGATCGAGTACGCCGAGGTCACCATCACGCGGATCATGTTCCGCGGCGGCAGCAGCGAGTACCAGATCAACGGGGACACCTGCAGGCTGCTCGACATCCAAGAGCTGCTCTCCGACTCCGGCATCGGCCGCGAGATGCACGTCATCGTCGGCCAGGGCCAGCTCGACTCCGTCCTGCACGCCGATCCGATGGGCCGCCGCGCCTTCATCGAGGAAGCGGCGGGCGTACTCAAGCACCGCAAGCGCAAGGAGAAGGCGCTGCGGAAGCTGGACGCGATGCAGGCCAACCTCGCGCGCGTCCAGGACCTCAACGACGAACTGCGGCGGCAGCTCAAACCGCTGGGGCGGCAAGCGGCCGTCGCCCGGCGGGCCGCCGTCATCCAGGCGGACCTGCGCGACGCCAGACTGCGGCTGCTCGCCGACGACCTGGTCACGCTGCGGGGCGCCCTGGACGCGGAGATCGCGGACGAGGCGGCGCTGAAGGAACGCAAGGAGGCGGCCGAGGCTCAACTCGCGGACGCGCTGCGGCGCGAGGCGGAGCTGGAGGAAACGGTGCGGCAGTTGACGCCGCGCCTCCAGCGGGCCCAGCAGACCTGGTACGAACTGTCGCAGTTGGCCGAGCGCGTACGGGGGACCGCGTCCCTGGCGGACGCGCGGGTCAAGTCGGCCTCGGCTCCGGCCGAGGAGGAACGCCGGGGCCGCGATCCGCAGGACATGGAGCGGGAGGCGGCGCGGATCCGCGAGCAGGAGGCGGAGCTGACGGCGGCCCTGGAGGCGGCCTCGCGAGCGCTGGAAGACACGGTCGAGCACCGCGCGGAGCTGGAGCGGTCGCTGGCCGAGGAGGAGCGGCGGCTGCGGGACGCGGCGCGGGCCATCGCCGACCGACGTGAGGGCCTGGCCCGGCTGACGGGGCGGCTGGGCGCGGCCCGGTCGCGGGCCGGTGCTGCACAGGCGGAGATCGACCGGCTGGTCGCGGCACGCGACGGGGCCGAGTCCCGGGCGGCCGACGCGCAGGCGGAGTACGAGGCGCTGGCGCAGGAGGTCGGCGGGCTCGATGACCCGGGGATGGACGGGGAGTACGAGGCGGCGCGGGCGCAGCTCGCGGCGGCGGAGGCGGGGTTGGCGGCGGCGCGGGACGCGGCGGAGGCCGCGGAGCGCTCGCGCGCGGCGGTGTCGGCACGACGGGACGCGCTGGCGCTCGGGCTGCGCAGGAAGGACGGCACGGGTGCGCTCCTCGCGGTGCGGGAACGGCTGGCCGGACTGCTGGGTCCGGCGGCGGAGCGGCTGACCGTGGCCCAGGGGTACGAGGTCGCTGTGGCGGCGGCGTTGGGTGCGGCGGCGGACGCAGTGGCCGTGACCTCGCCGGCTGCGGCGGCCGGGGCCATTCGGCACCTACGGGATGCGGACGCGGGGCGGGCCGCGTTCCTGATCGCCGCACCCCCCGAGTCCCCGCCCCCGGCCGTCCCGACCCAGGCGGGCGAAGGCCCGGACGGCGCCCCGACCCCGGGCCGAGGTCCGGCCTCGGGTCCGGCCGTGCCGGTCGGCTGCGCCGTACCCGGTCAGCCTCCGGCTCCGGACGGGCGGGCCGAGCCACCAACTGCCGGAGCCGCCGCGCCGGAGCCCGTCGGCGGAGCCGGGATTGCGACGTCGAGCCGGGTATCCGCCGGTGCGGCTGACCCCAGCCACACGGTCGTTCCGGTTCCAGCCGGCGCTGCCGGCGCCGCCGGGCGTGCGCCCGTGGCTTCGGGGCCGGTGGCCGCTGCAGGACTGCTGCACGGTGAACCCGCACTGGTGCGCGCCGTCGCGTGGGTACTGCGGGACTGCGCTGTGGTCGAGACCCTCGACCAGGCCGAGGCGCTCGTCGCGCAGCAGCCCGACACCGTGGCCGTGACCCTCGAAGGGGACGTGCTCGGGGCACATCTCGCGCACGGCGGCTCCGCCGGGGCCCCGAGCCTGATCGAGGTGCAGGCCGCCGTCGACGAGGCGTCGGGCGAGCTGGACCGACTGGACCTGGAGTGCCGGGAGCTGGCCGAGGCCCAGCAGGGCGCCCAGGCCCGGCGCCGGGAACTCGTGGCGCGGGTCGAGGAGATCTCGGAGCGCCGCCGCGCCGTGGAGCAGGCCCGGGCCGGGGTGGCGCAGCAGCTGGGGCGGCTCGCAGGGCAGGCGAAGGGAGCCGCCGGCGAAGCCGAGCGCAGCGCCGCCGCCGCGGCCAAGGCACAGGACGCGCTGGACCAGGCGCTGGCCGACGTCGAGGAGTGCGCCGAGCGGCTCGCCATGGCCGAGGAGATGCCCGTCGAGGAGGAACCCGACACCGCGGTGCGGGACCGGCTCGCGGCCGACGGGGCCAACGCCCGGCAGACCGAAATGGAGGCCCGGCTCCAGCTCAGGACCCACGAGGAGCGGGTCAAGGGCTTGGCCGGCCGGGCCGATGCGCTCGACCGGGGAGCCCGGGCCGAGCGCGAGGCCCGGGCGCGTGCCGAGCGGCGCCGCGAACGGCTGCGCCACGAGGTCGAGGTGGCCCGCGCCGTCGGCGACGGGGCCCGACAGCTCCTCGCACACCTCGACGTCTCGCTGCGCCGGGCGGAACAGGAGCGCGCCGCCGCCGAGTACGCCAAGGGGCTTCGGGAGCGGGAGCTGGGCGAGGCCCGGACCCGCGGTCGCGACCTCAAGGGCGAGCTCGACAAGCTCACCGACTCGGTGCACCGCGGCGAGGTGCTCGGCGCCGAGAAGCGTCTGCGCATCGAGCAGGTGGAGGGCCGCGCCCTGGAGGAGTTCGGCGTGGAGGCCGCCGGGCTGGTCGCCGAGTACGGGCCCGACCAGCCGGTGCCGCCGAGCCCGCCCGCCGAGGGGGAAGAGCTCCCCGATGACCCGGAGCACCCCCGCAACCAGCCCGGCCCCTTCGTCCGCGCGCAGCAGGAGAAGCGGCTCAAGGCGGCCGAGCGCGCCTACCAGCAGCTGGGGAAGGTGAACCCGCTCGCACTGGAGGAGTTCGCGGCGCTGGAGGAGCGCCACCAGTTCCTGAGCGAGCAGCTGGAGGACCTGCGCAAGACCCGGGCCGACCTCCTTCAGGTCGTGAAGGAGGTCGACGAGCGCGTCGAGCAGGTGTTCACCGAGGCCTATCGGGACACGGCCCGCGAGTTCGAGGGGGTGTTCTCGCGGCTGTTCCCCGGGGGCGAGGGCCGACTGGTCCTCACCGACCCCGACAACATGCTGGCCACGGGCGTGGACGTGGAGGCCCGGCCGCCCGGCAAGAAGGTCAAGCGGCTCTCGCTGCTCTCCGGCGGTGAGCGCTCGCTGACCGCGGTGGCCCTGCTGGTGTCGATCTTCAAGGCCCGGCCCAGCCCGTTCTACGTGATGGACGAGGTCGAGGCCGCGCTCGACGACACCAACCTGCAGCGGCTGATCCGGATCATGGAGGAGCTCCAGGAGAGCTCGCAGCTGATCGTCATCACGCACCAGAAGCGCACGATGGAGGTCGCTGACGCACTGTACGGCGTCTCGATGCAGGGCGATGGCGTCTCCAAGGTCATCAGCCAGCGGCTGCGCTGAGCTGGTCGTTCAAGAAATGAAGTCCCTGACCTCACGCCCTGGGCTGCAATCCGGGCAAGTGAAGTTCTCCTGGCCCTATTGACTTCAAGAACTGAACACATAAGCGCGCTCCGCTGCCTTTCCCCTTCGGGTGGTGCCGGATCTTCAGCTGTGCGCCACTGGAAGGAATCACCCCACCCAGCCCGTCGCCGCAGCCGGGCACCGCAGGAGCAGACCTTGACCAGCAGCACAGCGCAGACGCCGGTGCCGAGCGGCGGCCGGGCCGCCCACCCCGAACACCTCGGGCACGTCATCTTCATCGCCGCCGCGGCCGCCATGGGCGGCTTCCTCTTCGGCTACGACAGCTCCGTCATCAACGGAGCCGTCGTAGCCGTCCGCGAACGGTTCGACGTCGGCTCGGCCGCCCTCGCCCAGGTGATCGCCGCCGCGCTGATCGGCTGCGCGCTCGGCGCGGCCACCGCAGGCCGCATCGCCGACCGGATCGGCCGCATCCGCTGCATGCAGATCGCCGCGGTCCTGTTCACGGCGAGCGCCATCGGCTCGGCCCTCCCCTTCGCCCTCTGGGACCTCGCCATGTGGCGCGTCGTCGGCGGCTTCGGCATCGGCATGGCCTCCGTCATCGGCCCCGCCTACATCGCCGAGGTCTCGCCGGCCGCCTACCGGGGCCGGCTCGCCTCGTTCCAGCAGGCCGCGATCGTCATCGGCATCGCGGTCTCCCAGCTCGTCAACTGGGGGATCCTGAACCTCGCCGACGGTGACCAGCGGGGCGAGATCGGCGGCCTGGAGGCCTGGCAGTGGATGCTGGGCGTCATGGTCGTCCCGGCCGTGCTCTACGGCCTGATGTCCTTCGTCATCCCGGAGTCCCCGCGCTTCCTGGTCGGGGCCGGCCGTACCGACCAGGCCAAGAAGGTGCTGAGCGAGGTCGAGGGCTCGAAGGTCGACCTGGACGCGCGCGTCGCCGAGATCGAGCACGCGATGCGCTCGGAGCACAAGTCCACCTTCCGGGACCTGCTCGGCGGCCGTTTCGGCCTGCTGCCCATCGTCTGGGTCGGCATCGGCCTCTCGGTCTTCCAGCAGCTGGTCGGTATCAACGTGATCTTCTACTACAGCTCCTCGCTGTGGCAGTCCGTCGGCATCGACCCGACCAGCTCGTTCCTCTACTCCTTCACCACGTCGATCATCAACATCATCGGCACGGTGATCGCGATGATCTTCGTCGACCGCCTCGGCCGCAAGCCGCTCGCGCTCATCGGCTCGGTCGGCATGGCGATCTCCCTCGGCTGCGCCGCGTGGGCCTTCTCCTACAAGGAGGGCAGCGGGGACAACATCTCCATGCCGGACACCCAGGGCACGGTCGCGCTGATCGCCGCGCACTCCTTCGTGCTCTTCTTCGCCCTCTCGTGGGGCGTGGTGGTCTGGGTGCTGCTCGGCGAGATGTTCCCCAACCGCATCCGGGCCGCGGCCCTGGGCCTCGCAGCCGCCGCCCAGTGGGTCGCCAACTGGGTCATCACCGTCACCTTCCCGACCCTGTCGGACTGGAACCTGTCCGGCGCGTACGTCATCTACACGATCTTCGCCGTGCTCTCGATCCCGTTCATCCTCAAGTGGGTGCCGGAGACCAAGGGCAAGGCGTTGGAGGAGATGGGGTAACCACCCCCGCCAATACCCCCTCTCCTCTCGCACCAGGTGCTGCCCCCTCTCACTCGTTGAGTCGGGGCAGCACCTGTTCGCACAACAGGTGCAGGCTGCGCCAACCCTCGTCCAGCGGCATCCCGCCGCACAGCGGGTGCAGCACCAGGTTTCCCGCCCCGCCCGCACTCCGGGCGTACCCGACCGCCTCGTCCGGGGTCAGCACCCGGTAGACGCCCTCCGCGCGCAGCTCCGCCACCGAGCGCGCGGTCGACCGTACGGCGCTGCGGATGTCCTTCGACTGCCAGGACGCGTACGCGCCGGCCTCGTGCAGGAAGCAGTCGCCGTACTCGGCCCAGACCCGGTCCGGGTCCTGCGCGATGTGCAGCAGCGGGGTCTCGGCCGAGGGCATCACGCAGAAGCCCTCGGTCCCGTGCTCCGCCAGCTGCGCGTGGTAGTACGCCTCCAACTCCGGCAGGTGCGCGCTGGGGAAGAACGGCAGCCCGAGCCGGGCCGCGCGCCGGGCCGCCGCCCGGGAGCTGCCCCCGACCAGGAGCATCGGGTGCGGCCGCGAGAAGGGCCTCGGGGTCACCCGTACCGTGCGCCCGCGGAAGGCGAAGGGCTCGCCGGTCCACGCCTTCAGCAGGGTTTCCAACAGCTCGTCCTGGAGGGTGCCGCGCCGACCCCACTCGACGCCGTGCTGCTCGTACTCCTCGGGCCGGTAGCCGATGCCGGCGACCGTGACGAGGCGACCGCCGCTCAGCAGGTCGAGGACGGCGATGTCCTCGGCCACCCTCAGCGGGTCGTACAGCGGACCGATGATCGCCGAGACGGTGACCGCGATCCGGCGGGTGGCGCCGAGGACCGCGCCCGCGAAGGCGAACGGCGACGGCAGCCAGTTGTCCGCGGCGCCGTGGTGCTCCTCGGTCTGGACCGTGTCGATCCCTCGGTCGTCCGCGTACTTCGCCATCTCCAGTGCGGCCCGGTAGCGGGCGGAGAGGGTCTCGGGGGTGCCGTTGGGGTCGACGAGATTGAACCGGACCACGGTGATGGGCATGAAGAGGTCCCCCTTCGCCGGATGCAGGTGGGCGGGCGAAGGGGGACGTTAGCTGACGTCACGTCAGTTGGACAGGCATCCGGCGCGCGAGCTCGGCGGTCCCGATCGCGCTCTCCATCGCGCCGTCGGCGGGCCCGGCCGGCATGCGGCTCATGGGGTCGTATTCCGAGCCCGCTCAGTGCGCGCGAACCGGTCCGGCACCGGACGGGTCGTGACCCCGCCCCAGGAGGCGTCCCGCCGACATGCGGCCGGGCGACGGGCCGGCCGTGCGCGTGAAGGCCGAGACGCTCACCTGCAGAGACCGGGCTCAAGCCGCGAGGTCGCGCATACTGAACGCGTTATGGACATCCTCATCCTTGCTGTAGTCATCGCCCTGGTCGCGGTCGCTGCGATCAGCGGGCTCGTCGTCAGCAGCCGCAAGAAGAAGCAGCTGCCGCCCCCGGCACCGCCCGCCGCGCCGACCATCACTGCCCCGCCCGCCGAACCGCAGGTGGGGGAGGACGCCGCACAGACGGCGGAAGAGCCGCGCCGCACGATCGAGGAGGTCGACCTCCCCGACGCGGAGACGGCCGTCGAGCCTCCGGTCTCCGCCGAGGACACCGTCGTCGCGGCTCCGCCCGCACTCGAAATCGAGGTGCCCGAGCCCACCGCCGGCCGCCTGGTCCGGCTGCGCGCCCGCCTCGCCCGCTCGCAGAACTCGCTCGGCAAGGGGCTGCTCACCCTGCTCTCGCGCGAGCACCTCGACGAGGACACCTGGGAGGAGATCGAAGAGACCCTCCTGATCGCCGACGTCGGTGTCGTGCCGACGCAGGAGCTGGTGGACCGGCTCCGCGAGCGGGTCAAGGTGCTCGGCACCCGCACCCCGGCGGACCTGCGCGCCCTGCTGAAGGAGGAGCTGCTGACCCTGGTCGGCACCGACTTCGACCGGGCGGTGAAGACCGAGAGCGGCGTCGAGACCCCGGCGGTCGTGATGGTCGTCGGAGTCAACGGCACCGGCAAGACCACCACCACGGGCAAGCTCGCCCGCGTGCTGGTCGCCGACGGCCGCTCCGTGGTCCTCGGCGCGGCCGACACCTTCCGTGCCGCCGCCGCCGACCAGCTCCAGACCTGGGGCCAGCGGGTCGGAGCGCGCACCGTGCGCGGCCCCGAGGGCGGCGACCCGGCCTCGATCGCCTACGACGCGGTCAAGGAGGGCATCGCCGAGGGCGCCGACGTGGTGCTCATCGACACCGCCGGGCGCCTGCACACCAAGACCGGCCTCATGGACGAGCTCGGCAAGGTCAAGCGCGTCGTGGAGAAGCACGGTCCGCTGGACGAGGTGCTGCTGGTCCTGGACGCCACCACCGGGCAGAACGGTCTGACCCAGGCCCGTGTCTTCGCCGAGGTGGTGGACATCACCGGCATCGTGCTGACCAAGCTCGACGGCACCGCCAAGGGCGGCATCGTCGTCGCCGTCCAGCGCGAGCTCGGTGTCCCGGTCAAGCTCGTCGGCCTCGGCGAGGGCCCGGACGACCTGGCGCCCTTCGAGCCGGAGGCGTTCGTGGACGCCCTGATCGGCGACTGAGCGCGAACCGTACGAACGGTACGCGGAGCAGCGCCCCCACGTTCCGACCGGAACGTGGGGGCGCTGCTCTGCGTAGGTGTCGCGTCGGAGCGGGGCCGAACGGTCCCCGCCGGCCGGACCTAGTGCTGTGGCCGGAGGGTCCACGGGCAAACCCTCCGGCCACGGCACTAAGGGCTTGCAGATCATTAACATGTCGTCTTGATCTTGTTGGGCTCGTCGGTCAGGGCGAGGACCTGGGCATGGAGGATTGAGAGGACTGCGGGTG
>NZ_JBEXQA010000009.1:0-225108 GCF_040612395.1 Streptomyces sp. NPDC006430
CCTGCCCCGCGGGGACCTTGTTGCGCCCCGTACCCATTGGATCCGGGCCTCTCCATGGTCCCCGCTCGGGCACGGGCTGAGGGACAGCCCTCAGTGGGGGAGGGTGAGCACCTGGCCCGGGCGGATGAGATCGGGGTTGGAGCCGACGACGCCCTTGTTCATGGCGTACAGCTCGCGCCAGCGGGCCTCGTTGCCCAACTCCCGGCGCGCGATCGCGGAGAGCGAGTCGCCGGCCCGCACGGTGTACGTGCGCTTCTTGGCGGTCGGCATCGGCTTCGGCTCGGGGGCCGCAGGAACCGCCTTGTGCGCGGCGGAGGACGGGGTGGGCGTGTGCGTCGGGTGAACGGCCCGGGTGGGCTTCGGCGGAGCTTGGGCCGCCATCCGCTCGGCAGCCGCCCTCGTGGCCGAAACGGCATCGGTGTACTTCGACGCGTAATCGGCGGTCGAGGTCGCCGCCGCCTTCTCGGCGGCCTCGTGCTTCTTCTTGTCGGACCTGAGGAAGTCGAAGAGTCCCATGTCTGTACGCCTCCGGCGTGGTGTCGCCCCCTGGCTCGGTGCCCTTCCCCCACTGTCGGGCAGGAGGGGCCGCCCGGCCCCGCGACTGACCCAACCGGGGGACCGCGCAGCCGCTGTTTCACGTGAAACACGCTCGGCCCCGAGCTCGGGACGGGATGCAAAAAACTCCCCCTGACCCACGTTAACGCAGGTCAGGGGGAGTTTCGGGAGTGGAGCTTAGGAGATTCGAACTCCTGACATCTGCCTTGCAAAGGCAGCGCTCTACCAACTGAGCTAAAGCCCCGAAAAGGTGGACGCGACCGTCCCCCGTGAAGGAGTGGCCGTTCCGCAGAACAGAGTACCGGGTGTACCCCCTCTTCCCGCAAAATGATAGGGACTCCCGCCCCGCGACCACTCTCCGTAAGATGCTCGCGAGGTTCGCACCAGCGAAGGGGAGTAGTGAGAGTGGACGCAGTACAGCAAGAGGCTACGGCCAGAGCCAGGGAACTTCAGCGCAGTTGGTACGGGGAGCCGCTCGGCGCGCTCTTCCGCCGGCTCATAGATGACCTCGGCTTGAACCAGGCCCGCCTCGCTGCCGTCCTCGGACTGTCGGCGCCCATGCTGTCCCAGCTGATGAGCGGCCAGCGCGCCAAGATCGGAAACCCGGCCGTGGTCCAGCGCGTCCAGGCCCTTCAGGATCTTGCGAGCCAGGTGGCGGACGGAAGCGTCAGCGCGGCCGAGGCCACCGACCGGATGGACGAGATCAAGAAGACCCAGGGAGGCTCGGTCCTCAGCAACAGCGGTCAGACCACCACCAGTTCCGGCGCGCCCACCGTCAAGCGCGTCGTCCGCGAGATCCAGTCGCTGCTGCGCTCGGTCTCCGCGGCCGGCGACATCATCGACGCTGCGGATTCCCTCGCCCCCAGCCATCCCGAACTGGCAGAGTTCCTCAGGGTCTACGGCGCGGGCCGTACCGCCGACGCGGTCGCCCACTACGAGGCCCATCAGAACTGACACGACGGACACGCACGGCGGCGGACAACGGTGACGGGGGACGGGGGACGGGCGCAGCGATGGGTGAGATCTTCGCCGGTCGGTACGAGCTGATCGATCCGATCGGGCGCGGGGGCGTGGGTGCCGTGTGGCGGGCCTGGGACCACCGGCGTCGCCGGTACGTCGCCGCCAAGGTCCTCCAGCAGAGCGATGCCCACACCCTGCTGCGGTTCGTGCGGGAACAGGCTCTGCGCATCGATCACCCGCACGTACTGGCCCCGGCCAGTTGGGCGGCGGACGACGACAAGGTCCTGTTCACGATGGATCTCGTCGCCGGAGGTTCCCTCGGCCACGTGATCGGGGACTACGGGCCGCTGCCGCCCCGTTTCGTGTGCACGCTGCTCGATCAGCTCCTGTCGGGGCTGGCGGCGGTGCACGCGGAGGGCGTCGTCCACCGCGACATCAAACCGGCCAACATCCTGATGGAGGCCACTGGAACCGGACGGCCGCACCTGCGGCTGTCCGACTTCGGCATCTCGATGCGCAAGGGCGAACCCCGCCTCACCGAGACCAACTACGTCATGGGCACTCCCGGTTACTTCGCCCCCGAACAACTGCTGGGTTCCGAACCCGACTTCCCCGCGGACCTCTTCGCCGTCGGACTGGTCGCCCTGTACCTGCTCCGGGGGCGCAAGCCCGATTCCCAGGCCTTGGTGGAGCGCTTCCTCACCCATGGCACCCCCGGTGCCCCGGAGGGCGTTCCCGCGCCGCTCTGGGACGTCGTCGCGAACCTCTTGCAGCCGAACCCCCAGAGCCGGTTCCGGACCGCCACAGGGGCCCGCAAGGCCCTTGCCGAAGCCGTCGAGCTCCTGCCGCCGCCCGGCCCGGACGAGGACCCGGTGGAGGTGTTCGACCAACTCGGGCCGCTCCCGCCCGGCTTCGGGCCCCAGGGCCCGCAGAGCACGGCTGCGGTGGCGCCCACGATGCCCACGGCGCCGGCGGTACAGCCGGCCGGTGTCCGGCCGCCCACGCCCACGCCCACGCCCACCTCGCCGGTAGCGGCGGAGCCCGCCCGTACCGATCCGCACGGCGCGGTCGCGACCGCCCCGGCCTCGACGTACGCCGACTCCCCGTACGCCGACTCCCCGCACGCGGCTCCGGCCACCGGGACCGGCAGCTACCACCTCGCGCCGCCGGAGCAGCCGACCACCCCGTACGGGGCCCCGGCCGCGCCCCTGCAGCCCTCGCGGGCGGGCGGAATCGCCCCGCCGCCGCCGAAGGTCACCGCCGGGATCCTGGTCGCCGCGCTGCTGTGCTTCGCGGTGGGCGCTTGGGCGCTGACCCAGATCTGAGGCAGCCCGCGCGCCCCTCTGCCCGGCGCCCCTCTGCCCGGGGCTACGCGCTCCGCCCGCGCCGGGCCAGCAGGATCCAGCCCCCGAGCAGGAGCAACAGCACGGCCCCGGTACCGAAGCCGGCACCGGCCACCACCCGCATCACCGAGCGGTTGCCGGCCGCGTCCGCGGCCTCGGGGGCGGTGAGCCCGTCCTTGGCGGCGGCCCGGTCATCGACGCCGACCCCGAACCCGGCGGCGGTCAGACTCTCCTTGTACGCAGGGGCCTTCGCCGGGGTGCCGATGACGTCCACTCGCAGGGTCAGCGGCACGGGGGTCGCGTCCTCGGTGAACTCGGCGACCTTTCCGCCCAGGGTCACGGCGAGGTAGTACCAGCCGGCCAGCCGTGCCCCCCGTACCTCGTCGGTGTTCGAGAAGCGGTTCTCGTACGCCACCGGCGCCGTCTTCGGCAGTGTGACGCCCGCCTGCTTGCCGTCGTAGGAGGCGTCCCCGTCCACGACCAGACTCCGGTACGGGCTGTACAGCGAGACGGTCAGCCCGTTGGAGGCCGACCCGTACTGCTTGGTCATCCGGGCGCCCGCGATCTCGGCGCTGAGCCCCAACTGCTGCCCCCAGTCCAGCGGGACCCGGTAGAAGCGGGTCTGCCCGGGCCTCAGGTCGTCGCGCCAGACCCCGCTGTCCAGGGCCCGGGCGTCGTTGAAGCCGGTGCCGCCAGTGCGGGCCACCGGCTCGGTGCCGGGCAGGGTGGGCGAGGCCGAGGGCCAGACACTGGGGGCGGCGGTCGGGGCGCTGCCCGTGGCGAGGCCTGGCTCACGCTGGAGCCGTAGCTCCAAGGGCCACGGGCCCTGGTCGGAGCCCTTCGCGGCGCTGCGGGTGACCTTCGCGAAGTAGACTCCGGCGCCCTGGCATTCGGCGTCCTCCTCCAGCCGCCGGACGGCGACCGCGCCGAGCGGGACGGGGTCGTACCCGAAGCCGGCCCGGCCGGGGTTGTTCGGGCATCGCCGGCCCTCCTTGGTCATGATCTCGACCTCCAGCCCGTCGCCGTAGCCGACCTTGGCGCCGTGCGGGGGCTGGATCACCGCGGAGAAGTACGCGCTGGAGGCGTCGTCGAGGTTCAGCCGGTAGACGCGCTCGCCCGGGCCCATCGCGTCCGCGTAGACCGTTCCGGCGGCCAGGAGGGGGGCGTCGGCGCTGCTGGACGTGCCCTCGATCTTCCGGGCACCCTCGGCGCCCCGGTACGTCGGCACCGGCTGCGGGGTCGCTGCGGCGGCCGGCACCGCCCCCGGGAGACCCGCCGCCAGGCCCAGGGCCGCCGCCCCCACCAGCACCGTCGTTCGTACCCGCCCCATCACGCCACCCCGATTTTGCTAGCGCAAGCCAAATCTTTGCATAACGTAACTTCTTGTCACAGAACAGCACAAAGCCCCGGCCGCAGCGGCAGCCGGGGCTTCATGAGATCAACCTTGGGTCTCACACACCGGAACCAGAAGGCACGGAGTCGGTTGCCTCCGTCCACAGGTCCTGCTCGGCGCGGTCCGCCTGGATCTGGCGGTACACGAGGAGCCCGCCGATGGCGGCCAGTGCGACCAGGAGCAGCTTCTTCACCGCGCGACCTCGTCTTTCATTGACGTTGGGGACTTCTGACGGCCAACAATACACACGGACCGATACCGTTCGGTGACCTGGGAAGGCCTCAACTGGCCCTACGAAGAAGACCCCCAGGCCTTTGGCCTGGGGGTCTTCGACACTGTGGGGCTAACAGGATTTGAACCTGTGGCCTCATCCTTATCAGGGATGCGCTCTAACCAACTGAGCTATAGCCCCATCCGCGCTGCGCGCTGACTCCTGAAGATTAGCGCACAGACACGGTCACGCCAAAATCCGTTCCCCGGGGGCGTCCCCGCAGGTCATTCGACGGTCATTCGTCCTCGGCGAGGGTGAGCTCCACACCGCCGACGAAGCCCGCCGACAGGTTGTAGATGAACGATCCCAGCGTCGCCAGGGCCGTCATGAGCACCACGTCGATCACCGCGATCACCGACGTGAAGACCAGGACCCGCGGCAGCGACAGGAACGACTGGAGGTCGAAACCGTTGCTCTCGTTCGAGCCGGTCGCCTCGCTGATCGTGCCGCCCACGGTCGAGAAGACGCCCATGGCGTCCATGACCATCCACAACACCGCCGCCGCCACGATCGTGCACAGGCCCAGCGCGATCGACAGCAGGAAGCTGACCTTCATCACCGACCACGGGTCGGCCTTCGCCACCCGCAGCCGCGCCTTGCGCGTCCTGGGCGTCGTACGGGCACCCGTACGCGGCTTGCGCTGCGCACCGGCGCCCCGCGGCACGCCCGGCCCCGAGGGCGCCGCGTAGGCCTGCGGCGGGTGGTACGGCTGCGGATCTGCGGGCGCGGCAGCAGCAGCCTTCTCCGGCTGCTGCTTGCGGGTGTCCGTCACGGTTCTCCCCCTACCCTCGGCGGCGGCGTCCCCGTCCGGGGAGTCCGCAGCGGGGCCACGGGCACCGTTCTCTCCAGTCTTGGCCGGTCCGGCGCCCGTGGCTCCACTCACGACTTACTCCTCGTGCTCCCCAGCCGAGGGCTGCGTGCCCTCGGCGGCCTCGGCGGCCTGTCCTTCGGCTGCCTCGGTCTCCTCGACCTCGTCAGCATCCTGACCGGCCTCGGCGTTACGAGCGATACCCACCACGGCATCGCGCTTGCCCAGGTTGATCAGCTGGACGCCCATGGTGTCACGGCCGGTCTCCCTGACTTCATTGACGCGCGTGCGAATCACACCACCGCTGAGCGTGATGGCGAGAATCTCGTCCGATTCGTCCACCACCAGCGCCCCGACGAGCGACCCGCGGTCCTCCACGATCTTCGCGGCCTTGATGCCCAGACCACCACGACCCTGGACGCGGTACTCGTCCACGGGCGTCCGCTTGGCGTAACCGCCGTCGGTCGCGGTGAAGACGAACGTACCGGGCCGGACCACGCTCATGGAGAGCAGTTCGTCACCCTCGCGGAAACTCATGCCCTTCACACCGGACGTCGCACGGCCCATCGGGCGCAGCGCTTCGTCGGTCGCCGTGAAGCGGATCGACTGCGCCTTCTTGCTGATCAGCAGCAGGTCGTCCTCGGCGGACACCAGCTCCGCACCGATCAGCTCGTCGGCAGTGCCGTCGGCGCCGTCGGCGCCCGTCTCCCGGAGGTTGATCGCGATGACACCACCCGAACGGGGCGAGTCGTAGTCCTTGAGCGCCGTCTTCTTCACCAGGCCGCCCTTGGTGGCCAGGATCAGGTACGGGGCGGCCTCGTAGTCGCGGATCGCGAGGATCTGGGCGATCTTCTCGTCCGGCTGGAAGGCCAGCAGGTTCGCCACGTGCTGCCCGCGGGCGTCGCGGCCGGCGTCCGGCAGCTCATACGCCTTGGACCGGTAGACCCGGCCCTTGTTCGTGAAGAAAAGCAGCCAGTGGTGCGTGGTGGAGACGAAGAAGTGGTCGACCAGGTCGTCCTGCTTCAACTTCGTGCCGCGCACGCCCTTGCCGCCGCGCTTCTGCGAGCGGTAGTCCTCGGTCTTGGTGCGCTTGACGTAGCCACCGTGCGTGATGGTGACGACGATGTCCTCTTCGGCGATCAGGTCCTCGATGGACATGTCGCCGTCGAAGGGCACCAGCTTGGAGCGCCGGTCGTCGCCGTACTTCTCGACGATCGCCGCCAGCTCCTCGCTGACGATCGAGCGCTGCTTCTCCGGCGAGGCCAGGATCGCGTTGTACTCGTTGATCTTCGCCTGGAGCTCGTCGTGCTCGGCGACGATCTTCTGCCGCTCCAGGGCCGCCAGACGGCGCAGCTGCATTTCGAGGATCGCGTTGGCCTGGATCTCGTCGATCTCCAGCAGGCCCATCAGGCCCTCGCGTGCGATCTCGACCGTGTTGCTGCGCCGGATCAGCGCGATGACCTCGTCGATCGCGTCCAGCGCCTTGAGCAGGCCGCGCAGGATGTGCGCCCGCTCCTCCGCCTTGCGCAGGCGGAACTTCGTCCGCCGGACGATGACCTCGATCTGGTGCTGCACCCAGTGGCGGATGAAGGCGTCGATCGACAGGGTGCGCGGCACACCGTCCACGAGCGCCAGCATGTTCGCGCCGAAGTTCGTCTGGAGGTCGGTGTGCTTGTACAGGTTGTTCAGCACGACCTTGGCGACGGCGTCGCGCTTGAGCACGATCACCAGGCGCTGGCCGGTCCGCGACGAGGTCTCGTCACGGACGTCGGCGATGCCGCCGATCTTGCCGTCCTTCACCAGGTCGGCGATCTTCTGCGCCAGGTTGTCCGGGTTGGTCTGGTACGGAAGCTCCGTGACCACCAGGCACTGGCGGTTCTGGATCTCCTCGACCTCCACCACCGCGCGCATCGTGATGGAGCCGCGACCGGTCCGGTACGCCTCCTCGATGCCCTTGCGGCCCACGACCAGCGCACCGGTCGGGAAGTCCGGGCCCTTGATCCGCTCGATGAGCGCGTCCTGCAGCTCCTCGTGCGAGGCCTCCGGGTGCTCCAGTGCCCACTGCGCACCTGCCGCGACCTCGCGCAGGTTGTGCGGCGGAATGTTGGTGGCCATGCCGACCGCGATACCGGCGCTGCCGTTGACCAGCAGGTTCGGGAAGCGCGCCGGCAGGACCGTCGGCTCCTGGTTGCGGCCGTCGTAGTTGTCCTGGAAGTCGACGGTCTCCTCGTCGATGTCCCGGAGCATCTCCATGGCCAGCGGCATCAGCTTGCACTCGGTGTAGCGCATCGCGGCCGCCGGGTCGTTGCCCGGGGAGCCGAAGTTGCCGTTCGAGTCCACCAGCGGCATCCGCATCGACCACGGCTGGGCCAGGCGGACCAGGGCGTCGTAGATCGAGCTGTCACCGTGCGGGTGGTACGTGCCCATGACGTCGCCGACGACGCGGGCGCACTTGTAGAAGCCCTTCTCGGGCCGGTAGCCGCCGTCGTACATGGCGTACAGCACGCGGCGGTGCACCGGCTTGAGGCCGTCGCGCACGTCCGGCAGGGCGCGCGAGACGATGACGGACATCGCGTAGTCGAGGTAGGAGCGCTGCATCTCCGTCTCGAGCCCGACGGGCTCGATGCGCAGCACGGGCTGCTCCTCCGCGGGGTTCTCTGCGGTGGGGGTGGTTTCGTCGGCCATTGCTGGTCAGAAGTCCTTTCGGGCGGCCATGAGAGCCGACTCAGATGTCGAGGAAGCGAACGTCCTTGGCGTTGCGCTGGATGAAGGAGCGCCGGGCTTCGACGTCCTCACCCATCAGCACCGAGAACAGGTCGTCGGCCTGCGCCGCGTCGTCCAGCGTGACCTGGCCGAGCACGCGGTGGTCCACGTCCATCGTGGTGACGCGCAGTTCCTCGGCGTTCATCTCGCCCAGACCCTTGAAGCGCTGGATCGAGTCTTCCTTGATCCGCTTGCCGTTCTGCTTGCCGAGTTCCACCAGCGCATCGCGCTCGCGGTCCGAGTACGCGTACTCGAAGTCGTCCCGGCCCCACTTGATCTTGTACAGCGGCGGGCGCGACAGGTACACGTGGCCCGCCTCGACCAGCGGACGCATGAAGCGGAACAGGAAGGTCAGCAGCAGGGTGTTGATGTGCTGGCCGTCGACGTCGGCGTCCGCCATCAGGATGATCTTGTGATAGCGGAGCTTCTCGATGTCGAAATCCTCGTGCACACCGGTACCGAAGGCGCTGATGAGCGCCTGGACCTCGGTGTTCTGGAGGATCTTGTCGATCCGGGCCTTCTCGACGTTCAGGATCTTGCCGCGGATCGGCAGGATGGCCTGGTACATCGGGTTGCGGCCGGACTTGGCGGAACCGCCGGCCGAGTCGCCCTCGACGATGAAGATCTCGCACTGCGTCGGGTCGTTCGACTGGCAGTCGGACAGCTTGCCCGGCAGCGAGGCGCTCTCCAGCAGACCCTTGCGGCGGGTGAGGTCACGCGCCTTGCGGGCCGCGACGCGCGCCGTGGCCGCCTGGATCGACTTGCGGATGATGTCCGCCGCCTCGACCGGGTTCCGGTCGAACCAGTCGTTGAGGTGCTCGTGGACGACCTTCTGCACAAAGGTCTTCGCCTCGGTGTTGCCCAGCTTGGTCTTCGTCTGGCCCTCGAACTGCGGCTCGCCCAGCTTCACCGAGATGATCGCCGTCAGGCCCTCGCGGATGTCCTCGCCGGCGAGGTTGTCGTCCTTCTCGCGGAGCAGCTTCTTGTCGCGCGCGTAACGGTTCACCAGACCCGTCAGCGCCGCGCGGAAGCCCTCCTCGTGGGTACCGCCCTCGTGCGTGTGGATCGTGTTCGCGAAGGAGTACACGCCCTCGGTGTACTGGGAGTTCCACTGCATCGCGATCTCGACCGAGAGCATGCGCTCCTTGTCCTCGGCCTCGACGTCGATGACGGTCGGGTGGATCAGCTCGCCCTTGCGCGAGTTCAGGTACTTCACGAAGTCGACGATGCCGCCCTCGTAGTGGTACTTGACCGTGCGCGCCTTGGGCTCCTGCGCGTCCGCGTCGGGGTTGTCGGCGTCCGCCGTGGCCTTCGCCGACTCGCGCTCGTCGGTCAGCGTCAGGGTCAGACCCTTGTTGAGGAAGGCCATCTCCTGGAAGCGCCGCGACAGCGTCTCGAAGGAGTACTCGGTCGTCTCGAAGATGTCCCCGTCGGCCCAGAACGTCACCGAAGTGCCGTGCTCGTCGGTCTCCTCGTTCTTGGCCAGCGGGGCCGTCGGCACGCCCAGCTTGTAGTCCTGGGTCCAGCGGTACCCGTCCGTCTTGACCTCGACCGCGACCTTGGTCGACAGGGCGTTCACGACGGACACACCCACACCGTGCAGACCGCCGGAGACGGCGTAGCCGCCACCGCCGAACTTGCCGCCCGCGTGCAGGACGGTCAGCACGACCTCGACGGCCGGCTTGCCCTCGGAAGGCACGATGCCGACCGGGATGCCGCGACCGTTGTCGACGACCCGGACGCCGCCGTCGGCGAGGATCGTGACGTCGATCGTGTCCGCGTGACCGGCCATCGCCTCGTCGACGGAGTTGTCGACGACTTCCTGGACCAGGTGGTGCAGGCCGCGCTCGCCGGTCGAGCCGATGTACATGCCTGGCCGCTTGCGGACCGCGTCCAGGCCCTCAAGCACCTGAATCGCGCTGGCGTCGTAATTCTTCTCGTTGGAGTCGCCGGAATCGGCCACGAAGCGCCCTCTCTGGCACAGCGCAGCCCGTACTCCGGACCAGCGAGTGCGCCGGAGGAGCGGCCGCGTCGATCTGCGTTGTCTGCGTGATCCCGCGAACGGGCGGGATTGGCTTCAGTCTACCGGTACCACCGACATGAATGGGGGTTTGCCGGTACCTGAGTCCGCATGTGCCGCCCTGAACCTCTACTCTCCGACTCCCCATATCCGGGAAGGGGCTCAAAGAGGCTCACACGGGCATCCAGCGCTTCGGCCTGTCAACCTCCCACTACCGTGAGGGACGCCACCCGGAGCAACGGCCGCGCCGGCTCGCGAAAACAGCACACCGACCGGTATGCCGACCGGCGCACGGGGCCGCCCGGGCGTCCGCAGAAGGCCGGCCGCAGCAGGCGTCGGGGCAGACCGGCGCCGTGCGCACGGCCGCCGCTCCGCGGTTATCCGTAGGTGTCTCCCGGGCCCGTACTGCCCGGCGCGCGCCACGGCCCGTACCGCTTCGGGCGCCCACCCGGACCCTGGACCTTGATCAACCGGACCGTGCCCTGCCCCAGGTCCGCGTTCAACCGCGCCACCAGCTGTGGTGCCAGCAGCTTCAACTGCGCCGCCCATGCCGAGGAATCACACCGCACGACCAGTTCACGGTCCTCGTACCGATCCGGTTCACAGTGCGCCGCGATCTCCGGTCCGACGATCTCCGGCCAGCGCTCCATCACGCCCGCGACCGCCATCGGCATCTCCCAGCCGTGTTCCGTCCGCAGCCGGTCCAGCGCCGCCATCAAGGGCATCGGGTCCCGGCCGTCGGCACGCGCACCCGAACGCAGCCCCGGCTGCTGGCGCCCCTTCTTCCCGCCGACCGCGTTGCCCCGGGCCCTCGCCTGCTCCCGGGCCGCCGCCAGCGCCTGCCGCGCGAGATCCACACCCGACTGCTCCGGCACCTTGCGCGGTTCCTGCTCCTCGCTGCTCACAGCCGGGTCACCTCACCACCGGACACCCCGAACCGCGTCCCCGCCAACACGCCCGGAACGTCGTCGTCCACTGCCGCCGTCACCAACACCTGCTCGCCCGGGGCCACCAGCTCCGCGAGCCGCTCCCGACGCCGCGCGTCCAGCTCGGCGAACACGTCGTCCAGGATCAGCACCGGTTCGGCGCCCTCCGAGCGCAGCAGCTCGTACGAGGCCAGCCGCAGCGCCAGCGCGTACGACCAGGACTCCCCGTGGCTCGCGTACCCCTTCGCCGGCAGGTCTCCCAGCCGCAGCAGCAGGTCGTCCCGGTGCGGACCCACCAGGGTCACGCCCCGCTCGATCTCCTGCTTGCGCACGTCGGCCAGGGCCGCCAACAGCACCTCGTACAGCGCCTCGCGCGTCCGCGTCGTGCCGCTGTCCACCGCCTCGCCGGCCGAGGACCTGTACGCGAGCCCCAGCGGGCCGCCGCCCGGCGCGAGCTGTTCGTACGCCTTGTCCGCCAGCGGCAGGACGGTCGCGATCAGGTCGAGGCGCTGGGCCAGCAGTTCCGCCCCCGCGCGCGCCAGGTGCTGGTCCCAGACGTCGAGGGTGGAGAGGTCCATGGACCGGCCGCCGTGCCGGCGGGCCATCGCCGCCGACTTCAGCAGCGTGTTGCGCTGCTTGAGCACGCGCTCGTAGTCCGAGCGGACCCCCGCCATCCGCGGTGAGCGCGCCGTGACGATCTCGTCGAGGAACCGCCGCCGCTCTCCGGGATCGCCCTTCACCAAGGCCAGATCCTCCGGCGCGAACAGCACCGTACGTACGATCCCCAGCACGTCCCGGGGCCTGACCTGCGAGGACCGGTTGATCCGGGCCCGGTTGGCCCGCCCCGGATTCAGCTCCAGCTCCACCAGCTGCTGCCGCTCGCCGTGGGTGACGGCCGCGCGGATGATCGCCCGGTCCGCGCCCATCCGTACGAGCGGCGCGTCCGAGGACACCCGGTGGCTGCCGAGCGTCGCCAGATAGCCGATCGCCTCGACCAGGTTCGTCTTGCCCTGGCCGTTGGGACCCACGAAAGCCGTGACGCCCGGGTCGAGGGGAACCTCGGCCCGGGCGTACGAGCGGAAGTCGGCCAATGAGAGATGCGAAACATGCATACGGCGCCGACCTCCCCCGGCTTGCTGCTGCTCTGCTCTGTGCTGCTGTGGTGCTGTGGTGGAGCTACTTCTTCTCGACCGCGTGGCCGCCGAACTGGTTCCGCAGGGCGGCGATCATCTTCATCTGCGGCGAGTCGTCCTGACGGGAGGCGAACCGCGCGAACAGCGAGGCGGTGATCGCGGGCAGCGGCACGGCGTTGTCGATCGCCGCTTCCACCGTCCAGCGGCCCTCGCCCGAGTCCTGCGCGTAGCCGCGCAGCTGCTCCAGGTGCTCGTCCTCGTCCAGTGCGTTCACGGCGAGGTCCAGGAGCCACGACCGGATGACCGTGCCCTCCTGCCAGGACCGGAAGACCTCGCGGACGTCGGTGACCGAGTCCACCTTCTCCAGCAGCTCCCAGCCCTCGGCATAGGCCTGCATCATGGCGTACTCGATGCCGTTGTGGACCATCTTCGCGAAGTGGCCCGCGCCCACCTTGCCGGCGTGCACGGCGCCGAGCTCGCCTTCCGGCTTGAGGGCGTCGAAGACCGGCTGGACCGCGGCGACGTGCTCCTTGTCGCCGCCGTACATCAGCGCGTAGCCGTTCTCCAGGCCCCAGACACCGCCGGAGACACCGCAGTCGACGAAGCCGATGCCCTTGGCCGCCAGCTCCGCGGCGTGCTTCTCGTCGTCGGTCCAGCGCGAGTTGCCGCCGTCCACGACGACGTCGCCGGGCGAGAGCAGCTCGCCGAGCTCGTCGACGGTGGACTGGGTCGCCGCGCCCGCCGGGACCATCACCCACACGACGCGGGGGGCCTGCAGGCTGTCCACAAGTTCCGAGAGGCTGTGGACATCGGCGAGGTCCGGGTTGCGGTCGTATCCGATGACGGTGTGGCCTGCGCGGCGGATGCGCTCGCGCATGTTGCCGCCCATCTTGCCGAGACCGACGAGACCAAGCTCCATCAGGTGGTTCCTTAAGCGTTGTGGCCGTCTGTGCCGGATCCCCCGGACTCACCGGGGCATCCCGGATCCGAGCCTACGCCGGGCCGTGCCGCCCGGCGCCACGGGCGCTCCCGGGACGGCCATACCGGGGCTGTACGAGTCCTGCCCACGGGCCGCAGGGGGCCGCCGCGAAGTGCTGCGGCAGCCCGGGTGTGGGGGACCGGGGCCTTGCGCGTGCGGGGGCGAACGCGGTCGGGCCCGGCCCCGCAGCCTGCGAGACCGGGCCCGACCGCGTCGACGTCAGCCGGACAGGCGCACCGGCATGATCAGGTACTTGTACGCCTCGTCGGCCTCGGCGTCCACCGCCGGGCGGCCGCTGAGCAGCGCCGGCTTGGTGGACGTGGTGAAGCTCAGCTGCGCGGCCGGGGAGTCGATCGCGCTCAGGCCGTCCAGCAGGAAGGTCGGATTGAAGGCGATCGAGATGTCGTCGCCCTCCAGGACGGCGTCCACGCGTTCCACAGCCTGTGCATCGTCGGAGGAGCCGGCCTCCAGGATCAGCACGCCCTGCTCGAAGCTGAGGCGGACCGGGGTGTTGCGTTCGGCGACCAGGGCCACGCGCTTGACGGCCTCGACGAACGGGGCGGTCTCGATCACGGCGATGGAGTTGAACTCCGTCGGGAACAGCGTGCGGTACTTCGGCAGGTCGCCCTCAAGGAGGCGGGTGGTGGTGCGGCGGCCGGCGCCCTCGAAGCCGATGAGGCCCTCGCCCGCGCCGGAGCCCGACAGCGCCAGGGTGACGGTGTCACCGCTGGTCAGGGACTTGGCGGTGTCCAGCAAGGTCTTGGCGGGCACCAGGGCCACGGCGGAGGCGTCCGGGTTCTCCGGCTTCCACAGGAACTCGCGGACCGCGAAGCGGTAGCGGTCGGTGGAGGCCAGGGTGACGCGGTCGCCCTCGATCTCGATGCGGACACCGGTCAGCACGGGCAGCGTGTCGTCGCGGCCGGCGGCAATGGCGACCTGGGCCGCGGCGGAGGCGAAGACCTCGCCGGGGACGGTGCCGGTCGCGGTAGGCATCTGCGGCAGCGCCGGGTACTCCTCCACGGGCAGGGTGTGGAGCGTGAAGCGCGAGGAGCCGCAGACCACGGTCGCCCGTACACCGTCTGTGGAAATCTCCACCGGGCGGTTGGGGAGGGCGCGGCAGATGTCGGCGAGCAGCCGGCCGGAGACGAGGACGGTGCCGTCCTCCTCGACGTCCGCCTCGACGGAGACGCGGGCCGAGACCTCGTAGTCGAAGCCGGAGAGGGACAGGGTTCCGTCCTCGGCCTTCAGCAGCAGGCCCGCGAGAACGGGCACCGGCGGCCGGGCCGGGAGGCTACGGGCAGCCCAAGCCACCGCCTCCGCGAGTACGTCGCGCTCCACCCGGATCTTCACCGGAACCGCCTCCTGCTGTTGCTCGCTCGTCTGCCGGCCTTCGTCGTCGGCTCGATGCCCTCGATGCCTCGATGCCCTCGATGGCTCGGAGCCTCGTTGCCGGGGACCAGTCTGACGTACGGCGCTGACAGCCGCTGCTGTCGGCGGTCAAGTCGGGAGCGAGGTGTCGGGGAGGCGTCTCCACCGAGTTGTGCACAGGACCTGCTTGAAAACCGAAACCGGCCTAACTCTCTATGGGGGTAGTAGTAGGGCCTGTGGAAACGGTGGATAACCCCGTTCTCGCAGGTCAACCCGCGTTTTTTATCCACCGACCCTGTGGGTGACACCGGTGGACAACCCGCTGTCTCTGTGGAGAACGAAAAGTTCTGCACAGGCCATCCCCAGGTGACCCCGACTACTCCACAGGTGTGTCCCCAGCTTTCCCCCGGTACTCCACAGGTCAAACGTCTACTTCGGTGTGACGCCTTTCACTCCGGGTGGTGAGAGGAGGTGGAATGTTGCCGAACAGTGGACAGCGGTGTGGGTAACTCATCTGATCCTGTGCACAGGATGCGGCAACCTGTGGGTCGACGGTGGACGGAGGCGTGGACAGGCCTGTGGACGAATGCTCTGTCCACAGGCTGTGGATGACGGTTGCGCACAATTCCACAGGGATGTGACCTGGGCTGATGGTCCCTCACCACGCAGCCCTGTGGACAGATTGTGGGCAACGGAAGCCGTCCCCAGCCTGTGGACGGAAGAAAGTCCGGCAATCTGTGGATAAGTTGCTCGGCAGGGGGCGTATTCGAACAGGTCAGGGGCGCGCGAACAACAAAGGGCGCCCCCGAAGTACCCCGGGAGCGCCCTCTGAATGCGTTTGAAGAAGCCCTGACGACCCGCACACGGCCGCTTCGGAACCTGTACAACACGGCACGGTGCAGCGCAGCGCGGCACCACACGACCCGCCACACGACCCGCTGCACGGCACACCACAGCGTTGTGCAGCGCGAGCCGGATCAGGCGTTCTTGATGCGGTTGGTGAGCTCGGTGACCTGGTTGTAGATGGAGCGCCGCTCTGCCATCAAAGCGCGGATCTTGCGGTCCGCGTGCATCACGGTGGTGTGGTCACGGCCGCCGAACTGCGCCCCGATCTTGGGCAGGGACAGGTCCGTGAGTTCCCGGCACAGGTACATGGCGATCTGCCGGGCGGTGACCAGGACGCGGCTGCGCGAGGAGCCGCACAGGTCGTCCACGGTCAGGCCGAAGTAGTCGGCGGTGGCCGCCATGATGTCCGAGGCGGTGATCTCGGGCGCGGAGTCCTCCCCGCCGGGGATCAGGTTCTTGAGGACGTCCTCGGTCAGGCCGAGGTCGACCGGCTGCCGGTTCAGGCTCGCGAAGGCCGTGACGCGGATCAGCGCCCCCTCCAGCTCGCGGATGTTGCGCGAGATGCGGGATGCGATGAACTCCAGTACCTCCGGCGGTGCGTTGAGCTGCTCCTGGACGGCCTTCTTGCGCAGGATCGCGATGCGCGTTTCCAGCTCGGGCGGCTGCACGTCGGTGATCAGGCCCCACTCGAAGCGGTTGCGGAGCCGGTCTTCGAGGGTGACGAGCTGTTTGGGCGGCCGGTCCGAGGACAGCACGATCTGCTTGTTGGCGTTGTGGAGCGTATTGAAGGTGTGGAAGAACTCCTCCTGCGTCGACTCTTTGCTCGCGAGGAACTGGATGTCATCGACGAGCAGGATGTCCATCTCGCGGTACCGCTTGCGGAACGCGTCGCCCTTGCCGTCGCGGATCGAGTTGATGAACTCGTTGGTGAACTCCTCGGAGCTCACGTACCGGACCCGGGTGCCCGGGTAGAGGCTCCGCGCGTAGTGCCCGATGGCGTGCAGCAGATGGGTCTTGCCCAGCCCCGACTCCCCGTAGATGAAGAGGGGGTTGTAGGCCTTGGCGGGTGCCTCGGCGACCGCTACCGCGGCGGCGTGCGCGAAGCGGTTGGAGGCGCCGATGACGAAGGTGTCGAAGAGGTACTTGGGGTTCAGCCGGGCGGTCGGCTCCAGCGGACCCGAAGTGGAACCGCCGGACGGGGCCGGGGGCGGAGCGGGACGGCCGGGCGCCTGGCGCGGGGTCGGCTGCTCGTACTGATGGGACTGCTGCGGCGAGTGGGACTCGTAGGGGGACTGCTCGTACGACTGCTGTTCGTAGGAGCCCTGGTCATAGCCACCGGACTCGGACTGCTGGAGGTAACCCGGCTGCGGGGAGGCGTACGGGTCGCGCTCCGGGAAGCCGCCGAGGCGGGGCTGCTGCCAGCCGTAGTCGTCCTGCTGGCCGCCACGGGGCCAGGAGCCGGGCTCGGGGCGCGACTGCTGGTAGTCCGGGTAGGCGGGGCGGGCGGTGGGCAGCTGGTCGTCGCCGGGGCCGCCGGGCCCGGTGTGACCGCGCTGGCCGCCGTAGGGCTCGTAGGAGTCCGCGCGCTGCTGGGCGGGCGCGGCCAGGGGCGCCGGCTCGCCCGCGGAGTCGTCCACGGTGATGGCGATGCGGATGGGGCGGCCGCACTCCCGGCTCAGCGCATCGCTGATCAACGGGGCGAGTCGGCCTTCCAGGACGCGCTTGCCGTACTCGTTCGGAACGGCGAGCAGCGCGGTGTCGGCGACGAGGGCCAGCGGCTGGCAGCGCTCCACCCACTGCTTGTCCTTGGGCTCGATCGCCTGCTGTCCCTCCCCGAGGAGCTTTTCGAGCACCCTTGGCCACACTGCGGCAAGATCGGCAGGTACGTCAGCCACAGAGCACGCTCTCTCACAGGGGTCCCACGAATGTGTGGTTCTTTGGGACGGTCGGGACAAAAAATCCGGGATCAGGCAACGGTAGTCAGGCCGACGGGTACGGTTCAAGTCGTTGTCCACAGCCTGTGCACAGTGTGGGGGCACGTCGCCTCGGTTTGACCGGATGGCGTAGCCGCGCGTACCGTAACGAGGTCGAGTTGTCGATGGCTGCTGCCGCCTGCCTACCGATGGGCGAAGATCACCTTTTGTGATCGTTTAGCGGTGCCACTCGGGCGAACACGCGAGTTTCCTCGTGGGCGCACGGTGACAGCCAGGCGATGTCCCGCCACAACGATTCATTCTCTGGAGCCCCCGAGTGAGCAAGCGCACCTTCCAGCCGAACAACCGCCGTCGTGCCAAGACCCACGGCTTCCGCCTGCGGATGCGTACCCGTGCCGGTCGCGCGATCCTGGCGAACCGCCGCAGCAAGGGCCGCGCCGCCCTCTCCGCGTAACAGCGCGAAGGTCGTGACGTCGTGCTGTCTCCCGAAAATCGGCTGAGGCGGCGCGAGGACTTCGCGAGCGCGGTACGACGGGGTCGTCGGGCTGGTCGCCCGCTCCTCGTCGTCCACCTACGTACAAGCGGTGCAACGGACCCGCACGAGCCGGGGGAGATCGATCCCTCGACGCGTGCGGGTTTCGTCGTCAGCAAGGCCGTGGGTGGCGCGGTCGTCCGTAACCGGGTGAAGCGCCGTTTGCGCCATCTTGTGCGTGAGCGGCTGTCTCGGCTGCCCGCCGGTAGCCTGGTGGTGGTGCGTGCATTGCCCGGAGCGGGTGATGCCGGCCACGAGGAATTGGCCCGGGACCTGGATGCCGCATTGCTGCGGCTCCTGGGAGGCGCGGCTCGATGAAGTACCCGCTGCTCGCTTTGATCAAGCTGTACCAGTGGACGATCAGTCCGCTGCTCGGGCCGGTGTGCCGTTACTACCCCTCGTGCTCGCGCTACGGGTACACGGCCATCGACCGGCATGGTGCGGTGAAGGGGACTGTTCTTACCGCCTGGCGGATCTTGCGGTGCAATCCGTGGTCCCCAGGAGGTGTGGACCACGTCCCACCCCGTAAACGCCCGCGTTGGCACGAGCAGCTGCGCAGTGCGTTGCGTAGATCTCGCAATGCTCAAGGAGCCTGATTAGTGGACACGATTGCCAATCTGTTCAGCTTTATCACCACGCCCGTCTCGTGGGTCATCGTCCAGTTCCACTCGCTGTACGGCGCGATCTTCGGCCCGGACAGCGGCTGGGCCTGGGGCCTGTCCATCGTGTCCCTGGTGATCTTGATCCGTATCTGTCTGATCCCGCTCTTCGTGAAGCAGATCAAGGCGACGCGGGGCATGCAGGCGCTCCAGCCGAAGATGAAGGCGATTCAGGAGCGCTACAAGAACGACAAGCAGCGTCAGTCCGAAGAGATGATGAAGCTGTACAAGGAGACGGGTACCAACCCGCTCTCCTCGTGCCTTCCGATTCTGGCGCAGTCCCCGTTCTTCTTCGCGCTCTACAGCGTGCTGTCGGCCATCGCCAACGGCAAGACCATCGGCGTGATCGACGACCAGCTGTTGGCGAGCGCCCGCCAGGCCCACATCTTCGGCGCCCCGCTGGCTGCGAAGTTCACGGACAGCGCGGAGAAGGTCGCCTCGCTCGGCGCCTCTCTGACCGACGTCCGGATCGTGACCGCGGTCATGATCGTCCTGATGTCGCTGTCGCAGTTCTACACCCAGCGTCAGCTGATGCAGAAGAACGTCGACCTCTCGGTCAAGACGCCGTTCATGCAGCAGCAGAAGATGCTGATGTACATCTTCCCGCTGATCTTCGCGTTCATGGGCATCAACTTCCCCGTGGGTGTTCTCGTCTACTGGCTGACCACGAACGTCTGGACCATGGGTCAGCAGATGTACGTGATCAACCAGAACCCGACGCCGGGCAGCAAGGCACAGGACCAGTACCTGACCCGCCTGCTGAAGCACATCGGCACGCACGGTGACGTCAAGGGCCGGGGCAAGAAGAAGATCGTTGCCGCGATCGTGGCCAAGGGGCCCGACCGCAACGACAACGAGCGCAAGTTCATCGTGGCTTTGACGAAGCAGGGCCTGGCGGCGCAGGCCGACGGTTCTGTGGTCAAGAGCGTCGATGCCACGACCGACGCGGATGCGGCCGGCGGCGGTGCGCCGAAGCGGCAGCAGCCGAAGCGGCAGACCAAGTCGCAGCGTCAGACGCCCCCCAAGCCCTCTTCCAAGAAGTAAGAAGGAGTCCCTCCCGTGACGGAAGGCACCACCACCGCCGCCGCTGAGAGTGGCGACACCCTGACCCGCCTCGAGCAGGAGGGTGAGATCGCGGCCGACTACCTTGAGGGTCTGCTGGACATCGCGGACCTGGATGGGGACATCGACATGGACGTCGAGGCCGACCGGGCCGCGGTATCCATCGTCAGTGACTCCGCCAGCCGTGACCTCCAGAAGCTCGTGGGCCGTGACGGTGAGGTCCTGGAGGCTCTGCAGGAGCTGACGCGTCTCGCCGTGCACCGCGAGACCGGGGACCGCAGCCGGCTGATGCTGGACATCGCCGGTTTCCGTGCGAAGAAGCGCGAGGAGCTGGCGGCACTGGGCGCCCAGGCGGCGGCGGACGTCAAGGCGTCCGGTGAGCCGCTGAAGCTGGCGCCGATGACGCCGTTCGAGCGCAAGGTCGTCCACGACGCCGTGGCGGCTGCCGGTCTGAAGAGCGAGTCGGAGGGCGAGGAGCCGCAGCGCTTCGTCGTCGTACTCCCGGCCTGACCACAAGCCTGAGTGTTCGGCCCCGTCTGTGTCGCAGGCGGGGCCGATGTTTGTCAGCCTGGCAGTGCTGTTTCGAGCGGTGCCAGTTTTTGAGCAGTGCGTTTTCAACGATCCATGCGGTACGGAAGGACGGTCCCCGTGACGGAGGCAGCGGAGCTTCCCCCGGCGCCTGAAGAGGCGCGCGCGGTGTTCGGCGAGTTTTTCCCGGAAGCTGTGCGGTATGCGGAGCTGCTGGCGGACGCGGGGGTCAAGCGCGGCCTGATCGGTCCGCGTGAGGTGCCACGGCTGTGGGAGCGGCACCTGCTGAACTGTGCGGTGCTCTCGGAGGTGGTGCCCGAGGGCGTCACCGTCTGCGATGTGGGTTCGGGCGCGGGCCTGCCGGGAATTCCGCTGGCTCTGGTGCGGCGGGATCTGAAGATCACGCTGCTTGAGCCGCTGCTGCGGCGGACGACCTTCTTGCAGGAGGTCGTGGAGCTGCTGGGCCTGGACCACGTCACGGTGGTGCGCGGCCGGGCCGAGGAGGTCCTGGGCAAGGTGCAGCCGGTGCATGTGGTGACCGCGCGCGCGGTGGCTCCGTTGGACCGACTGGCCGGCTGGGGCGTGCCCCTGCTGCGTCCCTACGGCGAGATGCTGGCGCTCAAGGGGGACACCGCCGAGGAGGAACTGGTGGCGGCGAAGGTCGCGCTGGCGAAGCTCGGGGTGGTCAAGACCTCGGTGCTGCACGTGGGCGAGGGTGTGGTGGATCCCATGTCGACGGTGGTGCGGGTTGAGGTCGGAGAAAGCCCCGGTGGAGTGAGGTTCGCGGCCAAGCGGGCTAAGGCTGCCCGAGTGGGGCGGACGCGCCGCCGCCGTTGATCTTCGGATCCGGGCATGTTCGGGCGAATGTTTCGGGCGGGTTGGGCCCTATAGGTACGGATTTCGGAGTGTCGTAGAGGCCCACAGACTCCGTCCGGGCATCGTGTTTCACGTGAAACGTCGCTCTCTGCTGCACGGAATCATCAGCCGCGGCCGTGCGGCTGCGTCCCCCCGTCCCCGCAAGGGCGATGGGGGGATGGAGTTGTCCACATCGGTGGATTCATCCACAGGAGTACGGGCCCCGCTGGTTCGCAACCCCAGTGACATGGCAGGCTCTGTTCATCGCGAGCCTGATGTCGAGGAGAGTGA
Organism: Streptomyces sp. NPDC006430; assembly: GCF_040612395.1. Classification (NCBI taxonomy): domain Bacteria; kingdom Bacillati; phylum Actinomycetota; class Actinomycetes; order Kitasatosporales; family Streptomycetaceae; genus Streptomyces; species Streptomyces sp. NPDC006430. Next base: position 21,227 of record NZ_JBEXQA010000009.1, read on the forward strand.
CACCGTGCGGTCCGACGCCAACCTCGCGGGGCCGATGGCCGATCCGGTCCCCGGTCCCCGCTCTGAATCGACGGGCGAGGATGTTTCACGTGAAACATCGCCCCCGCCCCTTGTAGACAACGACACGCCCATCGGCCGTGCCGCCCAGCTGGCGGTGGAGGCGCTGGGGCGCGCCGGTGAGGGGTTGCCCCGACCGGCTCAGACGCGGGTCATCGTCGTCGCCAACCAGAAGGGCGGCGTGGGCAAGACCACGACGACCGTGAATCTGGCAGCCTCACTGGCCCTACACGGTGCTCGGGTCCTGGTGGTCGATCTCGACCCGCAGGGCAACGCGTCCACGGCGCTCGGTATCGACCATCACGCGGATGTCCCCTCGATCTACGACGTGCTCGTGGACAGCCGCCCGCTGCTGGAGGTCGTCCAGCCGGTGGTCGACGTGGAGGGGCTCTTCTGTGCCCCGGCGACGATCGACCTGGCGGGCGCCGAGATCGAGCTGGTGTCCCTGGTGGCGAGGGAAAGCCGCCTCCAGCGGGCCATCCAGGCGTACGAGCAGCCGCTCGACTACATCCTGATCGACTGCCCGCCCTCGCTGGGGCTGCTCACGGTGAACGCACTGGTGGCCGGCGCCGAAGTACTCATCCCGATCCAGTGCGAGTACTACGCACTGGAGGGGCTGGGTCAGCTGCTGCGCAATGTCGACCTGGTGCGGGCCCATCTGAACCCGACGCTGCACGTGTCGACGATCCTGCTGACCATGTACGACGGCAGGACCCGGCTGGCCTCCCAGGTGGCGGAGGAGGTGCGCACCCACTTCGGCAAGGAGGTGCTGCGCACGAGCATCCCGCGCTCGGTGCGTATTTCCGAGGCGCCGAGCTACGGCCAGACGGTGCTCACCTACGATCCGGGTTCCAGCGGTTCCCTCTCCTACCTGGAAGCGGCGCGCGAGATCGCGCTGCGGGGAGCCGGAATTTCGTACGACGCCCAGCACGCCCATCTGGGCGCGGGCATGAACAGCACGCAGAGTGTGGCGGAGGGGATCCAATGAGCGAGCGACGTAGGGGTCTGGGGCGGGGGCTCGGCGCGCTGATCCCCGCCGCCCCGCAGGAGAGGACACCGCCGGTGATCGGCGGGGGGTCGACATCTCCGTCGGCGGTGCCGGCGTTGACTTCGGAACGCGGAATCGCGGCGGCGAAGCTGGCTGCACTGGCCCAGGCCGATGGGTCACTGGGGGCGCCCTCAGCGGTGGTTGGAAGAGACGCTTCTGCAGCGGTTGCCCCGGCGGATCAGCCGGAAACGGTGGAGCCCGAGACCAATGTGGTCGCCGGGGCGACCTTTGCCGAGCTGCCGATGGATGCGATCACCCCGAACCCTCGGCAGCCCCGTGAGGTCTTCGATGAGGATGCGCTGGCAGAGCTGGTGACCTCCATCCAGGAGGTGGGTCTGCTCCAGCCGGTGGTGGTCCGGCAGGCTACTCCGGGCCGCTATGAGCTCATCATGGGTGAGCGTCGCTGGCGGGCGTGCCGGGAGGCCGGGCTGGAGCACATTCCGGCGATCATCCGGGCGACGGATGACGAGAAGCTGCTGCTGGACGCACTGCTGGAGAACCTGCACCGGGCGCAGCTGAATCCCTTGGAGGAAGCGGCTGCGTACGACCAGCTGCTCCAAGACTTCAACTGCACGCACGATCAGCTGGCGGACCGGATCGGGCGTTCGCGCCCTCAGGTGTCGAACACGCTGCGCCTGCTGAAGCTGTCGCCGTCGGTGCAGCGTCGAGTGGCCGCAGGTGTGTTGTCGGCGGGGCACGCGCGGGCGCTGCTCTCGGTGGAGGAGTCCGAGGTCCAGGACCGGTTGGCGCATCGGATCGTGGCCGAGGGGCTGTCGGTCCGTGCCGTCGAGGAGATCGTGTCGCTGATGGGCTCGGAGTCCTCGGGCGTGGTGAAGCCGAAGGGTCCGCGAGCGGGCGCCCGGGTGGCTCCGGCGCTCAGCGAGCTGGCGACGCGCCTGTCGGACCGGTTCGAGACGCGGGTGAAGGTGGATCTGGGGCAGAAGAAGGGAAAGATCACCGTCGAGTTCGCCTCGATGGAGGATCTGGAGCGGATTCTGGGAACGCTGGCGCCGGGCGAGGGCCGGGTGTTGGAGCAGGGTTTGTCCGGGGAGTGAGCCCCCCGCCGCCGAGGGGCGGGTCGTGCCGGTGCCGGCGCGCCCCGCCCCTTTGCCTTGTTGCGGTTTCGCCTGATTCGGGCTGTGGATACGATGCGGTCATGGGGCGTCGGTTGGTACCACTCACGCTGGACAACCTCCAGGACCTGCCTTCGCGTTGCCGGTCCTGTGTCTTCTGGGAGTTGGATCCGGTCAGCGGCGAGGCTGCCGTGAAGGCGGGGACTCCGGCGCTGGAGAAGGAGGCGTGGATCTCCGCCGTCCTGCTGGAATGGGGTTCGTGCGGCCGTGTGGTCTACGTGGACGAGGTCCCGGTGGGATTCGTGCTGTATGCGCCGCCGGCGTACGTGCCTCGGGCCACGGCCTTCCCGACGAGTCCGGTGTCACCGGATGCCGTACAGCTGATCACCGCGTGGATCATGCCGGGGTATCAGGGACAGGGTCTGGGGCGGGTGATGGTCCAGACGGTGGCCAAGGACCTGCTGCGGCGGGGGTTCCGGGCGATCGAGGCATTCGGGGATGCGCGCTGGGACGGCCCGGCGTGCCTGCTGCCGGCTGACCATCTGTTGGCCGTGGGCTTCAAGACGGTCCGGCCGCATCCGCTGCATCCGCGGCTGCGGTTGGAGTTGCGCTCGACGCTCTCGTGGAAGGAAGACGTGGAGCTCGCGTTGGACCGGCTGCTGGGTGCGGCACGGAAGGAGCCCGCGCTGCGTCCGCTGTGACGCGGAAACGGGGCCGCCCCGTGGGAGCGGCCCCGTTTCACGTGAAACCTCGACGCGATCAGGCGGTCTTGACCTCGATGAAGCCGTCGAGATCGCGCAGGATGGCGGCCTTCGGCTTGGCACCGACGATGGTCTTGGCGACCTCGCCACCCTGGTAGACGTTCAGCGTCGGGATGGACATGACGCCGTACTTGGCGGCCGTCGCCGGGTTCTCGTCGATGTTGAGCTTGACGATCTCGATCTGGTCGCCGTACTCGGCCGCGATGGCTTCGAGCGAGGGAGCGATCTGGCGGCAGGGGCCGCACCAGGCCGCCCAGAAGTCCACCAGGACGGGCTTGTCGCTCTTCAGGACCTCGGCGTCGAAGTCGGCGTCGGTCACGTTCTTGAGGGTGCCGGCCACAGCGGCCTCCTATTTCTTCCTGCGGGGTGTGGGGTGTGGGGTGGGTGTGGGGGGTCAGACCGTCGCGTGGGCCTTCTCGGCGTCCGCGAGGGCGGCGAGGAAGCGCTCGGCGTCGAGGGCCGCGGAGCAGCCGGTGCCCGCGGCGGTGATGGCCTGACGGTAGGTGTGGTCCACGACGTCGCCGGCGCCGAACACGCCGGTGAGGTTGGTGCGCGTCGAGGGAGCGTCCACCTTGAGGTAGCCCTCCTCGTCGAGCTCCAGCTGGTCCTTGAACAGTTCGGTGCGAGGGTCGTGGCCGACGGCAATGAACAGGCCGGTCACGGGGAGCTCGGAGGTCTCACCGGTCTTGGTGTTGCGCAGGGTGAGGCCGGAGAGCTTCTGCTCGCCGTGGATCTCGGCGACCTCGCTGTCCCAGGCGAACTTGATCTTCGGGTCGGCGAAGGCGCGGTCCTGCATGGCCTTGGAGGCGCGCAGCGTGTCGCGGCGGTGGACGATGGTGACGGACTTGGCGAACCGGGAGAGGAAGGTAGCTTCCTCGATCGCGGTGTCGCCGCCGCCGACGACGGCGATGTCCTGCTCCTTGAAGAAGAATCCGTCGCAGGTTGCACACCAGGAGACGCCGCGGCCGGAAAGCGCGTCCTCGTTGGGCAGGCCGAGCTTGCGGTGCTGGGAGCCGGTGGTGACGATCACGGCCTTGGCGCGGTGCACGGTGCCGGCGGTGTCGGTGACGGTCTTGATCTCACCGGTGAGGTCCACGGAGATGATGTCGTCGGGCACGAGTTCGGCGCCGAAGCGCTCGGCCTGGCCGCGCATGTTGTCCATGAGGTCCGGGCCCATGATGCCGTCCTGGAAGCCGGGGAAGTTCTCGACCTCAGTGGTGTTCATCAGCGCGCCACCTGCGGTGACGGCGCCTTCGAAGACCAGCGGCTTGAGCGAAGCGCGTGCGGTGTACAGGGCGGCGGTGTAACCAGCCGGCCCGGAACCGATGATGATCACGTTTCGTACGTCGCTCACGGGTTTTTTCCTCGTCTCTGTGGACTGCTTGCTGCTTGCCCGGGGGCCGGTGTGGAGTCTCACCCCACCCAACGGATCCTACGGCGCATGCATTCCCGGCCCGTGTTTGTGCGGACGTCAAGGTGTCAGCTCCGCGGGTAAGTCCGGTTCAGCAGCGGCTTTCCGGGGCCGGTCGAGGGAGTGTCCGCACAACCCGCACCGACGAGGTAGGCATCCACCCGGGCGGGGTCACCGGGGTGCGGCAGGACGACGAGATAGACCTCGGTGCCCTCGTACTGCCCGCGTTCCGCGGCGAGCGGGGCCTCGGAGCGACCGGTGGCGACCTGGACGCAGGGCGGGACGGAAGGAGCTCCCATACGGTCGCCGGGGACCAGCCCGGGGGAGGGAGCGGTGTTCTCCAACCCGTATGTGTTGTTCCGCTGCCCCTCCCCCGGGGCGGACTTGGCACCCTCCGTGGGTACGAGGATCCGGCGAACACTGTCCTGGAGGCCTTGGGCGGTGTAGGTGCCGACGGCAGGGGCCTCGGCTGCCGCGCTGACGCCGGACTTGCGGGCGGCGGTGTCAGGCGAGCCGGAGTCGAGGGGGTTTCCCGCGAAGAAGAGGGCGAGGGCACAGGCGGCGGCTCCGGCCAGGCCGGCGAGGACGGCGATCCGGCGGCGGACGCGACGCCGGCCGGGGCCGTTCGAGCCGGCCGGGTGACCGGCCGGCCGCCGGCTGCCCGGACCGACGGGGGCAGCGGGCGATGTTTCACGTGAAACATCGCGTTCGGCGCCGGCTCCGGGGGCCGCGGCGGATCCGTCTTTGGGCGTGGTGGAGTCGAGGAGCGCCTCGGCGGCGAGAGCCGCGTCGATGCGTCCGGCGATGTCGACGGGCATCCGGGGCGGTCCCGGCAGGGTACCGAGGAGGGAGCGGATCTCTTCCAGGGAAGCGTGCACGTCGGCGCACAGTTCGCAGTCGCCCAGGTGGCGGCGTACTTCGGCGGTCCGGACCGGGGAAAGGAGCCCCTCGGTCAGGTCGGAGATCTCCGAGACGTCAGGGTGCCGGATCGTGCCGGTTGTGGGAGTCACGTTCGTCCACCTCCACCCTTCACGATGTCTGCGTCTGGGGCTGGCTGACTGCGGTCTGCCGTTGGTGGGACGGGCGCCCCCGGCGTCCGGTTCCTTCCCCGCTCCGTGGTGGTGTTATCCCCGGCATTCGAGCGCAGATGGGTGAGCAGCGGGACCAGTTTTGCCCGGCCGCGCGCGCACCGGCTCTTCACGGTACCGGCGGGGACGTCGAGGATGCGGGCGGCTTCGGCGACGGGGTATCCCTGCATGTCGACGAGGACGAGGGCGGCCCGCTGCTCGGCCGGGAGGGTGTCGAGGGCGGCTAGGAGCTGCCGGTGGAGGTCCTGGCGCTCCGCAGGGGCCTCGGCGGACTCGTGGGGCTCCAGGAGGCGCTCCAGACGGTCCGTGTCGTCCAATGGCGACGTCCTGCGGGATGCGGCCTTGCGGGCCCGGTCGAGGCAGGCGTTGACCGTGATGCGGTGCAGCCAGGTCGTGACGGCCGACTCACCGCGGAAGGTGTGCGCGCCCCGGTAGGCGGAGACGAGGGCGTCCTGCACGGCGTCGGCCGCTTCCTCTCGGTCGCCGAGAGTCCGCAGGGCCACGGCCCACAGTCGATCGCGGTGACGACGTACGAGCTCCCCGAAGGCCTCCGGGTCCCCGGCGGTATGCCGGGCGAGCAGCTCCCGGTCGCTGTCCCCGCCTGTCGTTGCGTCGTGCATCACACCTCCCCTCCGCAAGGGAGCGTACGGGTCGGGCAGGACGAATACGAGGGCCCGCTGCGCGCCTGGCGCAACAGGCCCTCGTATGTGTTGCGGTCCGTTCTATTCGGCCGTGCCGAGCACCTTGATCTCGCTGATGCCACCGCGGTAGCTGTCGCCTCCGTCGGAGGGCAGCGAGGTGATGTGGACCACCAGGTAGCGGGTCTTCACCGGGGTTTCCAGGGTGGTCTTCAGGTTCTTCCCCACGGTGTTCAGCTTGACGATCTCGTGGGGGAAGTCGGAGATGGAGCGCGGCGAGTTGGCCTCTGGGGAGGCGGCCCGCACCTCTACCTTCTGCCCCGCCGCGTACATGTCGACTTCGAGGCCGGCCAGCTCCTGGACGCTGCCGAGGTCCACCACGATGCCGCTGCCGTCGTCGTAGGAGTCATAGTTGCCGAAGTTGGGGAAGTTCAGGAACATCTTGGTGACCCAGGCGGTGTTTGCGTTGCCGTCGGCGGCCTTGCCCGCGTCCTCCGGCTTGATCGGATCCTTACCGAAGACGGTCGCGTTACTGATGCGCAGCGGCTTGCCCGGCTTGACCTCCTTGGGGGCGTTGTCGGGCTTGGGGGACTGGCTGGAGCCGCTGTTGCTGCTGCCGGCGTCGCCCTTGACGCGGTCCAGGAGCGTGTCCGCGAGCTGCCAGCTGCCCAGGCCCAGCGCGGCGATGAGCAGGGCGGCCACGCCCCACTTCAGGACGCGCCCGGTGCGGCTCTGCAGCGGGGGCGGCGGCGGGACGGGAAGGGCGTGGTTGACCGGCGCCCCGGGGTGCGTCGGCGGCCGGCCGTAGCTGCCCTGCTGGTAGGTGGTGTGCTGGTACTCGGGAGGCGCGGTGAACGCCGGTTCCGGCGGCCGGATGCGGGGCATCGCGGCGACGGCCTTGGCCAGTTCCTCCGGAGTGGTGCAGGGGGGCTCCTGACGGGACGCGGTGGCTCCGTCGTTGGCGAGGGCACGCATGGCGAGCTCGCCAAGGCCCCGGTGGACGCCGGCGCGGACCTGGTCGGGGGCGATCAGGCCGACGCCCTTGGGCAGGCCGGTGAGGCCGTAGGCGTCGTTCTCGTAGGGCCAGCGCTGGGTCAGGGAGGCGTACAGGAGGGCCCCGATGGCCTCGGTGTCCGCACGCTGCGGAGTGTCGCTGGTGATGCCGCGCAGGGCGGCGTTCACGGCGAGCCCGCGGATGCGGTACTGGCCCGTGGAGGTACGCAGTATGGCGCTGGGCGTCAGGCGCAGGTGTGCCAGGCCTTCGCGGTGTGCTGCGGCCATGGCCTGGGAGACCTGGCTGACGAGCTGGTAGGCCTCGTGGGGCTCCAGGGGGCCTGCGGCGAGGAGTGCGGTCAGCTCGGTGGCGTCGGGCAGCCACTCGTGCACGACGTAGACGAGGTCGTTCTCCTCAACGGCGTCGAGGACGTGGACGAACCGGGGGTCGCCGAGCAGTGCGGAGGAGCGGGCGGCGGCCAGGACGGAGCGGGCCCGCGGGTGGTCCGCGGGCAGCAGGTGGACGCCCACGGCCCGGCGCAGTTTCTCGTCCATGGCACGCCAGCTGCTGAATCCGTCCAGACGGGTGACGCACTCTTCGAGGCGGTAACGCCTGGCGAGCTTGTGGCCGCTGTGCAGTTCGGGCGCGGCAGCAGGGGCCGCTTTCCTGCGTTCGCCGTCCTTTTCTGGCATGGGTCCGTCCGCGGCTCGTCCGTTCTGGGTGTCCACCCCGTCGGCCGTGGCCTGTGCCGCATCTGCGACCGGCGGCTTGTTGCCGCCGTTGTGGGCCACGTCGACGGCAGCCGTGCTACGTTCCGCCACCGTCGTTCCTGCCTCCCCATCCGTTACGCGCTGTCGGCCAGTCCGCGAAGCCATGCCAATTGTGCCCACAGTCCGGCGCTATGCACGACACGCGAAGGGGTCCGACGGTTGTGCGCATCAGCGTCCCATGCGGCCGCGGACCATTCCGACCATGGCGTTCAGTTCTTCGATGCGCATCCGCTTGGCCGCCACGAGGAACACGGCGGCCAGGGCGATGCCGCCGGCGCACAAGGCGGCGAGGGAGCCGGTGACTCCGTTGCCGAGCCACTGCGTGACCGCGTAGGCCGCGGCGCCTGCCGCGGCTGCTGCGGGAACGCAGGCGCCGGTGAGGCGGGCGTAAGTGCGCATGACGTGGGCGCCGTCGAGGTCGCCGCCCAGCCGGTTGCGCAGGCGCCGCCAGGCGACGCCCACGCCGACGGTGTAGCCGAGACCGTAGGCGGCGGCCATGCCGACGACGGCCCAGCGGGCGGGCAGCACGAAGAACGCGGCAGTGGAGACCGCTGCGTTGACGGCGGCGACGATGACCGTGTTGTAGAAGGGCGTCCGGGTGTCCTCGTACGCGTAGAAACCGCGCAGGACGACGTACTGCACGGAGTACGGGATGAGTCCGAGGCCGAAGGCCATCAGGACGTAGCCGATGTTCTGGGCGCCGGCGCCGGAACCGGCGTACAGCAGCGTGGCCATGGGGACGCCGAGGGCGAGGAACGCGAAGGCGCAGGGCACGATCGCAACGGCCGAGGTGCGCAGTCCGTAGGAGATGTCGTCGCGGACGGCGGCGGCGTCCCCGTCATGGGCGGAGCGGGAAATGCGCGGCAGGACGGCCGTCATGACGGAGACGGTGATGATGGCCTGCGGCATCTGCCACAGCAGCAGGGCGTAGTTGTAGGCGGTGATGCCGGTGCCGGGGTGGCCCTGCTTCTCGGCGACGGATCCGGCCCACGTGGCGAGCTGGGTCACGACGACGAGGCCGACCTGGTTCGCGAGGACGAAGAAGAACGTCCACTTCGCCAGACGGGCGGCCTTGCCGAGGCCGTGGCCCTTCCAGTCGAAGCGCAGGCGCGGCCTGAAGCCGGCGTCGCGCAGGTAGGGGAGCATCGCGAGGGCCTGGACGGTGAGACCCAGGAGGGTACCGAGGCCGAGCAGACGGACCCCGTCGGCCGTGACGGTGGTCGCGCTGACACCGGAGGTGGTGAAACCGCCGAAGGCCCAGATGAAGGCGCCGAAGGTGGCGATGACGACGATGTTGTTGAGGACCGGGGTCCACATCATCGCGCCGAAGCGGCCACGTGCGTTGAGGATCTGACCGAGGACCACGTGGACGCCCATGAAGAACATGGTGGGCAGGCAGTAGCGGGCGAAGGCGACCGCGACGTCCATCTGGTGGGGGTCGGAGGCGATCTTCGGCGACATCATCGTGATGAACACCGGCGCGGCCAGGACGCAGATGGTGGTGATGGCGGCCAGCAGGACGACGACCAGGGTCAGGAGCCGGTTGGCGTAGGCCTCGCCGCCGTCGTCGTCGTTCTTCATGGCCCGCACCAGTTGCGGGATGAAGACGGCGTTGAGGGCGCCGCCGCCGACCAGCACGTAGATCATCGTCGGCAGGGTGTTGGCGATCTGGTACGTGTCGTTGAACGTGCCCACGCCGATGGCACCGGCGATGACGAGCGTCCGCAGGAAGCCGGTGATGCGGGAAACGATCGTGCCGGCAGCCATGAGGGCGCTGGACTTGAGGAGGCTGGAGGCCCGGCCGGCTGGCTTGCTGGGCGCCGGGACGGCGACGGGGGCGTCCTCGGCAGGTCTGCCGGGGGTCGCCTGCTGGTCGCGGTAGAGGTGCGCGAAGGCGTCGGGCTCGGGCTGCTCGTCCCCCGCCTTGGTGACCAAGGAGTCCACACCGACGAACTCCGTGGTGGTGGCGCGGTCGCCGTAGCGCAGGTGCCGCGACGGGCCGTCCGGCTCCGGCGGCGGGGTCTGGGCCCAGACGTGCGGGTCGGGGGCGTGTGCGGGGGCCTGGGGCGCCGCGTACAGCGGGCCGGGCTCCAGGTAGGTACCCGGCGGCGGTGGAGGGTGTGCGGCCCGGTCGTAGAGGACCTCGACCACGGGGTCCTGGGCCGACAGGTCCTGCGACCGGTACGGGTCGTGCTCGTAGGCGTCCTGGACGTACGGGTCGCGGTCCGGCGCGGGCGCAGGCACGGGAACCTGCCCGGGCACCGGTGCGCCCGGGGCAGTGCCCTGGGAGGGCGTGGGCCCACCAGTGCCCTGCGCGCGGTCACCGTTGTACGGCGCGTTCATCGAAACCCCACCTCATCGTCCCCAGGCCGATCGGCCACGGCATCGCTCAACGGTCCACTGTCTCACCCGCGCCGGACGCCCCGGTGCTTTGCGGTCCGGTGTCCGGAGTCTCGTCACTCGGCTGCGTGGTCTCCTCGGCGGCTGCACGGGCTGCGACGCGTTTGCGGCTGGCGTACATCTTGATGCCTGCCAGGACCAGGAGGAGCACACCGCCGGCAATGACGAGCATGACGGTGGGGGTGATCTCGGTGGCCTCGACGGTGAACTTGCGTTCCTTGCCGTAGGGCACGCCGTCCTTGGTGAAGAGCTGCGCGGTCACTTCGACGGGGCCGCTCGCGGTGGCGTTGGCGGTGAACTTGACCGTCTGGCTGTGTCCGCCCTGGACGGTCACTTCCTGTTCCCCCTGCCCGCTGTCGCGGAACATCAGACGGGTCGGGTTGGCGGACTTCACCCGCAGGACGAGGTTGTGGACGTCCTGGACGAGGCTGTTCTGGACACTGACGGGGATGGTCGCGCTGTGTCCGGACAGTGTTGCGTCGGACTTGGGGACGACCTTGACCTTCTCGGTGAGCCTGATCAGGTACTCCTGCACCTGGTCCCGATAGAGCCGGGCCTCCTCGGGGCGGCCGCGCCAGGAGGTGGACATCTCGCGGTTGATGGTGTTACCGAAAGGGATCTCCACGCGGTCGGGCGCGGTGAGGATCACCTTGAAATGGTCGAGGGTGTTCTGCGTGGTGCGGATCTTCTCGAAGGCGGAAACCGGCAGTTCCGTCTTGCGTAGGGCCTCGGGGTACTGGCCGGCACCGGGCACCTGGGTGTTCACGCCCGGGTCGGGCTTGGTGGCGGCCGCGGCGTCGAGATCGGCGGGCTGGGTCCAGCGGCCCGCCTGCAGGCCCCGTACGGCGGCGGCCATCGTGTGTGCCTGGCTGGTGGACGGCATCCGCTGCGGGGTGACGACGAAGCTGCGCTGGCTGTCGGTCTTCTGCAGGTTGAGCGCGAGGGTGTGGGCGAGGAACTGCTGGACGGCCAGCGTGGCGTTCCCGGCGCTCAGCATGTCGCCCTCGAAGGCGGTGGAGAGCTCCGCGTCCGCGACCACGGCGGTGGTGCCCGCGCCGATGGGGCGGGCCGCCGAGGGGGTGTAGCCGAGGGCGCCGGTCTCCTGGAGGCTGTCACTGCGGGTGAGGACGTTGTGGGCGCCCGCCGAGGTGGCGACATTGACGATCGCGGGGTCGATGGCGCCGTCCACGGGCCAGGAGAAATCGGTGGACGGGGTCACGTGCAGAACGGTCTCGACGGCCTGCTTCGCCTTGTCGGTGGCGGGCCGCAGCTGGCCCAGGGTCCCCGAGACGTCCTTGCCCTGATGGGCGAGGGAGGCGATGTCGGGGTCGGCGAACGGCAGCGAGACGACCTTCTTGCCCTGGACGGCGGTTTCCAGGGAGCTCAGCCACTGCTCGGCCACGGCCTTGTTCTTGCCCTGGATGATCCGGCCGTCGGGGGTGCGGAACCGGTAGCCCTTGGTCATGGCGTCGACGGTGTAGAGCAGGTCGGGATCGATGACCCAGGTCACCGGCAGGTCCTTGCCGAGGGCGACCATCTGCTGCAGACGTCCGCCGGGCTTGAGCTCTTCGGCGAGGGAGTCGTCGATGAAGACGGGGGTCTGTAGTTCGTCCGAGCCGGTTTCCGCGGTGAGGCGCGTGGTGGAGATCAGTGGCCACACGTAGGTCAGCTGGGAGCGCTTGGCGGCGGCCTCCGGCTGCCAGGGCAGGAAGGTCCGCTTGATGCCGAGGACCTGCTCGTACGGGCGGCTCGCGGTTTCTCCGGACAGGGAGACGCCGAGCTGGTAGACGCCGTCCTTGTCGAGCTCCAGCTTGGTCACCGGGATCGTGAGGGTGAATGGCTGCCTGACCTTCGAAGGCAGTGAGGCGAACTTCACGGCGTAGGCCTGGTCGATCTCACCGGGATCCGTGCCGGCCCGGAATCCCGTACGGTCCGCCGCCTCGTCGATGGAGGCGCGGTCCCCCAGCGTGGGCCCCACCCGCAGGCCCACGTGGGCGGCGGTGATCGTCTCGCGACCGTTGTTGATCACGGTGCCGGAGATGGTCAGGGTGTCGCCCTTGACCGGGGCCGTGGGAGCCATGTCGGTCAGCTGTACGTCGACGGCGCCGGCCTCGGCGGCCTGGGCGGTCTGAGGGGCGGGCGAATACACCAGCGCGGCGAGCACGGGTGTCCCGGCGAGCAGGACTACTGCGCGCCGCAGCCAGCGGCGTCGGGCAGGTGCGGGGGGTGCCCCCTGGATGTCTGCCGCCTCGGCCACGCGCTAGCCCGTTCCCTCGAAGTGTCAGTGGTCGTCGTCTTTGCGTCCACGCATGGTAACGAGACCCGCTGTGCGCGAGTGCCGCGCCTTGCTCCACATGATCGGGGCCGCCCCGGGGGCTCCGCATGCCGGGGTGGCCGCAAACACGGAAGCCCTCGCCGGGCGGGGCACGTACCCTTTTCTGTTGTGCCGAACGCCAACGAAGACAACCCCAGTGCCCTGAGTCAGGTGCAGCGCCGCGCGGTCAGTGAACTGCTGCGCGTCGCCCCTGTCGCCGACGAGCTCGGCCGCCGGTTCCAGGAGGCGGGCTTCCGCCTCGCCCTGGTCGGCGGGTCCGTACGCGATGCGCTGCTCGGGCGTCTCGGCAACGACCTCGACTTCACCACCGATGCCCGTCCCGAGGACGTGCTGAGGATCGTCAGGCCGTGGGCCGACTCGGTCTGGGACGTCGGCATCGCCTTCGGCACCGTCGGGGCCCAGAAGGCGGGCTTCCAGATCGAAGTCACCACATACCGCTCTGAGGCCTACGACCGAACCTCGCGCAAGCCGGAGGTTTCCTACGGCGATTCGATCGAGGACGATCTGGTCCGCCGCGACTTCACCGTGAACGCGATGGCCGTCGCACTGCCGGAGAACGAGTTCGTGGACCCGCACGGTGGCCTGGACGACCTCCAGACGGGCGTCCTGCGTACCCCCGGCACCCCGGAGGACTCCTTCTCCGACGACCCGCTGCGGATGCTGCGTGCGGCGCGCTTCGCCGCCCAGCTCGATTTCGAGGTCGCCCCCGAGGTCGTGGCGGCGATGGAGGCCATGTCCGGCCGGATCGAAATCGTTTCGGCAGAGCGGGTGCAGGCCGAGCTGAACAAGCTCCTGCTGTCCGCGCACCCCCGCAAGGGCCTGGGTCTGCTCGTGGACACCGGCCTGGCCGATCACGTGTTGCCCGAGCTGCCCGCCCTGAGGCTGGAGAGTGACGAGCACCACCGCCACAAGGACGTCTACGACCACTCGCTGATCGTGCTGGAACAGGCGATCGCCCTTGAGGAGGACGGTCCCGACCTGGTGCTGCGGCTGGCCGCTCTGCTCCACGACATCGGCAAGCCCCGCACCCGCCGGTTCGAGAGCGATGGCCGGGTCTCCTTCCACCACCACGAGGTGGTGGGCGCGAAGATGACCAAGAAGCGCATGACCGCGCTGAAGTACTCCAACGACATGGTCAGGGACGTATCCCGGCTGGTGGAGCTGCACCTGCGCTTCCACGGCTACGGGGACGGCGAGTGGACCGACTCCGCCGTGCGGCGCTACGTCCGGGACGCCGGCCCGCTGCTGGAACGCTTGCACAAGCTGACCCGGTCCGACTGCACCACGCGCAACAAGCGCAAGGCCAATGCGCTCTCGCGTACGTACGACGGTCTGGAGGAGCGCATCGCGCAGCTTCAGGAGCAGGAGGAGCTCAACGCCATCCGGCCCGACCTGGACGGCAACGAGATCATGCAGGTGCTGGGCGTCGGCCCCGGCCCGGTGATCGGCAAGGCCTACGCGTTCCTGCTGGATCTGCGGTTGGAGAACGGCCCCATGGAGCGCGACACCGCGGTCACCGCCCTCAAGGAATGGTGGGCCGAGCAGGCTTGATGCGCAGCCGGTCGGATCGATGTTTCACGTGAAACGTCGATCCGACCGGCCCTCTCACGACTCCGCGCGAGGCGATGTTTCACGTGAAACATCGCCTCGCCACTTCAGGTAGGCGGCGGTCAGGGCGTAGAGGGCGGACACGCTGACGATCAGCGCTACGGACTGCCCGTCGGGAGGGAGCATGAGGGCGGCCACGCCGGCCGCGGCCACGAACGCGATGTTGAACAGCACGTCGTAGACGGAGAAGACGCGGCCGCGGAAGTCGTCGTCCACGCGGGACTGGATGACCGTGTCGGTGCAGATCTTGGCGCCCTGCGTGGCGAGACCGAGGGCGAAGGCCGCGACGAGCATCGGCCCGGGCGTGAAGGAGAGGCCGAGCGCGGGAACCAGGATCGCGGCTCCGGCCGCGCAGGCCGTCATCCAGCCGCGGGTGCCCAGCCGTCCCACCAGCCAAGGGGTGACGACGGCGGCGGCGAAGAATCCGGCGCCGGAGACGCCGACGGCGATGCCCAGCAGGGCGAGACCGGTGGACTCATCGTCGGACCAGGAGTAGCGGCAGAGCATCAGCAGCGTGACGAACAGGGCCCCGTAGCAGAACCGCATCGAGGTCATTGCGATGAGCGCCTGTGCGGCCTCGCGCCGCCGGGCCAGGTGACGCAGTCCCTCTGCCATGCCCCGGACGGTGAGTGCGACGCCTTCGGCGACTGAGGGGTGCAGCCCGCCTGGGCGGTGGTCGGGTCCGAGGAGGTCCACGGCCAGGCGTAGGGAGACGAGGCCCGCGCAGAGGTAGAAGCCGGCGCCGAGCAGGACGACGAGGGCGTTGGAGTCGGCGGCCAGCAGGCGCAGGAGGAACGCCAGGCCTCCGCCTGCGGTCGCGGCGAGGGTTCCGGCCGTGGGGGACAGGGAGTTCGCGGTGACCAGCTGGGCGGGTGCGACGACGTGGGGCAGTGATGCGGCGAGCCCGGCGAGGACGAAGCGGTTGACGGCGGTCACCGATAGGGCCGAGGCGTAGAAGAGCCAGTCGGGGACCTGCGAGACGATCAACACGCCGGTGCCGCAGGCGAGGAGGGCCCGCAGCAGGTTGCCGTAGAGGAAGACCTGACGGCGGCGCCAGCGGTCGAGCAGTACCCCAGCGAAGGGGCCGATCACCGAGTAGGGCAGGAGCAGCACCGCCATGGCCGAGGCGACGGCCGCCGGCGAGGTCTGCTTTTCCGGGGAGAACACCACGTAGGTGGCGAGTGCCACCTGGTAGATGCCGTCGGCCGCCTGGGAGAGCAGCCGCACGGCGAGCAGGTTGCGGAAGTCCCTCAGGCGCAGGAGTACGCGCAGATCACCTACGACAGGCATGAGGGCAAGGGTCACACACGCGGAGGGTCCCCGGGCACATTGCCCGGGGACCCTCCGCGGAAGAACAGTCGACGACCAGGTGTCCGGAGACCCTTGCCGTTCGACTTAGCGCTCGACCTCGCCCTTGATGAACTTCTCGACGTTGGCCAGTGCCTCGTCGTCGAAGTACTGCACCGGCGGGGACTTCATGAAGTAGCTGGAGGCCGACAGGATCGGGCCACCGATGCCACGGTCCTTGGCGATCTTCGCGGCGCGCAGGGCGTCGATGATGACACCGGCGGAGTTCGGGGAGTCCCACACCTCGAGCTTGTACTCGAGGTTCAGCGGGACATCACCGAAGGCGCGGCCTTCGAGGCGGACGTAGGCCCACTTGCGGTCGTCGAGCCACGCGACGTAGTCGGACGGGCCGATGTGGACGTTCTTCTCGCCGAGCTCACGGTCGGGGATCTGCGAGGTGACGGCCTGCGTCTTGGAGATCTTCTTCGACTCGAGGCGGTCCCGCTCGAGCATGTTCTTGAAGTCCATGTTGCCGCCGACGTTGAGCTGCATGGTGCGCTCAAGACGGACACCGCGGTCCTCGAACAGCTTCGCCATCACACGGTGCGTGATGGTGGCGCCGACCTGCGACTTGATGTCGTCGCCGACGATCGGGACACCGGCCTCGGTGAACTTGTCCGCCCACTCCTTGGTGCCGGCGATGAAGACCGGGAGGGCGTTGACGAACGCGACCTTGGCGTCGATGGCGCACTGGGCGTAGAACTTCGCCGCGTCCTCGGAACCGACGGGCAGGTAGCAGACGAGAACGTCGACTTCACGGTCCTTGAGGACCTGGACCACGTCGACCGGGGTCTCGGCGGACTCCTCGATCGTCATGCGGTAGTACTTGCCCAGGCCGTCCAGGGTGTGGCCGCGCTGCACGGTCACGCCCTTGCGGGGGACGTCGCAGATCTTGATGGTGTTGTTCTCGCTGGCGCCGATGGCGTCCGAAAGGTCGAGGCCGACCTTCTTCGCGTCGACGTCGAACGCCGCGACGAACTCGACGTCGCGCACGTGGTAGTCGCCGAACTGGACGTGCATCAGACCGGGGACCTTGGCCGCCGGGTCGGCGTCCTTGTAGTACTCGACGCCCTGCACCAGCGAGGCGGCGCAGTTGCCTACGCCGACGATGGCTACGCGAACCGAACCCATTCCGGTTGCTCCCTGTTTGTTCTCGGACGAGGCCTGCGAGATGCAGGCCTCACTTTGCAGTTTCGTCGGGCGGACCGGGTCGTCTCCGATCCCGTCCCGCCCGCTCACTCTCGATGAGCTCGTTCAGCCAGCGCACTTCGCGCTCCACGGACTCCATTCCGTGCCGCTGCAGCTCAAGCGTGTAGTCGTCGAGGCGCTCCCGCGTGCGGGCGAGTGAGGCGCGCATTTTCTCCAGGCGCTCCTCCAGCCGGCTGCGGCGGCCCTCCAGGACCCGCATGCGCACTTCTCGCTCGGTCTGACCGAAGAAGGCGAAGCGGGCGGCGAAGGACTCGTCCTCCCAGGCATCGGGGCCCGTGTGGGACAGGAGCTCCTCGAAGTGCTCCTTACCTGCAGCCGTCAACCGGTAGACGATCTTGGCACGGCGCCCTGCGAGTGAAGCGGCGAGAGCGTCTTCCGGAGCGTTCCCCGGTTCTTCGATCAACCAGCCGTTGGCGACCAACGTCTTGAGGCAGGGATAGAGCGTTCCGTAGCTGAACGCCCGGAACACCCCCAGCGAGGTGTTGAGCCGCTTGCGGAGCTCGTAGCCGTGCATGGGGGATTCACGAAGCAGGCCGAGGACGGCGAATTCGAGGATGCCTGAGCGCCTGCTCATCCGCCCGCCTCTCCTTCGCCCCTGAGTCTTTATACCGAGCTGATGTATCGGCTCGATACATCCAGACGATAGAACGGGCGATCTTCGACGACAAGAGGTGGCGTGGTGACCGGTGTCACATCACCAATTCGTACGAGGCGACTTGCCCGATTTGGGGTGAACTTCGGCACTGTTCGGGTTTTGGGCGTGCGTAGTCTGTGCGCCATGACACCGGGGGAACCGGAACCCTGCCGCTTCCAGGCCACTCGCCTGCCCGAGGAGTAGTCGTTCGATGAGCGAGCACCGCCGCAAACCGCCGCAGCCCGAGAGCGGTGGACGCGCCGCGGCCCGCCGGGCCGCCCAGCAGCGCCCCGGTCGGGGCGCCGGGCCCGCACGTGACGTCCCCACCGCGTCACCCAGCGGACCGTACGCAGAGCCGCCAGGCCGCAGCAGCCGCGCCGCGGCCCGCCGGGCCGTCCCACGAGGATCCGAGGGCCGTGCACGCGGCGCTGACAACGTCGGCAGAGGCTCGGGCAGCCCGGACAAGCGGCTGATCAACTACCCCCGCTCCGACAAGGACGGCTGGAAGCGCTTCGTGCCGTCCTGGAAGCTGGTCGGTGGAACGGCCCTGGGCTTCTTCGCGGTCATCACGGCAGGGGCCGGCATCGGGATCGCGGCGGTGAACAAACCCGACCCGAACCTGGCCGCCCAGGCGCAGAACAACGTCTTCTACTGGGAAGACGGCAGTCAGATGGTCGCCACCGGCGGATCGATGAACCGGCAGATCGTGCCCATCAACAAGATCCCCAAGTCGATGCAGAACGCCGTCATCGCCGCGGAGAACGAGTCCTTCGAAACGGACAAGGGCGTCGACCCGATGGGTATCGCCCGAGCGGTCTGGAACATGGCCAAGGGCGGCTCCACCCAGGGCGGCTCGACCATCACCCAGCAGTACGTGAAGAACACCTACCTGGACTCCGACCAGACGCTGAAGCGGAAGGTCACCGAGCTCTTCATCTCGATAAAGCTGGGCGTGTCCGAGGAGAAGGACAAGATCCTCGCGGGCTACCTCAACACCGCCTACTACGGCCGGGACGCCTACGGCATCCAGGCGGCGGCGCGGGCCTACTTCGGCAAGGACTGCACGGACCTCACGCCGTCGGAGAGCGCCTTCCTGGCCTCCGTGCTCAAGGGCCCCAACCTCTACAACCCCGACGGCGGCATCGGTTCCGCAGCCACCCCCGAGAAGAACACCGAACGGGCCAAGGCTCGCTGGGCCTGGGTCCTGGACCGTGAGGTCGCGGTCGGCCGGATGCAGAAGTCCGAGCGGGACCAGTTCAAGGAATTCCCCAAGCTCGTCGACTCCGAGCAGGCCCGCAGCCTGTCCGGCCAGACCGGCTACCTGGTCGAGACGGCCAAGCAGTACGTGATGAAGGTCACGGGCATCACCCCGGAGCAGATGGCCCGGGGCGGCTACCAGATCAAGACCACCTTCCAGAAGCCGAAGGTGGACGCCCTGGTCAAGGCGGTCGAGGACACCCGCAACGACTTCCTGGACGAGAAGGCCCGGCCCGAGTACGACACCTTCGTTCAGTTCGGCGCCGCCTCCGTGGACGTGAAGAGCGGGGCGCTCGTGGCCCTGTACGGCGGCCCGGGCATGGACAAGAAGTACTTCAGCAACAACGCCAACACCGTCGGCGTCCCGGTCGGATCGACCTGGAAGCCGTACGTCCTGGCAGCGGCGATGGAGTACGGCACCCAGAACTCGAACGGCAAGGGCATCTCGGCCGACAGTAAGTACCAGGCCAACGACCTCACCGTGATCAACAACCGTGAGGGCAAGCCGCTGCAGGACGCCGACGGCAAGCCGTTCAAGCAGAAGAACGAGAGCACCACCCCGTACGGCTACGTGACGCTCAACGAGGCGATGGAGAAGTCCATCAACGTCCCGTTCGCCCAGCTCGTCTTCGACGTAGGCCACAACAAGGTCCGCGACGTGGCCAAGGCCACGGGCATCCTCGGCGAGTCGATGAACCCGAACAACGACGCCTCGTTCGCCCTGGGCACCTCGACCCCGAGCGCCATCCGCATGGCCGACTCGTACGCCACGTTCGCCGCCTCCGGCATCCACCGCGAGCCGTTCTCCGTGACCCACGTCGAGAAGGACGGCAAGGAGATCCCCGGCTTCGGGGCTCCCAAGGAACAGCGTGCGATGGACAACTCCATCGCGGACAACATCACCAAGGTCCTGCGCAACGTCGTCGAGAACGGCACCGGAACCAAGGTGAAGAAGCTCGGCCGGCCCGCCGCCGGCAAGACCGGAACCACCGACAAGAACAAGTCGGCCTGGTTCGTCGGCTACACCCCGGAGCTGTCCACCTCGGTCACCCTGTTCCGTACCGACCCGAACTCCGCGGACAAGAAGCTGATCTCCATGAACGGCGTCGGCGGCGTCGACTCCATCCACGGTGGCGACATTCCCGCCGTGATCTGGACCGAGTACATGAAGGAAGCGCTCAAGGGCGCCCCGGTCAAGGACTTCCCGGAGGCCGAGAAGATCGGCGTCGTCGCGGACGCCTCCGGCGCCCCCTCACCGAGCCCCTCCTTCTCCCCGTCGCCCTCCGCCTCGATGCCCTCGCCCTCGGCGAGCACCTCGCCGTCGGTCTCCCCGACTCCGTCCAAGGGCGGCAAGCCGTCCTGCAAGCCGTGGGAGCTGTACTGCATCCCTGACACCAGCGGTGGCACCAGTACCGGCACCACCAGCGGCGGATCCAGTGGATCGCCGTCGCCGTCGCCATCGGTCAAACCGGGCCGCCCGGGCGGCACCACCAGCTGGGGCACCACCGTCGGGACCTCAGGCTGACCCGCCCGCCCCAGGGCTCCGGCGAGGGCCGTCGCACACGGTGCGGCGGCCCTCCCGCATGTCCGGCCCCGTACGGCAGGATGAGCGCATGACGAAGGTGCACGAGGACCGGCCCGTACTGCCCACGCAGCAGGACGAGGTCGCCGCGGCCGGCAGCGAGTTCATCGGCGGCCCCATGGGCCGCTACACCCGGCTGGGGGGCCACTGGCTCACCCCGGTCCGCGTCGTGGTCCTCGTCGCCCTCGGGATGTTCGCGCTCGGCATGGTGCAGAAACTGCCCTGCTACGACTGGGCGTGGTTCCGGGGAGCCGGATCGCAGTACACCCACGCCTGCTACTCCGACATCCCGCACCTGTTCGCCGTACGCGGCTTCGCCGACGGCCTCACCCCGTACTTCGACCGCCTGCCCGGCGACATGGAGTACCTCGAGTACCCGGTGCTCACCGGCCTCTTCATGGAGGTCGCGTCCTGGTTGACCCCGGGCAGCGGCTCCATGCAGCACCGCGAGCAGATGTACTGGATGGTCAACGCCGGCATGCTGATGGCCTGCGCCGCGGTCATCGCCGTGTGCGTCGTGCGCACCCACCGGCGTCGGCCCTGGGACGCGCTGCTCTTCGCCCTCGCGCCCGCCTTCGCGCTCACCGCGACGATCAACTGGGACCTTCTGGCCATCGCCCTGACCGCGGCGGGGATGCTCATGTGGTCCCGCGGCCGGACCCTGCTCTTCGGCGTCTTCATCGGCCTGGCCACGGCGGCCAAGCTCTACCCCGTCCTGCTGCTCGGCGTGCTCTTCGTCCTGTGCTGGCGGTCCGGGAAGTGGCGCGCGTTCGCCGCCGCCTTCTTCGGCGCGGCCGTCTCCTGGCTCGTGGTGAACCTGCCCGTCATGATCCTGGCGTGGGACGGATGGAAGAAGTTCTACACCTTCAGCCAGGAACGGCCGATCGACTTCGGCTCGGTGTGGCTGCTCATCTCCCAGAGGTCCGGGAACCCCCTGGAGGACGCCAACACCTACGCGACGGGTCTGACGCTGCTGCTGTGCGCAGGCATCGGACTGCTCACGCTGACCGCTCCGCGCCGCCCCCGCTTCGCGCAGCTGGTGTTCCTGGTCGTGGCCGCGTTCATCCTGGCCAACAAGGTCTACTCGCCGCAGTACGTGCTGTGGCTCATCCCGCTCGCCGCGCTGGCCCGGCCCCGTTGGCGGGACTTCCTGATCTGGCAGGCCGGCGAGGTCGTGTACTTCCTCGGCATCTGGTTCTACCTGGCCTATACGACCAGCGGTGACAAGCACCAGGGCCTGCCCGTGGAGGGGTATCAGCTGGCGATCGCCGCCCACCTGCTGGCGACCCTCTACCTGTGTGCGGTCGTCGTCCGCGACGTCCTGCTGCCCGAGCGGGACGTCGTACGCCGTGACGGGTCCGACGACCCGTCCGGTGGCGTCCTGGACGGGGCCGAGGACGTGTTCGTGCTGGGGTACGCCGCGAGGGCGCCGCAGGACGCGACGCCCTCGCAGGGACAGCGGGTCGACTGGGGCATGGTCCCCAGGGACTGATCGGGTACGCGGCTCAGGCGTCGAGCACCCTGTCGAACTGCGTGGTGGTGTGGCGCAGGTGCGCCACCAGCTCGTCCCCGACCTTCGGCTCGGGCGCGTCCGACGGCACGAACAGGATCGACACCTGCATGTGCGGGGGCTCCGCGAACCAGCGCTGCTTGCCCGCCCACACGAACGGCGACAGGTTCCGGTTCACGGTGGCCAGGCCAGCCCGGGCCACGCCCTTGGCGCGCGGCATCACACCGTGCAGGGCCTTGGGGGCCTCCAGGCCCACCCCGTGCGAGGTGCCGCCCGCAACCACGACCAGCCAGCCGTCGGAGGCGGCCTTCTGCTGGCGGTAGCCGAACCGGTCGCCCTTGGCCACGCGGGTGACGTCGAGCACGGCGCCGCGGTACTCGGTCGCCTCGTGGTCACCCAGCCACAGCCGGGTACCGATCCGGGCCCGGAAACGGGTCTGCGGGAACTGCTGCTGGAGCCGGGCCAGTTCCTCGGCCCGCAGATGGCTGACGAACATGGTGTGCAGCGGTAGCCGGGCCGCACGCAACCGGTCCATCCAGCCGATGACTTCCTCGACCGCGTCCGAGCCGTCCGGGCGGTCCAGCGGCAGGTGCAGGGCGAAGCCCTCCAGCCGCACATCCTCGATCGCCGCGTGGAGCTGCCCCAGGTCCTGCTCGGAGATGCCGTGGCGGCGCATCGAGCTCATGCACTCGATGACCACGCGGGCACCGACCAGGCCGCGGACGCCGTCCAGCGAGGACACCGAGCGGATCACCCGGTCCGGCAGTGGCACCGGCTCCTCACCCCGGCGGAACGGGGTGAGGACGAGCAGGTCGCCACCGAAGAAGTCCTTGATGCTGGCGGCCTCGTACGTGGTCCCGACGGCCAGGACGTCGGCGCCCAGCCGGGTCGCTTCCTCGCACAGGCGCTCGTGGCCGAAGCCGTACCCGTTGCCCTTGCAGACCGGGACCATCCCGGGGAACTGGTCCTGGATCTGCTTCTGGTGCGCACGCCAGCGCGCGGTGTCGACGTAGAGCGTGAGCGCCATGCCCGTCCGGAGCCTCTCTCGAAAAGCTGCTGGTGCAGCGGTGCGGTGTGTGGGGTGTGCAAGGGGGTCAGCGACGCGACATGTAGATGTCGAGCGCCTTGTGCAGCATCTTGTTGAGCGGGAAGTCCCACTCGCCGACGTACTCGACGGCCTCGCCGCCCGTGCCGACCTTGAACTGGATCAGGCCGAACAGGTGGTCGTTCTCGTCCAGCGTGTCACTGATGCCGCGCAGGTCGTAGACGCTGGCACCGAGCGCGTACGAATCGCGCAGCATGCGCCACTGCATTGCGTTCGAGGGGCGCACCTCGCGCTTGTGGTTGGCCGAGGCGCCGTACGAGTACCAGACGTGCTGGCCGACGGTGAGCATCGTGGCGGCGGCCAGCGGCTCTCCCTCGTGCTTGGCGATGTACAGCCGCATCCGGTTCGGGTCCTCGGAGTTGAGGGCCGTCCACTGGCGCTGGAAGTAGCTGAGCGGGCGGGGCCGGAACTTGTCGCGCTCCGCCGTGATCTCGTACAGCTGTTGCCAGACCGGCAGGTCCTCGTAGCCGCCCTGGACGACCTCGACGCCGGCCTTCTCGGCCTTCTTGATGTTGCGGCGCCACAGCTGGTTGAAGCCCTTGAGGACGTCGTCCAGCGAGCGGTTCGCGAGCGGCACCTGGAAGACGTAGCGCGGCTGGACGTCGCCGAAGCCGGCACCGCCGTCCTCGCCCTGCTGCCAGCCCATGCGGCGCAGCTTGTCGGACACCTCGAAGGCGCGGGGCTCGATGTACGAAGCCTCCACGTCACGCAGGCGCTTGACCTCGGGATCCTGGATGCCGGACTTGATGGCGGCGGCGTTCCAACGGCGGATGACGACGGGCGGACCCATCTTCACGGTGAAGGCGCCCTGGCGCTTGAGGTGCGCCAGCATCGGCTGGAGCCACTCCTCCAGATTCGGGGCGTACCAGTTGATGACCGGGCCCTCCGGAAGGTACGCGAGGTATCGCTTCACCTTGGGCAGCTGCCGGTACAACACGAGTGCGGCACCGACCAGTTCGTCGTTCTGGTCGAACCATCCGAGGTTCTCGGAGCGCCACTCGTTCTTCACGTCGGCCCACGCCGGGACCTGGCAGTGGCTAGCCGAGGGCAGGGTCTGGAGATATCCCAGATGCTGCTCTCGGCTGATGGTCCTCAGGGACAGGCTCATGCGGGGCGTCTCCTCCGGCGGCTTCGCTGGCTATGGCGCGAAGCCTACTGCGACAGGGGCGCCACCCATCTGGGGGACGGGCCGGGCCCGGGCCGATGGTTGGCCGACGCCCTGTCGCGGAGGCACCCCGGGTCAGCCCAGCCAGCCGCCGAAGAGGCCTCCGTAGAACATGCCGAGGTAGAAGCCCACGGCCGAGGCACCGAGCCCGATGATCAGTGCGAAGCGCTCGCGTGTCGTCTCCGAGACGAACTGTCCGTACGCGCCGGTCAGGATGCCGACGAGGCCGGTCCACGAGCTGAGCAGGTGCAGATTCTCGAAGAAGCCCGTGACGAACGCCACGGCGCCGAGCGCCACGGTGATCGCCACGAGGGTGTCTTGTAGCGGGTGGGGCTTGCCGTCGGTCGCGAAGAGCGAGATGGAGGACTGGCGTCGCATTGCCTGTGCCATCGGAAGGCACCTCCTGGCTGAAGCAGAGCGGTGCTGCGGGGCCGCCGCCGGCAGGGCCGGTGGCATAGCACCGAGCACACCCGATGGATACAGAGTGTGGCCTTCTCCTGCCGGATTTCAACCGGAAGGAGTCGAGCAGGTAGTCTGTACGGTCTGCGCGGTGTCTGTTCTCGGACGCCGTGCGCACGCATCACGACCCTCCTGCCACGGAACGACCGTGGCCGCTGAGTCCAAAGGAGGTGGGTTCCACATGCGTCACTACGAAGTGATGGTCATCCTCGACCCCGATCTCGAGGAGCGCGCTGTCTCCCCGCTGATCGAGAACTTCCTTTCCGTCGTCCGTGAGGGCAACGGAAAGGTCGAGAAGGTCGACACCTGGGGCCGTCGTCGTCTCGCTTACGAGATCAAGAAGAAGCCCGAGGGCATCTACTCGGTCATCGACCTGCAGGCCGAGCCTGCGGTCGTCAAGGAGCTTGACCGACAGATGAACCTGAACGAGTCGGTTCTCCGGACCAAGGTCCTTCGCCCCGAGACCCACTGAACTTCGGTTCAGCGGTAATCGGGACCGAGTAGCACAGCAGCCCAGCAGCAATCCCCGCCGAGAGGTTCATCCATGGCAGGCGAGACCGTCATCACGGTCGTCGGCAATCTCGTCGACGACCCCGAGCTGCGCTTCACCCCCTCGGGTGCGGCGGTCGCGAAGTTCCGTGTCGCGTCCACCCCCCGCACCTTCGACCGTCAGACCAATGAGTGGAAGGACGGCGAGAGCCTGTTCCTGACCTGCTCGGTGTGGCGGCAGGCGGCCGAGAACGTCGCCGAGTCCCTTCAGCGGGGCATGCGCGTCATCGTGCAGGGCCGGCTGAGGCAGCGGTCGTACGAGGACCGTGAGGGTGTCAAGCGCACGGTCTACGAGCTGGACGTCGAGGAAGTCGGCCCCAGCCTGAAGAACGCCACGGCCAAGGTCGCCAAGACCACCGGTCGCGGTGGCCAGGGTGGATACGGCGGCGGCGGCCAGCAGCAGGGCGGCGGCGGTGGCTGGGGCGGAGCCCCCAGCGGCGGCGCCCCGCAGGGCGGCGGAGCTCCCTCCGACGACCCGTGGGCGTCCAGCGCGCCGGCCGGCGGCCAGCAGCAGGGCGGCGGGGGCGGCTGGGGCGGAAGCTCCGGCGGCTCCGGCGGTGGCTACTCGGACGAGCCCCCCTTCTAGGGAAGCTCGAACCCCCACTTCTTGATCACACAGGAGAGACACAATGGCGAAGCCGCCTGTGCGCAAGCCTAAGAAGAAGGTCTGCGCGTTCTGCAAGGACAAGACCGCGTACGTGGACTACAAGGACACGAACATGCTGCGGAAGTTCATTTCCGACCGCGGCAAGATCCGTGCCCGCCGCGTCACCGGCAACTGCACGCAGCACCAGCGTGACGTCGCCACGGCCGTGAAGAACAGCCGTGAGATGGCGCTGCTGCCCTACACGTCCACCGCGCGATAAGGAAAGGGTGACCGACTAATGAAGATCATCCTGACCCACGAGGTCTCTGGCCTCGGTGCCGCCGGCGATGTCGTCGACGTCAAGGACGGCTACGCTCGCAACTACCTGGTCCCGCGCGGTTTCGCGATCCGCTGGACCAAGGGTGGCGAGAAGGACGTGGCGCAGATCCGCCGCGCCCGCAAGATCCACGAGATCGCGACCATCGAGCAGGCCAACGAGGTCAAGGCCAAGCTCGAGGGCACGAAGGTCCGTCTGGCCACCCGCTCGGGTGACGCCGGCCGTCTCTTCGGCTCCGTGACCCCGGCCGACATCGCCACGGCGATCGAGGCTTCCGGTGGTCCGAAGGTCGACAAGCGCCGCGTCGAGCTGGCTGCCCCGATCAAGACCCTCGGTTCGTACCAGGTCTCCGTGCGTCTGCACGCTGAGGTCGCCGCGAACGTGGGCGTCGAGGTCGTCGCCGCCTAAGTGCTGCGCACGAAGGGCCGCACCCCTGTGGGGTGCGGCCCTTCGTCATGGTCGGGAGGGGTCCGCCCCTCGGCATGTTTCACGTGAAACACCGCCTCCCCGCATCAGCGGGTCGACCCCGCGACCAGCCACCGGCCGGAACGGGCGCGCAGCTGGAGGGTGGCCATCCGGACCAGCATCATCAAGGTCATGGCCCACCAGAGCGTGGTCAGGCCACCGCCCACAACCGGGACGAGCAGTGCGGCCGGGATGAACACGGCGAGCGTCAGCAACATCGCCCACGCCAGGTAGGGCCCGTCGCCCGCCCCCATCAGGACCCCGTCGAGCACGAAGACGATCCCGGACACGGGCTGGGAGAGGGCCACGACCAGCAGGGCCGGCAGCAGTGCGTCCTCGACGGCCGGGTCACCGGTGAACAGGGGGACGAACAGGTGACGGGCCGCGATGACCAACGCCCCCAGAACGATCCCCGAGACGAGGCCCCACTGCACCATGCGGCGACAGATGATCTTGGCACCCTTCGTGTCGCCGGCGCCCAGGTAGCGGCCGATGATGGCCTGCCCGGCGATGGCGATCGCGTCGAGAGCGAAGGCGAGCAGGCTCCACAGGGAGAGCAGGATCTGGTGGGCGGCGATGTCCGCGTCGCCGAGCCGAGTGGCCACGGCGGTCGCGATCATCAGGACGGCGCGCAGGGACAGGGTGCGCACCAGGAGCGGTACGCCGGCCTGGGCGCAGGCCCGGATGCCCGTGGTGTCGGGGCGCAGGGAGGCCCCGTGTTTGCGGGCCCCGCGGACGACCACGACGAGATAGGCGCCGGCCATGGCGCACTGGGCGAACACCGTGCCCCAGGCGGAGCCGGCGATGCCGAGGCCGGCGCCGTAGACGAGGGCGCCGTTCAGGGCCGCGTTGAGGGCGAAGCCCCCGATGGCGACGTACAGCGGGGTACGGGTGTCCTGGAGGCCGCGGATGACGCCGGTGGCGGCGAGCACCATGAGCATGGCCGGGATGCCGAGAGCGGAGATCCGTAGATAGGTGATCGCGTACGGGGCGACCGTGTCGGACGCCCCGAAGAGGGAGATCAGCCAGGGGGCGGTGGGCAGGACGAGGGTGACGACGGCCGCGCCGATCAGAAGGGCGAGCCAGATGCCGTCCATGCCCTGGCGGATGGCCGCCCTGAGGTCGCCGCCGCCGACCCTGCGGGAGACGGCTGCGGTCGTTGCGTAGGCCAGGAAGACGAAGACGCTCACGGCGGTGGTGAGCAGGGCGGCGGCAATGCCGAGGCCGGCCAGCTGGGGGGTACCGAGATGCCCCACGATGGCGCTGTCGGCCATCACGAACAGGGGTTCGGCGACGAGGGCGCCGAAGGCCGGTACTGCGAGAGCGAGTATCTCTCGGTCGTGCCGTCTCGGGGCAGCCTTCATCGGGGCGAGGGCCTGTGTCATGCGCTCAATCTAATCTTCCACAGGTAATAGATGCAACTACTTTAGGGTCCTTACGGATGGGTTGGCTTGCGCGTTCTCGGCACCCCGTTGGAGGCGATCTGGAGGCTGGCGCCAAGAAATTTCTTCCCCACAGCCGGTGAAGGAGGAAAGTGCAGGTCAGATGGGGTGCTTGGGTGGGCCAGGTGATTTTGTCCACAGCCCCGTCCCCCGGTCCGTGCACAGCTTCGGGCGAGTTACCCACAGCATTGGGTCGGTCATCCACATCTCATCCACACAGCCTGTGGATAACAAGATTGGCTGACGTCGCTCCCGGCCCTACCGTGGTGCGTTGCTCGACTCGACGACAGCCGATTCGGGTGTCCCATATGTCAGAGCCGTGTCGTAGAAAGAGTGGCACGGCGAGGTCCGCGTTGCGGACGGGAGGAGGCGGCCCGGTGAGTATGCCCGAGCCCATGGACGACCCCTGGGCCGACAGCGGTCCAGGAGACCGTCTGCCCGCCCGCCCGCGCCGTAACGGGGACAGCCGGGGCCGCGGGGACGAGCAGCACGAGCGGGGCCGCGAGGGCGGCTCCTGGGACGGCGGTGGCGGAGGCTTCGAGCGCGTCCCGCCGCAGGACCTCGACGCCGAGCAGTCGGTGCTCGGCGGCATGCTGCTGTCCAAGGACGCGATCGCTGACGTCGTCGAGGTCATCAAGGGCCACGACTTCTACCGGCCCTCGCACGAGACGATCTACCAGGCGATCCTCGACCTGTACGCCAAGGGCGAGCCGGCCGACCCGATCACGGTCGGCGCCGAGCTGACCCGACGCGGCGAGATCAGCAAGGTCGGTGGGGCCTCGTACCTGCACACGCTCGTCCAGTCGGTGCCGACCGCCGCGAACGCCGAGTACTACGCGGAGATCGTCCACGAGCGGGCGGTGCTACGCCGCCTGGTCGCCGCCGGTACGAAGATCACTCAGATGGGATACGCGGCTGACGGCGACGTCGACGAGATCGTCAACAGCGCCCAGGCCGAGATCTACGCCGTCACCGAGCAGCGGACCTCCGAGGACTACTTGCCGCTGGGCGACATCATGGAAGGCGCGCTCGACGAGATCGAGGCCATCGGCTCGCGCAGCGGCCAGATGTCGGGTGTCCCCACCGGTTTCACCGACCTCGACTCACTGACCAACGGTCTGCACCCCGGCCAGATGATCGTCATCGCGGCCCGCCCCGCCATGGGTAAGTCCACCCTCGCCCTCGACTTCGCCCGCGCGTGCTCCATCAAGAGCAACCTGCCGAGCGTGATCTTCTCCCTCGAAATGGGGCGCAACGAGATCGCGATGCGCCTGCTGTCGGCGGAGGCCCGGGTGGCGCTGCACCACATGCGCTCGGGCACGATGACGGACGACGACTGGACCCGTCTGGCCCGCCGCATGCCGGACGTCTCCGCCGCTCCGCTCTACATCGACGACTCCCCCAACCTGTCGATGATGGAGATCCGTGCGAAGTGCCGCCGCCTCAAGCAGCGCAACGACCTCTCGCTCGTGGTCATCGACTACCTCCAGCTGATGCAGTCGGGCGGCTCGCGCCGTCCCGAGAGCCGCCAGCAGGAAGTCTCCGACATGTCCCGAAACCTCAAGCTGCTGGCGAAGGAGCTAGAGGTGCCCGTGATCGCGCTGTCCCAGCTCAACCGTGGTCCCGAGCAGCGCACCGACAAGAAGCCGATGGTCTCCGACCTGCGCGAGTCCGGCTCGATCGAGCAGGACGCCGACATGGTGATCCTGCTGCACCGCGAGGACGCGTACGAAAAGGAATCGCCCCGCGCGGGCGAGGCGGACCTGATCGTGGCGAAGCACCGTAACGGCCCCACGGCGACGATCACGGTCGCCTTCCAGGGCCACTATTCACGGTTCGTGGACATGGCCAACACGTAGCATCCGCTCATGGATGCCGTATCTGAGGACCTGGTTCTGCTCCCCGCCACACGGCGTGCGCTCACGCACCGGATCGCCGTCGCGCAGAGCGAAGGGCGGGCGCCGTCGGTGGTGGCGGCCGTGGCGCGTGGCGGGGAGGTGCGGTGGGAGGGCACCCGGACCTCCGTCGAGGGGCACGGGCCCGACGGGAACGTGCAGTACCGGATCGGGTCGATCAGCAAGACCTTCACCGCTGTCCTGGTGATGCGGCTGCGGGACGAGGGCCTGTTGCAGCTCGATGACCCGTTGGAGAAGCACCTTCCGGGGACGGGCGTCGGAGAGGTGACCATCGCCCAGTTGCTGTCCCATACAGGCGGGTTGGCGGCGGAGACGCCGGGCGAGTGGTGGGAGCGGACTCCTGCGGCGATGCGGCCGGAGCTCGCGGACGTGCTGGGTGAGGACCCGTTCCGGTGGGAGCCGGGCCGGCGGCACCACTATTCCAATCCGGGCTACACGCTGCTCGGTTCGCTCGTGGAGGAAGTCCGCGGAAGGCCGTGGGCCGAGGTGCTCCGGGCCGAGGTGCTGGAGCCGCTCGGGCTGGACCGTACGACGGCCCGGCCGCAGGCTCCGCACGCGGGCGGCTGGGCGGTTCATCCGTGGGCCGACGTGATGATGCCGGAGCCGCTGGAAGACCTGGGCCTGATGGCCGCAGCCGGGCAATTGTGGTCCACGACGAGGGACCTGGCCCGCTTCGCCATGTTCCTCGCTCGTGGTGAAGAGCGGGTGCTGAGCGCGGAAACGGTACGGGAGATGCGTACGCCGGCTGCTCCGCCGGACCCGGCCTCCGCCGAACTGGGCTACGGGCTCGGTGTGCAGTTGATGGACAGTAGTGGGCGCAAGCTCGCCGGGCACACCGGCTCGCTGCCGGGTTTCGTCGCAGGGCTGTGGGTGAGCGAGGCGGACGACATCGCGGCCGTGGTGCTGGCGAACTGCACCTCGGGCCTGCCCGCCGCATCGGTGGCCGCGGACCTGTTGGCGATCGTCGCGGACGCGGAGCCGCGGCTTCCGGAGCCGTGGAAGCCGTTCCGGGAGGCCGATCCGGTCGCCCTGGAGCTGTGCGGCCCCTGGTACTGGGGGACGTCGGCGCAGGTGCTGCGGCTCATGTCGGACGGGCTGTTGGAGCTCGCCCCGATGGGGGCGACGGGCCGTGCGGCCCGGTTTCGGGCTGAGCCGGACGGCACTTGGACGGGCCTCACCGGCTACTACGCCGGCGAGACGCTACGGGCGGTGCGGCGGGTGGACGGTTCGGTCAGTCACCTCGATCTGGGCTCCTTCGTGTTCACGAGGGAGCCGTACGACGCCCAGGCCCCGGTGCCCGGCGGGGTGGACCCACAGGGCTGGCGGGGCATCGGCTAACCACACGGTTCAGGCGACGAGTTCGCGTTCCAGCGGGGTGCGGAAGCGCGGGGTGATACGGGCGTCGCCCACCCACTCGGCGAGCCGTGCGGCCTCAGCGGCGATCGCTTGCTCGGCGGCGCGGCCGGGGGCACCCAGCAGCCGCCAGACGATCTCGCCGTCCGCGCGCTGGGCCCAGCCGCCGACGACCTCGCCGTTCCACCAGACGGTGGGGCCGATGTTGCCGGCGTAGTCGAAGAGCGCGGGGCGGTGGACGGGATCGAGGTGGAAGCCGCGGTCCGTCCAGCCCATGCCGCTGGGGTCCAGGCCGGGCAGCAGCGCGGCCCATGGTTCCGGGGCGGGTTCGGGCGCGATGTCGCCGGGGCTGACGAGCGCGGTGGTGCCGTCCTCCAGGCGGACCTGGTCGGGACCGACGGCGGCGAGGGCCTTGCGCACGTCGGTGAGGGTCCAGCCGGTCCACCACTTGAGGTCGGCCTCCGTGGCCGGGCCGTAGGCGTGGAGCCAGCGGCGGGCGATCTCGGCGCGGGCTCCGGCGGCATGGACGGCGGGCCAGGGAGCGGTGTGCACCCAGCGGTACTGGCTGGAGGTCCATGATCCGCGGGGCCGGTCGCGGCGGATCCGTCCGTCGGCGGCTAGGAGTCGGATCACACGGGTGGCGACCCCGCTCTCGGTCTCGTACTTCTTGCCACGGCCGATGGTGATCTTTTTGCGCAGGGCGGGCACGGCGGCGGAGAGCTCGCTGCCGGTGGAGGGGCCACGGGCATCGAGGACATCGAGCGCGGCGCCCTCGGCCCGGGCGAGCCAGTCGGCGTCCAGGCCCTTGCCGTCCTCGGCGAGGCGCTTGAGGAAGGTGCGACGCTCCTTCAGGGCGATGCCCCGGGCAGTGGAGGCGTCGACGTACGGAGCGAGTTCGGTGGAGACGGCGAAGAGCGTATTGCGCATGCTGAGCAGCCGGACAAGGGTGACGTCCTCGTAGAGGGCCTGCTCGATGACGGCGGTGTCGCCCGCCACGAGCCGGGCACGGGCCGAGAGGAAGACGGTCGCGGGGTCGGTTGCGTGCAGGGCGACGACGGCGTCCGCAGCCTCGGCGACCGTGGTGGCGTGCGTCGAGGGAGCCAGGCGGTGCCTGCGGCCCAGCCGGTGGCGGCGCTCGGCGGTGGTCACGAGGGGGAGGCTGGGGCTCATCCTTCCGATCATAGGCCGGGCCCACGACACCGGCCCGGCCTGGCGTGCGGTGATCAGAGGGAGAGCTTGAATCCGATGTGGGAGGCGGTGAACCCGAGCCGCTCGTAGAAGCGGTGGGCATCGGTTCGGCTCACGTCCGAGGTGAGCTGGACGAGTTGGCAGTTCTCACGACGGGACTGGTCGATCGCCCAGTGGATGAACCGGGTGCCCAGACCACCGCCGCGTTCGTCGGCGTGGACGCGCACGCCTTCGATGATCGAGCGGGTGGCGCCCTTTCGGGAGAGTCCGGGAACGATGGTGAGCTGGAGCGTGCCCACGACGCGGCCGTCACGAACCGCAACGACCAGGTGCTGGTGGGGGTCGTCCACCAGACGCTTGAACGCCGCGATGTACGGGGTGGGGTCGTCCGGGGATTCACGGGTGGCGCCCAGGGGATCGTCCGCGAGCAAGGCCACGATGGCGGACAGGTCTTCCTCGGTGGCGGGACGGATGGTCAGCTCTTCGATTTCGGTCACGGGGGCGTTCCGTTCTCAGCCCGCGGCCACGGTGAGCGGAGCCCAGCGCCGGGTCCAGTCGCCCGGGAGTCCGGGGATGTCGCGGGTCATGACAGCGTTGAAGGCCACGGATTCGAGACCGCGGTCCTTGAGCCAGCCGAGGAGCTCCTCGTGACGTACATCGATGTCGGTACGAAGGGGCCGATCGGTGGTGGCGGCGAGCGCGGTGACGAGTGCCTGGGCGCCGGCAGTGTCCCGTGCGATCAGGGGACCGATGACGTGGGTCCCCATGTTGGGCCACACCGCGGCGTAGCCGACGAGTTCACCCACGTGGTCCTCGGCGACCAGCAGTCGGTCCGCGAAGGCTGGCAGCCGCGTGATCATATGGGTCCGGTCCGTACCGAAGACCTCGGTGTCCAGGCGGAGGATCCGTGGGATGTCCTCGCCGGCGGCCGGCCGGACCGACACGGCGTCCGGCTGCGGTGGTGCGGGGTCGGGGCGGAAGGCACCCATGAGCATTTCCGCGCGGCCCGTGGTCGCGAAGCCGAGCTCCTCGTAGAGGGGGCGGCCGTAGGGGGTCGCGTGAAGGGTGAGCGGGACGCCCCTGAGGACGTCGTCACAGACGTGGATCATCAGACGGCGACCCAGGCCCTGGCGGGCGTACCGCTCGGCGACGAGGACCATCCCGATGGCGGCCAGTTCCGGGCCGGCGTGGGTGTGTCCGTACGAGGTGACGACGCAGGCGGCGGCGAGCCCCTGCCCGTCGGGGGCGTCCATGCCGTAGCCGTGGCCCGCGGCGAGCAGCAGCCCCCACTTGTGGTCCTCGCGCGGCCATCCGCGGTCTTCGGACAGGTCGGCGCAGTGGCGAAGATCGTCCACGGTCAGCGCACGGATCGGCAGGTCGGTGAGGTGTGGTGGTGTCACCGGCCCAGACTGGATCATCAAGCGAGGGTCGTCCAGGGGATTTGGCGTCGATGTCACGTGAAACAGTCAGACGTTTCACGTGAAACCAGAGGATGTTTCACGTGAAACAAACGGGCTAGCCTCGACTGCTATGACACTCCTTCACCTCTTCGATCTCGACGGAACGCTGATGTACGGCTCGGCGGCACCCGTCGAGATCTCCCGACAGCTCGGTTTGGGTGCGGAGATCGCCGCACTGGAACGGGCTTTCAGCGCAAGGGAGATCGGCCCGCACGACTTCTCGGTCGCGGCGCACGCCCTATGGGCGGAACTGACGCCCGATCATGTCCGCGCGGCGTTCGACGGGGCCCCGTGGTTGACGGGGATTCGCGAGGTGTGGCGGGAGATCAGGGAGCGCGGGGACTATTGCGCGGTGATCTCGCTGTCGCCGTCGTTCTTCGTGGAACTGCTGGTGGAGTGGGGCGCCCACGCCGCTCACGGCTCGGTCTTCCCCGAGGTGCCCTTCACCCGGCCCGTGGATGGGGCCGGCATCCTGACGCCCGAGGGTAAGGTCACGGTGGCGGACCGGCTGTGCGCGCAATTCGGGGTGAGTCGGGCGGACTGTGTCGCGTACGGGGATTCCTCGACCGACGCGATGCTTTTCGAAGCGGTCTCGGTGTCGGTGGCCGTCAACGCGCGGCCGTCTCTGGCGGCGCGGGCGACATATGTCTACGAGGGCCGGGATCTGCGAGAGGCATATCAGCTGGTGGGGGTGGCGCGCCCGGCAGTTGAGGCATCTTAAGGGGGAAGCGGGTTCGAAACGCGGATTTTCCGCATTCCCCCGCGAGCCTCTGGGGCGGCTGGCAGGCTGTGAGGCCCGGAACCACGGATTCGAAGGCCGTGGCGTGCTTACCGACCGAGATGCTCGAAGCGAGGCACCGCATGGACGCTCCGCCCACCAGATCGGCCAGACGGACGGACCGGATACTTTCCGGGGGCGGTGCGTTCGAGCCTTCCCCGGACGCGGTGCTCATCCGTCGGACTCTCGAAGAGATCGCACCCATCGCCGACAAGGTGACCTCGTACTTCTACGCCCTGGTGTTCACCAGGCATCCGGAAGTGCGGGGCATGTTCCCGGCGGCCATGGACGTCCAGCGCGACCGGCTGCTGAAGGCGTTGCTGACCGCCGCCGAGCACATCGACAACCCGGACGTGCTCGTTCCTTACCTGCGTCGATTGGGCGCCGGACACCGCAAGTACGGCACGCTGGCCGGTCACTATCCGGTGGTGGGCGAGGCCCTCATCAGTGCGCTGACCCGGTACGCGGAGCGCAGTTGGGGACCCGAGACGCAGGCCGCGTGGGTCCGGGCGTACACCGGGATCTCCCAGATCATGATCGACGCGGCGGCCGAGGACGAGGTGAAGGCCCCGGCGTGGTGGCACGCGGAGGTGGTCTCGCACGATCTGCGCACCCCGGACATCGCCGTGCTGACGGTCCGCCCGGACCAGCCCTACTCCTTCCTGGCAGGCCAGTACACGAGCCTGGAGACCCCGTGGTGGCCGCGGGTGTGGCGGCACTACTCCTTCGCCTCGGCGCCGCGTGCTGACGGGCTGCTGTCCTTCCACATCAAGGCCGTTCCGGCGGGCTGGGTCTCCAACGCGCTGGTGCGCCACGCACGTCCCGGTGACGTGTTGCGGCTCGGGCCACCGGCCGGGTCGATGGTGGTCGACCACACCACCGACAACGGGATGCTGTGTCTGGGGGGCGGTACCGGCATCGCTCCGATCAAGGCCCTGATCGAGGATGTGGCGGAACACGGTGAGCGCCGCCCGGTGGAGGTGTTCTTCGGAGCGCGTAGCCACGGCGACCTGTACGACAAGGACACCTTGCTGGGGCTGCAGCGCTCACATCCGTGGCTGTCCGTACGCCCGGTGGTGGGCGAGGGCCTGGCCGGTCAGCTGCCGCAGGCGGTCGGTGAGTACGGACCGTGGAGCTCCTACGACGCGTTCATATCGGGGCCGCCCGGGATGATCCGCAGTGGTGTGGACGAGCTCAAGCGGATCGGGATTCCCAGAGAGCGGATCCGTTTCGACGCGTGGGAGGAACTGGCGGGCGCGGCCGGCTGAGACCGGGGGGCGCCCGCCGCTGTGGATCAGCCCAGGTCAGGTGCGTGCATCGCGCGCAAGCCCTCGATATTGCCGTCGAGGTAGTGGCGCAGGGACAGCGGTACGAGATGGACCGTGGCGATACCGACCCGACTGAAGGGCACGCGCACGATCTCGTACTCGCCCTCGGGGTGATCGACTTCGGGGCCGTGCCGTTGACTGGGGTCCATGGATTCGAGGTGGCAGACGAAGAAGTGCTGCACCTTCACTCCGGTCACACCCCCGTCGGCGATGTGCTCGACGGTGTCGACGAAGCAGGGCACCACATCGGTGATCTTCGCGCCAAGTTCCTCGTGGATCTCTCGGTGGAGGGCGTCGACGACGGTGGCGTCCGAGGGCTCCACTCCCCCGCCGGGGGTGAGCCAGTACGGATCGAGGCCGGGCTTGGTGCGTTTGATGAGGATCAGGTCGTCACCGTCGAGCAGGATCGCGCGGGCGGTGCGTTTGACCACGGGACGTTCGGTCATGGGAGAAGAGTGGCCCAGACTTCCGCTTCTGAAACGCGCGCCTGCGAAACGCGCCGCACACGGAAGCGGAGGCTCACCAGTGGGTGGCGGCGCGCAGCAGCCGCTCGTGAGCCCGGGCGACGTGAGCGAGGGCGAGGCTGCCGGTCCGCACCACGAGGAACCAGGTGCGCAGGGGCGGTACGGGTGGTTCGAGGAGGGCAACGACCTGCCCGCGGTCGAGGGCGTCCTGGCAGAGGTACCGAGGCAGGACGGCCAGTCCTGCACCGGCCCGGACGCATTCCAGTACCGCCCTGAGGTCGGGAGCGACGACGGTGGCCGCGTCGGGCCGGGTGCCGGGCCGGGTCTCGAAGACGGCGGCCCAGTACCGGGTGACGAGCGGCAGGGTCTCGTGGACCTCGACGAGCGGAATGCCGTCGAGGGCGGTGGGGCCGGTCTCGCGCAGTCGGGCCGGGTCCACGAGGGCCGCCCAGTACGGCGCGGCGACCAGGACGTGCTCCTCGTCGCACAGCGCCGTGGTGCTGAACAGTCCGCCCCGAGGGCGGGCGGTCGTAACGACGAGGTCGTGGTGGCCGGCGGCGAGCCCGTCGAGGGTCTCCTCGGTACCCGTCTGCAAGACGGAGCGCAGGGTGTGGCCCTGGCCGACGAGGGGCGCGAGCGCGGGCAGGACGCGCAGGCACAGGAATTCCGGGGGGCCGGCGAGGTGCAGGGTGCGTAACCCGCCGGCGGCTTCGCGTTCCGCCTCGGTGATCCGTAGCAGGGCGTCGAGGTGCGGAGCGGCCTTGTGGGCGAGTTCGTCGCCGACGGTGGTGGGGGTGACCCCACGGGCCCTGCGATGGAACAGCGGGCGACCGAGCTGCCGTTCGAGGGTGCGGATCTGCGAGGTGACGGCGGGCTGGGACAGCCCGAGGAGCGCGGCGGCCCGGGTGAACGAGCCGGCCCGGTGCACGGCGACGAAGGTGCGCAGCAGGGCCAGGTCCATGAAGGCCCCTCTCCGTGGGGGCCTTCAACTATAAATATGCCGATAGGCACCTGTCTTTACCGTGATTGGACTCTGACGCTAGGTCAACTAGCCTTGTCAGCGTGGTTCTTCGCACGCGGAACCCGGGGCGGTCCGAGCCACTAGGGGGGAGGCTCGGACCGCTCGTGCTACTCGGCTACTCGGCTACTCGTGGCGACGCCTGGTCGCTCAGGCGCCGGTGCCCGCGACGTCGAGGGCGCGCAGCACGTCCGTGACCAGGTCCGTGGTGTCCTCGACCCCGGCGGAGAAACGGATGAAGCCTTCCGGGACGGGGTCGCCGCCCCACCGGCCGCGCCGCTCCGCGGTGGACCGTACGCCGCCGAAGCTGGTGGCGTCCTCGACCAGGTGCAGGGTGGCCATGAAGCGTTCGGCGTGCGCGCGGTCCGGCAGCGTGAAGGAGACCACGGAGCCGAAGCCGCGCATCTGCCGGGAGGCAGTTTTGTGCGAAGGGTCCGCGGGCAGTCCCGGGTAGCGCAGCCCGGTCACCTCGGTCCGGTCGGCCAGCGCCTCGGCCACGGCCAGCGCGTTGGCCCACTGGCGCTGCGCGCGCAGCTGGATCGTGGCCAGGGAGCGGTGCGCGAGCCAGGCCTCCATGGGACCCGGGATCGCGCCGATGATCTTGCGCCAACGCCGGACTGCGGCGGCGAGCTCCGGGTCACGGCAGACGACGTAGCCGAGCAGGAGGTCGCCGTGGCCGGTGAGTCCCTTGGTGCCGCTGGCGACGGAGAAGTCCGCTCCGAGTTCCAGGGGCCGCTGACCGAGAGGGGTGGCGAGGGTGTTGTCGACGGCGACCAGCGTGCCGCCCGCGTGAGCGGCCTCGACCAGGCGCCGTACGTCACACACGTCGAGCCCGGGGTTGGACGGGGTCTCGATCCACAGCAGCCGTGCCCCGTCGAGGACGGAGAGCTGGGTGTCGTCCCGGGTGGGGGCGGTGCGGACGTCGACCCCGTAGGCCTCCAGCTGATCACGGACCAGCGGCAGCGCCTGGTATCCGTCGTCGGGCAGGACGACGGTGTCCCCGGTGCGGGCCTGGGAGAGGATCACGGCGGAGACCGCGGCCATGCCGGAGGCGAAGACGATGGTGTCCACGCCGTCCTGGCCGGGGGCTTCGAGTTCCCCGATGGCCCGCTCCAGCAGGGTCCACGTGGGGTTGGTGTCCCGGCCGTAGGTGTACGGGCCCTCGACGTCACCCGGGAGGTGGAAGTGGGCGGCGAAGACGGGTCCGGGCAGGGGCGGCTCGTTCTTGACGGGCTCGGGCAGGCCGGCGCGGACGGCCCGGGTGCCGTCGCCCAGTCGTTCCGCCCCCTTCCCGGTGAGTGCCTTCCCGGCGGAGGCCGCCGCCCCCGCCGGTGCCTCGTCTGCGTGGTTGTTCACGTGCTGGTCTCCTTCACTGCCGCGTGTACGGCGTCCAACAGACCCGTGCTCGCCGCCTCGACGAGCTCCAGGCACTCCTCGAACCCGTCGAGGGAGCTGTAGTAGGGATCCGGTACGTCGGCCTCCGCAGCAGTGGCCGCCGAGCCGAACGACCGCAGCAGCCGCTCGGCGCCGTCCCCCTCGTGCCAGCCTCCGGTACCGGCGCTGTCCACCTCGACCAGCCCGTCAACCCGGCCTCGGCGACGCGCGCGCGGAAGACGGACTCGGCCATGGGCGAGCGGCAGATGTTGCCCGTGCAGACGAAACACACGCGGTACGTGGACCGTCCGTTCAGTCGTTGTCGGGCAGGGCCAAGTTCACGGCCCAGGAGACGACGGAGATGATCAGGGCGCCGACGAGCGCCGTCCAGAAGTCGTCGACGTGGAAGCTGAGGTCGAGCTGCTCCGCCAGCCAGGAGGTCAGCATCAGCATCAGGGCGTTCACGACGAGGGTGAACAGCCCGAGGGTGAGGATGAACAGGGGCAACGAGAGCAGCTTCACCACGGGCTTGACGATCAAGTTGACCAGGCCGAAAACCAGCGCGACGAGGATCAGCGTGATGGTCCGACGGCCCAGAGGACTGCCGTCGTCGAGGGTGATGCCGGCGAGCAGCCAGATGGCGACGGCCAGAGCCGCCGCGTTCGCGAGCGTCTTGACTACGAAATTTGTCATGTGTCTGATCGTGGCAGAGAAGATCCCGGTGGGACATCAGCAGATCAGCGGATGCCAGGGAACGTGAGAACACAAGGGGCACAACGACGATGAAGGCCTTCCGGCTGGATGAGCTCGAGGCGGAGCGGCTCGCGAACGACGGCGCCTATCTGCAGTTCCTGCGCGAGCGGAACATGTCGGTCGGGCTGTACGCGCTCGACGCAGGCCAGAGCGACCCGCAGCAACCGCACCGCCAGGACGAGGTGTATTTCGTGGTGAGCGGGCGCGCCTCGATCACGGTCGGGGAGGAGACGACGACGGTGGCGCGCGGCAGCGTCGTCTACGTCCCGGCCGGGGTGGTGCACAAGTTCCACCACATCACCGAGGACCTGCGGGTACTGGTGGTGTTTTCTCCGCCGGAGTCGTAGCCGGCGGACACCTCTCTGAGGGTCGGACTCCCCGGTCCCCCTAGGGGGCGGATCAGGGGAGTCCGGGGGCTTGCGGGCCCCCGCCGGGATGCGCTGCCTCCTAGCATCGGGAGCAGGCAGCAACGGATCAGGAAGAGGTTGAGGACATGGACGGCATCCGAGAGACATTCGCAGGCATGCCCTGGTGGGTTAAGTGGGTCGCCATCCCGCTTCTGGTGCTCTTCGTCTTCGGCGGTGTCATCACCAGCATCCTCGGCATCCTGATCGGCTTCGCGTTCAAGCTCCTGGTGTTCGTCGCCCTCGTCGGCGGACTGGTCTTCCTCGTGAAGAAGTTCAGCCGCGGCGGTACGAAGTCCTCGTCCGGCGAGTGGTAGGCCGAGCAGCAGGAAGGCCCGGGCACGGTGGGCCGGGGATTAACCCAGGCGGGGGAACGTGAGCCGCTCGACCGCTCACGCCGCAGGAATCGGCGGATAGAGTGGCAATCTGTGTGATCCCTGGGCACCGAACGCCGGTAGAGCCGCCCTGACCAGCGGTTATCTGAGTGCCAGCTGAACAAGATCCCCAGGAACCACGGCAGGTGCGGGGGCGGCCCCCGCAGGGCGGGCCCCCCGAAGCCCGCCGCCACGGCTGGGGGTGAGCTTTGTCTTCGGTTCACAATGCCGGTGTGCCGACACTGATCGGTTCGGTGCAGAGGGCATTGAGGCTGCTCGAAGCAGTGGGCTCCCACAGCGAGGGAGCCCCGGCGAAGCAACTGGCGCGCGAGGCGGGGCTCCCACTTCCCACCGCGTACCACCTGTTGCGCACCCTCACGCACGAGGGCTATCTGCGCCGCGAGGGCGGGGTGTTCGTTCTCGGCGATGCCGCCGGGCGGCTGGCGGGTGGTGGACTGCAGCAGAAACGTCGCAGCATGATCCTTGACTCGCTTGCGCACTTCCGCGACGTGGTCGGGGCCCCCGTCTACTTCGCGGTGTTCCGTGAGGGTGAGATCGAGGTCGTCGGCGTCTCGGACACGCCGGCCAGTCCGGCCGTGGATGAATGGGCCGAATTCCGTGCGACCGGCCATGCGCACGCGATTGGGCAGTGCTTGCTGGCCCAACTCGACGAGAAGACGCGCAAGGACTACTTCGACCGCCACCCGGTGGTGGCCGTCACCCCCTACACCGTGCGCGATCAGCGCACGTTCGAGGGCCGAATCAGATCCTTGGGGCGGATGCAGCCGGTTACGGAGCGTCAGGAATATGCTTTGGGCACGGTGTGCGCGGCCATCCCCATCACTGTCGGCGATGTTGCGGCAACTATGGCGATTTCCCTCCCTTTGTGCCAGCAGGAACGATTGCTGTATGTGGTCGATCGACTACGGAGTGAAGTAGGCGCGCTGTTGAGCACCCTCTCGTTCTCTATCAGTATCTGAAAACTCACTCCTTGTGATCTGCGTGGGCTTCCACCACCCTTGTCAAGAGGGCCCTGGGGGATCATTCCTGGCCACTTCCACTACAGCGGGGTTGTCAATGCGCGAGTCGGTACAGGCAGAGGTCATGATGAGCTTCCTCGTTTCCGAGGAGCTCTCGTTCCGGATCCCGGTGGAACTCCGGTACGACAGCCGTGATCCCTACGCAGTGCGACTGACCTTCCACCTTCCCGGAGATGCGCCCGTGACCTGGGCGTTCGGCCGGGAACTGCTCCTCGACGGCATCAACAAGCCGTGTGGTGACGGCGATGTGCACATCGCCCCCACCCGTCCCGAGGAACTGTCCGATGTCCACATCCGGCTTCAGGTCGGCTGTGACCGGGCCCTGTTCCGGGCCGGCGCGGCGCCGCTCGTCGCGTTCCTCGACCGCACCGACCGGCTTGTTCCGCTCGGTCAGGAGCGCAGCCTCGGTGACTTCGAGGGCGACCTCGAAGAGGCGCTCAACAAGATCCTGGCGGATTCCCGACAGAACGAGCAGAACGCGGGCTGAGCCGGCCGCAGAAGCCGAGCCGGCCGGAGAGGTCGAGCCGCCCCGGGCCCCCGAGCCACCCGGGTCAGCCAGCCGCTCCGGCCCCGCGCGGACGCCGCACCGCGTACGAACCGATCAGCCGTTCCCGCCGGCCGCACCGTCGGAGCCGCCGCTCCGTCACCGCTTGCGCCGCCGCCCCCGGCCCCCGCGGACCGGCCCCGAGGCCGCTGCGCCGGCCGGGGTTCCCGGCCGGTCGGCGGAAACGACCAGCGCAGCCAGTGCCGTCGTCACCGGGACCGAGGCCACCAGACCGATCGACCCGACGAGGGTCCGTACGATCTCCTCCGCGACCAGTTCACTGTTGGCCACTGAACCCATGCTGCTGTTGGCGATCGAGAACAGCAGCAGGAGCGGCAGCGCCGCACCCGCGTAGGCCAGCACGAGGGTGTTGACCACCGATGCGATGTGGTCGCGGCCGATCCGGATGGCCGCACGGTAAAGGGCGCGCGAGCCCATTGAAGGGTCGGCCTGGTGGAGTTCCCAGACCGCCGAGGTCTGCGTGACCGTCACGTCGTCGAGCACCCCCAGCGATCCGATGATCACGCCGGCGAGCAGCAAACCGCTCATGTCGATGTTCGGGTAGAGCCCGTGGATCAGCCCGGTGTTGTCATCGGTGTTGCCGCTGAGGAACGCCCAGTCGATGAACAGCGAGCCCAGCAGGCCGATCAGCAGCAGTGAGACCAGCGTCCCGAGGACGGCGACGGAGGTACGGGCGGTCAGGCCGTGGCACATGTAGAGCGCGATGAGCATGATGGCGCTGGCGCCGACGACCGCGACGACCAGCGGGTTCGATCCCTGCAGGATGGCCGGGAGGATGAAGAGCGTCAGTACGCCGAAGCTGACGACCAGCGCGATCAGCGCGAACACACCGCGCATGCGGCCGACGACGACCACCGCCACCGCGAAGACGGCTGCGAGGAGCGCCAGGGGCAGTTTGCGGTTCACGTCGATCACGGAGTACTGGAGGTCCCGGGGCGCGTCCGGTGCGTACGCGACGACCACCTCCTGGCCGTCGGCCAACTGCCGAGGTGCGCCCGGCTGGACGATCTCGAAGAAGGTGCGGCCCTTGTCTGACCCGGTGCTGACCTCGATGGTGGCCTTCTTGCACTCACCGGTCTGCGCAGCCTGGGCCTCGCGGCCCTCCGGGGTCGACGTGTTGCCGGTGGGCGGCACCTGCGAGGCGTTCACGGATTTGCAGTCGACCCGTTCGACCGCGACGACGCGGCCCTGCTGCGTCTGGCGGTCGAAGCCCACTCCGGAGCGCTCGTGGGCGGGCGCGCCGCCCGGCCAGAGCAGCGCCATGCCGACGAAGACGGCGACGGCGAAGGGGATCAGCACGGCCGCGATGACCTTGCGCAGGTGCTTCGAGACGGGTGCCGCCGGCCCGTGGCCGTGGCCGTGGCCGTGCGAATGACCGCCGTGGGAGTGGCCGTGGGATGGGCCGTGGTCGTGCCCGGGGTCCGTCTGCGCGTGGTCAGAGCGACCCGTGGGCTCGATGGGCTCGGTGGTGGGCTGCGGCGAAGACGTCACCGGCAGATCATCGCAAGAGATGAGGGGGCCCACTGTTCAGCACGCCACAGATGACGCTAGCGTGGGGTCACCTTTGCACAACGCGGGAGCTCGGAGCACCGGGCTGAGAGGGCGCTGATCACCGTACGCGCGGCACGCATGCGTACGGGACGAGGCTGCGTCGACCGCCGAACCTGTTACCGGGTAATGCCGGCGTAGGGAGATCAGGTCTCATGACCATTCAGGACGCACGCACGCCTGCCGTCAGCCAGGACGCCGACGGCCAGACCGAGCGCCAGCCGGGCTGGCACAAGGGCTACGTGGCGGGCTCGCGCCCCGACATCCGGGTGCCGGTCCGCCAGGTCCACCTCACCAACGGCAAGGACGTGACGCTGTACGACACGTCCGGCCCGTACACCGACCCACAGATCGAGACCGACGTGCGCCGCGGCCTGCCGCCGCTGCGCGAGAACTGGATCATCGGCCGAGGTGACACCGAGGAGTACGCGGGCCGTCCCGTGCGCCCCGAGGACGACGGCATCAAGCACACCTCGCCGCGCGGTGGCCTCAAGAACCTCGACGCGGTCTTCCCGGGCCGTCCCCGCCAGCCCCGCCGCGGGCGTGGCGGTGCCGCCGTCACGCAGCTCGCGTACGCCCGCCGTGGGGAGATCACCCCGGAGATGGAGTACGTCGCGATCCGCGAGAACGTCTCCCCCGAGGTCGTACGCGAAGAGATCGCCGCAGGTCGTGCGGTGCTCCCGGCGAACGTGAACCACCCGGAGATCGAGCCGATGATCATCGGCAAGCGGTTCCTGGTGAAGGTCAACGCCAACATCGGCAACTCTGCCGTCACCTCCTCCATCGAGGAGGAGGTCGAGAAGATGACGTGGGCGACCAAGTGGGGCGCCGACACGGTCATGGACCTCTCGACCGGCCGCAACATCCACACCACCCGCGAATGGGTGCTGCGCAACTCCCCGGTGCCGATCGGCACCGTGCCGCTGTACCAGGCACTCGAGAAGGTCGACGGCCGCGCCGAGGACCTGACGTGGGAGATCTACAAGGACACGGTCATCGAGCAGGCCGAGCAGGGCGTCGACTACATGACGGTCCACGCCGGCGTGCTGCTGCCGTACGTGCCGCTGACCGCCCGCCGTAAGACCGGCATCGTCTCGCGTGGCGGCTCGATCATGGCGGCGTGGTGCCTGGCGCACCACAAGGAGAACTTCCTCTACACGAACTTCGAGGAGCTCTGCGAGATCCTCGCGGCGTACGACGTCACGTACTCGCTCGGGGACGGCCTGCGCCCCGGCTCGATCGCGGACGCTAACGACGCGGCCCAGT
This sequence comes from Streptomyces sp. NPDC006430, assembly GCF_040612395.1. Classification (NCBI taxonomy): domain Bacteria; kingdom Bacillati; phylum Actinomycetota; class Actinomycetes; order Kitasatosporales; family Streptomycetaceae; genus Streptomyces; species Streptomyces sp. NPDC006430. The sequence continues at coordinate 65,886 of NZ_JBEXQA010000009.1, forward strand.
TCGCGGAGCTGAAGACGCTGGGCGAGCTGAATACGATCGCCAAGCGGCACAACGTGCAGACCATGATCGAGGGCCCGGGACACGTCCCGATGCACAAGATCAAGGAGAACATCGACCTCCAGCAGGAGATCTGCGAGGAGGCGCCGTTCTACACGCTCGGCCCGCTGACCACGGACGTCGCCCCGGCGTACGACCACATCACCTCCGGCATCGGCGCCGCGATGATCGCCTGGTGGGGCACTGCGATGCTCTGCTACGTCACGCCGAAGGAGCACCTGGGCCTGCCCAACCGTGACGACGTGAAGACCGGCGTCATCACGTACAAGATCGCCGCGCACGCGGCGGACCTGGCCAAGGGCCACCCGGGCGCCCAGGAATGGGACGACGCCCTGTCCGACGCGCGGTTCGAGTTCCGCTGGGAGGACCAGTTCAACCTGGCCCTCGACCCGGTCACGGCCCGCGAGTTCCACGACGAGACGCTCCCGGCGGAGCCGGCCAAGACCGCGCACTTCTGCTCCATGTGCGGTCCGAAGTTCTGCTCGATGAAGATCTCCCAGGACATCCGCCGTGAGCACGGCGGCGACTTGAAGGCCGAGGAGATCGAGGCGGGTATGGCGGAGAAGTCTGCCGAGTTCGCGGCGAGTGGCAACCGGGTGTACCTCCCGCTGGCCGACTGACCGGCCCGACCTCGCCGTTTCGCTGCTCTGGGGAGGCAAGAGGGGCTCCTCAGAGCGGCGCGCGGCACGGCTTGCCGAGATCGTCGGCAAGCCCTCGCGTCAGACCTTCGCGCGGCCTTTTGCACCACCCTTGGCGTTGCCTTTCGCGCGGCCCTTCGTGCGGCGCGATGTTTCACGTGAAACAGGGACGGAGAGCCCACTACGGGCTGCGGCGAAACCGCGGTTGACCTCCGTCTGTCGGCGGTAGGCATCGGGCAGGTCGGGCAGGGCGAGCAGCCGGTTGCAGGCGCGCAGTGACGCCTTCGCGTCGCCCACCCAGTACGCGGCGACGGAGTGCTCGAAGAGCAGCCCCCACCGGTACACCCACGGCTGGACGAACAGCAGGTCTGCGGGAGCCGGCTGGTCCAGGACGGCCGTGGTGATCGCGTGCGCCGCATGGTGGCGGCCCATCATCCGTAGGCGCGAGGCGAGTTCGTAGCAGGCCTCCAGCCGGGTGGGCCGGGATTCCCATGCGAGTGAAAGGGCGTCCATGGCGGTTGGCCAGTTCTCGGCCTCGGCGTTCAGGACTCCGACCTGGAGCAGGGCGTAGTAGACCTCCTCGGCCCAGCCGCCCATGGCCGCGCGGCGCTCGTAGAGCCGGATCGCTTCCGCCGTGTCGCCCATGTCGCGCATCGTCTGTGCGAGGTAGAAGATCGTGCGGGTGTTGGAGGGGTCACGCTCCAGCTCGGCGCGGAGCAGCCGGGCGTCCCGCTCGAACTTGTCGTGCCGGGAGCCCCCGTCCGCATGGTCCTCGATGAAGAGCGCGTCGAGGTTCTCCTGGGCACCGGCGCGCTCGTCGTGCTCGCCGGAGCGGTCGCACGTGAGGTACTCGTGGGTGACGCCCTCGTACCGCCACGGGAGGTCGCCGCGTACCAGGCGCTTGATGCGGTACTCCGTCGCGCCCTCGTGGCGCAGCATGTACGACTGCGCCGTGAGTCGGGGAAGCGGACCGGTGCGGCGCAGAACAAGGTCGGCGTCGAGGAGGAGTAGGTAGTCGGCTTTGCCGCGGGCGCGAGCGATGTTGAGGCTGCGGTTGTGCCCGAAGTCGATCCAGGGCTCCTCGTGGAGCTCGCCGGGGATGCCGCGCAGGGCGTGCCGGATCATTTCCTGGGTGCCGTCCGTGGACCCGGTGTCCGAGATGACCCAGGTGTCGATGAGGTCCCGTACGGAGTCCAGGCAGCGCTCGATGACGGCGGACTCGTTCTTCACGATCATGCAGAGGCAGATGGTCGGCTTCACGGCCGCTGACCCTAGGGACGGGTCCGGGCCGGCAGGGGGCGGCACGCCGCGGTGCGACCCCGGGTGGCCCCGAACACACCGCCATGTGGTGGGAGGCGCTGGTCCGATCCGCTGACGAGCGGGCGAGCCGGAGCGATCTGCGGGGCAGGGGACTTCAAGATGACCCGCGGAGTCCGGTCCTATTTCCGGACTTTGGAGACCATTCGATCCGGTGTTCGCGAGGAGCGGTACATGAGTTCTGAGGACAGGGCCCGATCCATCCTGGGGCCTTTGCCCCGACGGGCCGGCTGGCTGGCCGGAGGCACCTTCGCCTCCGTGGCGCTGGTGCTGGCGAGTATCGCGGCCCCGGCTGCGGTCGGTGCTCCGCAGCCGTCGGGGACGGTGGTGGCGCAGGGCGCGGACCGCTGCGACGTGGCGAAGAGCAAGAACAAGGCGATGCGCCCGGCAAAGACGGCCGGCCAGCCTTCGGCTGACAGGTGCCGGACCGGACCGGCCGGGCCGCGCGGCCAACGAGGCCCTACGGGTCCGACCGGTCCGACCGGTCCGACCGGTGCGCAGGGTGTAACAGGTCCGACGGGTCCGACCGGGCCGCAGGGACACAGGGGCGAGCAGGGGCGCAGGGGTCCCGCTGGCCCGTGCCAGGACGTTGACTCCGTCACCTTCGAGGGGGCCGAGTACAGGGCCGTCCTCACCAACGGAAAGGCCTACGCGGGTATCCGCCCCATCAACGCCGCTCCCCCCATCAACGCCGCTCCCCCCATCGTCGCCGGCCCCTTCATCTGGTACGACCTGACCAATGGCTTCGCGCCGCCGCACACCTTCCCGACCAGGGCCTGTGCCATCTCCGTCGCCAACAACGGCGACAACCGTGTGTCGATCGGAGTCCTGACTACAACGAACCTGCTGTTCGAGACCCTCTGTACCCGGAGCGGACCGCCCACTGCGCCGACCCTCGTCTGCGACAAGGTATGGGTGCCGGTCAACTCCGTCAGTAGCGCCACCCTCCGCGGCAAGTTCGCCCACGCTCTCGGGCGTGAAGACCGCAACTGACCTCCGTGAAACGGACGTCGGGCAGTTCTCACTGCGGCTTGTGCTCCGGGCCGCCGAAGTCGGGGCTGGTGAAGTCCGGAGGCGTGTAGCCGGGCCTGGGACCCTGTGACGGGGATCCCGGGCTGGTGAAGTCGGGCCGGGTGTATCCCAGGTTGGGGATGCGCCCGGCCTTCGGCGTACGGGGGGCCGGACGGGTCGGCCCGGCGCTCGGGTCGGCCAGTGCGTCCCGCAGGAACGGCAGGATGCCCCGCTCCAGCAGGGCGTGCCGCCAGGCCTCGCGGGCCCGTGCGACCTCGTCGGGTACCGCCTCCGTATCGTCCTGTGCCACCACCTCGGTCGCGCGGTTGCGGACGGCCGTCACCAGCAGCCCGATCACCGCGAACAGCAGGGACACCACAGTCAGCGCGCCGAAGAGCCAACCTGCCGTCAGCATCGTTTCGGCGAAGGCCGGTTCCGGCTCGACCGCCTTCAGGATGTAGCCCACCAGCAGGAAGATCAGCATGGCGGTGCCCGCCAGGACCGGTGCGAGCACCGCGACCACCGCGCTGACGCCCACGCCGTCCTCGCCGCCGCCCTGCCCGGTGCCGTGGTCCCCCGTCGATCCACGGGTGGACAGGGCCTCGTCGCGCCGTTCCCCGCGGAGTTTCACGTAGTGGTCGTACTCGGCCGCAGCCGCGGCCGACAGCAGTGCACTGGCCGCGATGGCCATCGTGCGCAGCTGTTCGGCGTTCAGACGTTCGCCGAGGGTGGCGAGCTCGGGCCGTTCGTGCGCAGTGCGCAGCGCCTCGTCGAGGAGCCGATCGAACTCCGGTCGGTCTTCGGTCAGCAGGTGCGGAGCGCTGTTCATGTGCATCCCCCGATGCTCCGTGGGGACCGGTTTGCCCGCGTAGACCCGGGCGCCGGCACAAACGGAGGAGAGCCTGCTACGGATAGGGCGATGGTAGAGCGCCCATGCCACGCGGTGACAGGGGCTTTCCTTAAATTACCCCGCTTCTGATAACCGTCAGTCGTTCAGCGGGAGTTGTACGACCAGCAGTTTGCCCGCCATCGTCACCCCGCCGTCCATGGCGATGGCGAGGCCCTCCGCGTACACGTGCGGGCCGTCCACGGCCTCCGGGCCGCGCGATTCGTCGCCGTCCTCGGTGCCCACTTCGCCGAGCAGGTAGGGGATGGGGCTGTGCCCGTGCACGACCCGGCCGCCGCCGTAAGTGTCGAGGAGTTCGCGCACCGCCTGGGGTCCGGACTCCTCGTCGCGGAAGGCGAACCGCTTGGTGAACTTGCGGAACAGGTCCCAGGTGATGTCGGCGTCGTTGCGGTTGAGTAGCTCGTGGATGGTGTCGTTGACGTCCTCGATGGAGTCGCCGTAGTCGCGGTACGCGGTGGTGTCGGAGTGCAGGAGCAGGTGCCCGTCTTCCAGGACGGCCGCGTCCAGCCGCGACATCCACTGCAGGTGTACGTCCTCCAGGCGCTCCATGTCGGTGCGCTGACCACCGTTGAGGAGCCAGGCGGCCTGGAAGGTGGCGGTGCCGGCGCCCGAGGCGACCGGGGTGTCGCCGAACCGCTTGGCGCCGATGAGCAGCAGTTCGTGGTTGCCCATGAGGGCCTTGCAGTAGCCGCCGGCAGCGGCGGCCTCGGCGGACAGGCGCATGACGAGGTCGATGACGCCGATGCCGTCGGGGCCGCGGTCAGTGAAGTCGCCGAGGAACCAGAGGCGGGCGTTGCCGGCCGACCAACGCCGGTCGGCGTCGATCAGGCCCTGGGCCTGGAGTTCGGCGACGAGCTCGTCCAGGTAACCGTGGACGTCGCCGACCACATAGAGCGGGCCGGGGCCGGAGGCCGCCGGGGTCTCCGGGGGGACGTACTGGACCTGGACGGTGTCGCCGGGTCCGCCGCGGCTGATGATCGGCAGATCGCGATGCGTGGGGGTGTAGCCCTCGAGGTCGTCCTCTTCGGCCGGCCCGCCCGCAGCGGGCGGCGGGGGCACGGGGGTCGGCGGCGGGGGCACGGTCGGTGCCGGGGGCGCGGTCGGCGGCGGGGGCACGGGTGCGGCGGGAGGCGGCACGGGCGCGCCCTCCCCGTAGTACGCGGGGTATTCGCCGTACACGGGGGCCTCGTCGGGAATCCCGGCGGGCACGCCGTACGGGGCGGGCTCGGTGACCGGAACCCGGAAGTCCCGCAGCGTCTCCGTCCGCATCGCGGGTCCCTGACCGGCCCCCTGAGTCATCGACCCCTCCACCACCGTCGCGCTGCCGTACACCTGCGGACCTTCCTGACCTCCGGGGCGGAGGGTCCGTGATGTCGTGCGCCCATCATAGGAATGCAGCTCGCGCTCTGTGACGCACCAGGGGTGGTGAATCCTGGGCGGAACCAGTCGTTCCTGTCGCTTTATCCCGAAATGGATGTTTCTGAAATCCGAGGCGCAGCCGTTGGCCTCGCCGGTATCGCGGTGGAACGGTCAGTCTTGTGCCGGTGATCGGGGTGGGCTGACGGTCGTACGGGGCTGCCTGCGCTGCGAGGAGGTGCGGACGATCAGCTCGGTCGGGACGACCTGTTCGACCGGTCGCCCGGTGTCGACCCCCTCGATGGCGTCGATGAGCAGCTGCACGACGGCGGTGCCGATGCGGCGCGGTTTGAGGGAGAGCGTGGTGATGGGCGGTTCGGTGTTGGCGTACACGGTGGACTCGCTGCAGCACACGAGCAGCAGGTCCTCCGGGACCCGCAGGCCGTAGCGCCGTGCGGCGGCGAGCAGATCCGTCCCGTTGGGGTCGAAGAGGCCGTAGACGGCATCGGGTCGGTCGGGACGGGCGAGCAGCCGGTCCGCGGCGACCGCACCCGCGCACGGGTCGTGGGCGGGATAGGACTCGTAGACGGGGTCCTGACCGACGCGCTCGCACCAGCTGAGGTAGGCCGTGGTCGAGAGCCGGGTGTAGGTGTCGGTGGTGGTGCCGGTCAGCAACCCGATACGGCGGGCGCCGGCGGCGGCGAGGTGGTCGAGCAGGTTGAGCACGGCGGCCTCGTGGTCGTTGTCGACCCACGCGGTGACGGGGAGGGAGCCGGCCGGACGGCCGTCGGAGACGACCGGCAGACCTTGGCGGACCAGTTCAGTGACGACGGGGTCGTGATCGGAGGGATCGATGACGACGGTGCCGTCGAGGGCCACGTTGGACCACACGTCGTGTCGAGAGGTGGCGGGGAGGATGACGAGGGCGTAGCCGCGGGCGAGCGCGGCGGAGGTGGCGGCCCTGGCCATCTCGGCGAAGTACGCGAATTCGGTGAAGGTGAAAGGTTCATCCCCGTACGTCGTCACGGTCAGGCCGATGAGGCCCGACTTGCCGGTACGGAGGGTGCGGGCGGCGGCGGATGGGCGGTAGCCCAGCCGGTCTGCGACCTCGCGAACGTGGCGGCGGGTGGCGTCCGGCAGCCGCCCCTTGCCATTGAGGGCGTCGGAGACGGTCGTGATCGAGACGCCCGCTGCGGCGGCCACGTCCCTGATGCCGGCCCGGCCCTGTCGGCCGGCGGCCCGCCGGGTGGTCTCGGTCCGGCTCACGTGATGCTTCCCTGCTGCTGTCATGGCGTGCCGATAGTAGGGCTCGGTGGGGCGGGTGGTCCGGATGCATATGCACGCGTTGACAGGCACGATTCTGCATGGTTCGCCACCCCCAATGACCTTGGAAATGAAGGAAATTGAGAGCGAGGGGTGAGTGGGGCGTTTGTCGGCGGGTACGAGCATGCCAAAGCGGTGCGGTCTCGGGACGGTCTCAACTCACCTGTACGAGGGATGCGCGCCACGGCGCGGGCCACCGGCGTGCGCATATATGCGTGCGCTCCCCCGCAATCCAGGCGCGGCCATTTTCGGAAGGGTGGAATCCTCATAAGGTGAGCAGTATTGAGTCGACGGCGACGTCGGACGGGACGGTCTAGGAGGACCTGCGGTGAGCGAGAAGAGCCCGAAGCTGCGCGCCGAGCTGGACGGCATCCCCGTCTACAAGCCGGGAAAGCCCGCCGCCGCGGGCGGCGCCGTCGCGTACAAGCTGTCATCTAACGAGAACCCTTACCCCCCGCTGCCCGGCGTGCTGGAAAGCACGGTCGCCGCGGCCGGCCGGTTCAACCGCTACCCGGACCTGGCCTGCACCGCTCTGGTGAACGAGCTCGCGGAGCGGTTCGGGGTCCCGGCCGAGCACATCGCCACCGGCACGGGCTCGGTGGGCGTGGCCCAGCAGCTGGTCCAGTCGACGGCCGGCCCGGGCGACGAGGTCATCTACGCCTGGCGGTCCTTCGAGGCCTACCCGATCATCACGCAGATCTCGGGTGCGACGCCCGTGCAGGTCCCGCTGACCGACGGGGACGTTCACGACCTCGACGCGATGTTCGACGCGATCACCGAGCGGACCCGGCTGATTTTCGTCTGCAACCCCAACAACCCCACCAGCACCGCAGTGCACCGTGCCGAGCTGGAGCGGTTCCTCGACCGGGTGCCCTCGGACATCCTGGTGGTGTTGGACGAGGCGTACCACGAGTTCGTACGCGACGTAGAGGTGCCGGACGGCATCGAGCTCTACCGCAATCGCCCGAACGTCTGCGTGCTGCGCACCTTCTCCAAGGCGTACGGACTGGCAGGCCTGCGCGTCGGCTTCGCGGTGGCGCACGAGCCGGTGGCCGCAGCGCTGCGCAAGACGGCGGTGCCCTTCGGGGTCAGTCAGCTCGCCCAGGACGCGGCGGTCGCCTCGCTGCGCGCCGAGGACGAGTTGATGGGTCGTGTCGGAGCGCTGGTCAGTGAGCGCACGCGCGTCTACGAGGGGCTGCTCGGCCAAGGCTGGACCGTGGTGCCGCCGACGCAGGCGAACTTCGTGTGGATGCGGCTGGGCGAGCGGACCGCCGAGTTCGCGGCGGTCTGCGAGAAGGCCGGTGTGGTGGTCCGGCCCTTCGCGGGCGAGGGACTGCGGGTCACGATCGGTGAGACCGAGGCGAACGACCTCTTCCTGCACACGGCGGAGGCGTTCTTCAAGGAGATGTAGCTCTGGGGAGCTACGCCTCGCGGATCGGGTCGCCGTCGCGGACGGTGGACGGCAGGCGGGGGTCGCCCTCGAACGAGCCGAGCATGTTGCACCGGCTCACCAGGCGGCTCTCGCCTCCGCGCGAGATGGGTGTCGGGCCGTAGGGGAGCGCGAGTGCGGCGCCCTCGGTCCAGAACGCGACCGTGCCCGGCGCGACGACCTGCCGGGGCGTCGTGTTCGAGCGCCACGGAGCCGCCGGTGTCGAAGTAGACCTACTCGCCCCAGGTGTGGGCGGAGGCGGATATCGGGAGGACCTCGGCCAGCGCGTTGCTGGTCGGGGTCTCGTCAAGGGGTGCGGTGAGCTGGCACGCGGGCCAGGAGATGCGAATCCCCATGGGCGACATTCAACAATTTGTTGAACGTGTTGGCTAGAGGGGCCCCGGCTGAAAGTCGCTGGAGGTGGTGCGACATAATGCTTGTGAATGTGAACGCGTTCACAAGCGTGTCCTGCTTCCTCCCGGATTGAGTGGGACATCGCAGGCAAACTTCCGCAGTGACCACGGCGAGCTGAAGGAGACGACGACGTGGACGTAGCTTTGGCACCAGAGACGTTGGCACGCTGGCAATTCGGCATCACCACCGTCTACCACTTCCTCTTCGTCCCCCTGACGATCTCGCTGGCAGCGCTCACGGCAGGTCTCCAGACCGCCTGGGTGCGGACGGAGAAGGAGAAGTACCTCAGGGCCACCAAGTTCTGGGGCAAGCTGTTCTTGATCAATATCGCCATGGGCGTCGTCACGGGCATCGTGCAGGAATTCCAGTTCGGCATGAACTGGTCCGACTACTCGCGCTTCGTCGGTGACATCTTCGGCGCTCCGCTGGCCTTCGAAGCGCTCATCGCGTTCTTCTTCGAATCGACCTTCATCGGCCTGTGGATCTTCGGCTGGGACAAGCTGCCGAAGAGGGTCCACCTGGGCTGCATCTGGATGGTCTCGATCGGTACTGTCCTGTCCGCGTACTTCATCCTCGCGGCGAATTCCTGGATGCAGCACCCGGTCGGCTACCGGATGAACGCGGAGCGGGGCCGGGCCGAGCTCACCGACTTCTGGATGGTCCTCACCCAGAACACGGCGCTAACCCAGTTCTTCCACACCATCACGGCGGCCTTCCTCGTGGGCGGCGCTTTCATGGTCGGCATCGCCGCCTTCCACCTGGCCCGCAAAAAGCACATCCCCGTCATGCGGACCTCGCTCCGACTCGGCCTGGTCACCCTGATCATCGCCGGCCTGGGCACCGCCATCAGCGGTGACCTGCTCGGCAAGGTGATGTTCAAGCAGCAGCCGATGAAGATGGCCGCGGCCGAGGCGCTCTGGGACGGCGAAGCGCCCGCACCCTTCTCCGTCTTCGCCTACGGCGACGTCGAAAAGGGCCACAACAAGGTCGCCATAGAGATCCCGGGCCTGCTGTCCTTCCTGGCCAATGACGACTTCACTTCCTTCGTCCCCGGCATCAACGACGTCAACAGGGCCGAGCAGGAGAAGTTCGGGCCCGGCGACTACCGGCCCAACATTCCCGTCGCCTACTGGGGCTTCCGCTGGATGATCGGATTCGGGATGGCCTCCCTCGGCGTCGGAGTGCTGGGGCTCTGGCTCACCCGCAAGAAGTTCATGCTGCCGCCCGGCCTGCGGACCGGTGAGAACGAGGTCCCGCACCTGGTCCTCTTCAAGAAGGCGCTGAGCCCCCGGTTCGCCACGTGGTACTGGATCGTCGCGCTCTGGACCATGGGCTTCCCGCTCATCGCCAACTCCTGGGGCTGGATCTTCACCGAGATGGGACGCCAGCCCTGGGTGGTCTACGGGGTCCTGCGCACCCGTGATGCGGTCTCGCCCCACGTGACCCAGGGCGAGGTGCTCACCTCGATGATCGGCTTCACGCTCCTGTACGCCGTGCTCGCGGTGATCGAGGTCAAGCTGCTGGTGAAGTACGTCAAGCTCGGGCCGCCCGAGCTCACCGAGGCCGACCTGAATCCGCCCACCAAGATCGGCGGGGACGACAAGCACCCCGACCGGCCGATGGCCTTCTCGTACTGAGGCTGAGGGGACCGCACCATGCAACTCCACGACGTCTGGTTCGTGCTCATCGCCGTCCTGTGGACCGGCTACTTCTTCCTGGAGGGCTTCGACTTCGGAGTCGGCGTACTGACCAAGCTGCTCGCCCGCGACCGAGCGGAAAGGCGGGTCCTGATCAACACGATCGGGCCCGTGTGGGACGGCAACGAGGTCTGGCTGCTCACGGCGGGCGGCGCGACGTTCGCCGCCTTCCCCGAGTGGTACGCGACCCTCTTCTCCGGTTTCTACCTGCCGCTGCTGATCATCCTGGTCTGCCTGATCGTCCGAGGCGTTGCCTTCGAGTACCGGCACAAGCGGGACGAGGAGAGCTGGCAGAACAACTGGGAACACGCTCTCTTCTGGACCTCGCTCATCCCCGCATTCCTGTGGGGTGTGGCGTTCGCCAACATCGTGCGCGGCGTGAAGATCAACGATCAGATGGAGTACGTCGGTAGTCTCTTCGACCTGCTGAACGTCTACTCCCTGCTCGGCGGACTGGTCACCCTCACGCTCTTCACCTTCCACGGCGCGGTGTTCACCTCGCTCAAGACGGTCGGGGACATCCGGGACCGCTCGCGCGCACTGGCCACGCGGCTGGGTGTGGTGACCGCCGTGCTGGCGCTCGCCTTCCTGATCTGGACCCAAGCCTCGCGCGGTGACGGCTGGAGCCTGATCGCGATGGTCATCGCCGTCCTGGCGCTGGTAGGGGCCCTGGGCTTCAACCTGGCGGGCCGTGAGGGCTGGTCGTTCGCCCTGTCCGGGGTCACCATCGCGGCCGCCGTCGCGATGCTGTTCCTCACGCTGTTCCCGAACGTGATGCCGTCCTCGCTGGACGAGGCCTGGAATCTCACGGTCACCAACGCCTCGTCGAGCCCCTACACCCTGAAGATCATGACCTGGTGCGCGGGAGTGGCCACACCGCTCGTGCTGCTCTACCAGGGGTGGACCTACTGGGTGTTCCGCAAGCGGATCGGTACGCAGCACATCGCCGATGCGCACTGATTCCTGAGGGCCTGAGGGCCCGAGTGCTGAACGAATGATCCTTCGGCCCGACCCTGTTCTGGGGGATGTTTCACGTGAAACCGATCGACCCGCGCCTGCTTCGGTACGCCCGTTCCACCCGTCTCTTCCTGGTGGCCGTGGTAGCTCTCGGACTTGCCGGGGCGGGGCTGGTCGTCGGTCAGGCGATGCTGATCGCCGAGATCGTGGTCGGTGCCTTCGAGCAGGGTCTGGACGGCGAGGCGCTGAGGACGCCGCTGCTGCTGCTCGCGGCGGTGGCGTTGGGTCGCGGTCTGCTCGCCTGGCTCACGGAGCTGGCCGCACACCGGGCCAGCGCGGCCGTCAAGTCGCAGCTACGGGGTCGACTGTTGGAGCGGGCCGCGGATCTGGGTCCAGGCTGGTTGAGCGGGCAGCGGACCGGTTCGTTGGTGGCTCTGGCCATCCGGGGCGTGGACGCCCTCGACGACTACTTCTCGCGCTACCTGCCCCAGTTGGGGCTCGCGGTGGTCGTCCCGGTGGCGGTCCTTGCACGGATCGTCACCGAGGACTGGGTGTCGGCGGCGATCATCGTGGTCACGCTGCCACTGATCCCGCTTTTCATGGTGCTGATCGGCATGGCCACCCAGTCCCGGATGGACCGCCAGTGGCGGCTGCTGTCCCGGCTGTCGGGGCACTTCCTGGACGTGGTGGCGGGGCTGCCGACATTGAAGGTGTTCGGCCGGGCCAAGGCCCAGGCCGAGTCGATCCGCAAGATCACCGACGAATACCGGCAGGCAACGATGCGGACCCTGCGCATCGCCTTCCTGTCATCCTTCGCCCTGGAGCTCCTGGCGACGCTGTCGGTGGCTCTGGTGGCCGTGAGCATCGGCATGCGCCTGGTCCACGGGGACCTCGATCTGTACACCGGGCTCGTCATCCTGATCCTGGCGCCCGAGGCGTACCTGCCGCTCAGACAGGTGGGAGCGCAGTACCACGCCGCTGCTGAGGGGCTGGCTGCCGCGGAGGAGATCTTCGAAGTGCTCCAGACACCGGCCGCCGCATCCGACGGCACGGCTCCGGTGCCGGCCGAGAGCCTGCGGATCGAGTTCGAAGGGGTCACGGTCCGCTACGAGGGTCGGGGCGAGGACTCGCCGGGACCGGTCTCACTGGCGGTCGGGCCCGGAGAGTGCGTCGCCCTCACCGGGCCGAGCGGCGTGGGCAAGTCCACACTGTTCCAGGTGCTGCTGGGCTTCGTGGCACCGAACGCGGGCCGGGTGCGGATCGGTGGCAGGGACCTCGCCTCGTTGTCGCTACAGGAGTGGCGGGAGCGCATCGCATGGGTGCCGCAGCGGCCGTACCTGTTCGCCGGCACGATCGCGGAGAACGTCAGGCTGGCCCTGCCCGAAGCCACGACGGACGCAGTGGTCCAGGCCCTGGAGGATGCCGGAGCGTGGCAGTTCGTGTCCGCACTGCCGCGCGGCCTTGACACGGTGCTGGGCGAGGGCGGGGTCGGACTGTCCGCCGGACAACGCCAACGGCTGGCACTGGCCCGGGCGTTCCTCGCGGACCGGCCGGTGCTGCTGCTTGACGAGCCGACCGCGGCCCTGGACGGGGAGACCGAAGCAGCCCTGGTCGACGTGGTACGACGCCTCTCGGTGGGGCGTACCGTCCTACTGGTCGTCCACCGGCCGGCGCTGCTCGCGGTGGCGGACCGGGTGGTGCGGGTGGGATCTGCGGGGTTCCTGCCCCCTCGTACGCCTTCCAGCCTCGAAACGGCGCCCCGAACCGCCGGTGGCCCCGGTGCGCAGACCGACGGGGCATCGGACCCGGGTGAGTGGATTCTCGGCAGCGCCCGCCAGAGCGCGGCGACGGGTGCCGGAGCCGACTCGGGTGAAGCCGACTCGGCTGGAGTCGGATCGGGCGGGGGCGTCCCGAGCGGGGGCGATCCGCTCAGTCGTGTACGCGCCGTGGCCAAGGCGTGGCAAGGGCGGTTCCGGCTCGGGCTGCTGCTCGGAGCGCTGGCCGTGGGGTGCAGCGTCGGGCTGATGGCCGTCTCCGGCTGGCTCATCTCACGTGCCTCCCAACAGCCGCCGGTGCTGTACCTCATGGTGGCCGTCACGGCCACCCGGACGTTCGGGATCGGGCGGGCCGTCTTCCGGTACGCGGAGCGGCTCGTCTCCCACGACGCCGTGCTTCGGATGCTCGCCGATCTGCGGGTGTCCGTGTTCCGGCAGCTGGAGCGCATCGCCCCGGCGGGGCTGCGAGAGCAGCGGCGAGGCGACCTGCTGGCCCGTCTGGTGGCCGATGCCGACGCCCTCCAGGACTATTGGCTCCGCTGGTTGCTGCCGGTCGGCACCGCGGTGCTCGTCGGTACGGGCTCGGTGGTGTTCACCGCGTGGCTGCTGCCCGAGGCCGGAGCCGCGCTCGCCGTCGGGCTCCTCGCCGCCGGTGTAGGGGTGCCGCTGGTCAGCGGGGCCTGCGCCCGGCGTGCGGAGCGGCGGTTGGCCCCGGCCCGGGGAGAGCTCGCCACCCGGGTGGCCGATCTGCTGACCGGGACCGCCGAGCTGACCGTCGCCGGCGCACTGACCCGGCGCAAGGACGCGGCGAAGGAGAGCGACCGGACCCTCACCGCCATTGCCGCGCGGGGCGCCGCAGCCACCGGGCTCGGCAGCGGACTGTCCGCTCTCGTGTGCGGGCTGACCGTGATGGTCGCCGCTGCCGTGGCCGCGGGTGCGGTGCACGACGGCCGGCTGTCCGGGGTGGCCATGGCCGTTGCCGTGCTGACGCCGCTCGCCGCCTTCGAGGCGGTCAACGGACTCGTGCAGGCCGTCCAGTACCGGCAGCGGGTGCGCCGCAGCGCCGAGCGGGTCTACGAGGTCATCGACGCTCCGGTCCCGGTCGCCGAGCCTGACCGGCCGGCCGATGTACCCGACTCGCCGTTCCCGCTCCGGCTCACGGGGCTCGCCGCCCGGCATCCCGGGCAGGAGTGCGATGCCCTGCGTGGGCTGGACCTGACTCTGGAGGCCGGGCGGCGCATCGCCGTCGTCGGCTCCTCGGGTGCGGGCAAGACCTCGCTGGCCCAGGTCCTGCTGCGGTTTCTGGACCCGCGGGAAGGCTCGTACACCCTGGGCGGGACCGACGTACGCACGCTCGACAGCGACGGGGTGCGCCGGATCGTGGGCCTGTGCGCCCAGGACGCCCACCTCTTCGACAGCTCGGTACGGGAGAACTTGCGGCTGGCCCGTACCGGGGCGAGCGAGGAGCAGCTGCGGGAGGCGCTGGCGGCGGCTCGGCTGCTGGAGTGGGCGGACGGCCTCCCGGACGGGTTGGACACCCTCGTCGGTGAGCACGGCGAGCGGATCTCCGGCGGCCAGCGCCAGCGCCTGGCACTGGCCAGGGCGCTGCTCGCCGACTTCCCCGTCCTCGTCCTCGACGAGCCGACCGAGCACCTGGACCTGGCGACCGCGGACGCCCTGACGGCGGATCTGCTCGCCGCGACCGAGGGCCGCACCACCGTGCTGATCACGCACCGTTTGGCCGGCCTGGAGGCGGTGGACGAGGTTCTCGTACTGGATCGCGGTGCGGTCGTGCAGCGCGGCGCCTATGCGGAGCTGGCCGCCTCAGAGGGCCCGCTGCGGAATCTGTTGGAGAGGGAGAGGGCGGCCGACGGAATCCTGGCCGACTTTCCCCGATAAATAAGACTAACTAGGGTCAAAGGTATGCCAGTGGAGGAGTCGCAGGAACCGCCGGAGTCATCACTCGGAACACCGGCTGTGTTGGGAGCCGCGACCCAAGCCACCCGGAGTCTGCAGGGATTGTCCACGGAGCTCACCGCCCGGGTGCCGCAACTACTGGAGGCCATGCGCTCGGTCGGCACCGGTCTCGAACTGCACTCCACGCTCGACCGCATCTGCGAGACGGCGGCCGAGCTCGCGGACGCCCGCTATGCGGCGATCGGCGTCGTGGACACCGAGGGCCGGGGACTGTCGGACTTCGTCACCTTCGGCATCGAAGCCGAGGTGGCCAGGAAGATCGGGCGCCGTCCGGACGGCAAGCGGGGCCTGCTCGGTGCACTGATCTCCCATCCCGACACGGTACGGCTTGCCGATCTGACGAAGGATCCGCGCTCGGCCGGCTTCCCGCCGCACCATCCGGCCATGAAGACCTTCCTCGGCGTCCCGATCCGGGTCCAGGGAGAGATCTTCGGCAATCTCTACCTCGCCGAGAAGAACGGTGGCGGCGAGTTCAACGACTACGACGTGCACATGGTCCGGGTCCTGGCCACCGAGGCGGGCATCGCCATCGGCAACGCCCGGCTGTACGAGGCCGCCACCCAGCGGGAGCGTTGGATCGACGGCTCGGTGGCCGTCACGACCGCCCTGCTGTCGGGCGGGGACGCGGACGACGCCCTGGTGGTGGTGGCTGAGCAGGCCCGCCGGCTGGCCGACTCCTCCGCCGGGATCGTGATGCTGCCGGCCCAGGAGGGCGGGATGGAGATCGTCGCCGTCTCCGCCGAGAACCCGGCCACCTCGCTCGGCGTGGTCATCCCGGCCGTGAGCCCGGTGGTGGCGAAGCTGCTCCAGGGCGAGCCCGTCTTCGTGGACGACGCCGCCTCCGACCCCCGCATGATCAGTCCGCTGACCAGCCAGTACGGGCCGTGCATGATGGTGCCGCTGCACAGCGGCGGGCGGGTGCTCGGTGCGCTGGTCACCCCGCGGGCCCGTGGCGAGCGGCCGTTCAGCGAGGCCGAGCGGACCTTGGCCACGCAGTTCGCCTCTCAGGCGGCACTCGCGCTGATGATGGCCGAGGCGCAGCGCGACCGGGAGCGGCTCGCGGTGTTCGAGGACCGCGACCGGATCGCCCGGGACCTACACGACCTGGTCATCCAACGGCTGTTCGCCACCGGGATGATGCTGGAGGGCGCCCAGCGGCGGTCCATCGTCCCCGAGGTGCGCGAGGGGGTCGGCAAGGCTGTGGAGGAGCTGGACGTGACGATCCAGGAGATCCGCACGGCGATCTTCGCGCTCCAGCAAGGACCGACGGAGGCCCCGTCGGGACTGCGCACCCGGGTCCTGCGAGAGATCAACATGGCCGCGGTACCGCTGGGCTTCAAGCCCGCACACCGCTTCCTCGGCCCGATCGACACGATGGTCGACGAACTGGTGGGGAAGAACCTGATCGCCGCGTTGCGCGAGGCACTGTCGAACGCCTTCCGACACGCGGACGCGTCCCGGATCGAGGTGGCCGTGGACTGCACCGTCACGCTGGCCGACGGGCAGCCCGGGGTGCGCCTGACGGTCGCCGACGACGGGGTGGGCATTCCCGAGGGAGGCCGACGCAGTGGGCTGCGGAACCTGCGCCGCAGGGCCGAGTCCCTGGGCGGGGCGAGTACGTACGGCCCAGGAATCGGTGAGGACGGGGGCGGGACCACCCTGGTGTGGGAGGCTCCGCTCTGACTCTAGTGCTGTGGCCGGTGAACCTTTCCGGTCACAGCACTAGCGTTGGGCGGCGGTCCGTCCCGTAAGGATGCGCTCGATGACGACCGCGACGCCGTCCTCGTTATTGGCGACGGTCCGGCCGGACGCGGCCGCGATGACGTCCGGGTGGGCGTTGCCCATCGCGTACGAGATGCCCGCCCAGCTGAGCATCTCCACGTCGTTCGGCATGTCCCCGAAGGCGACGACTTCGGCGGGAGAGATGCCGCGCTCGGCGCAGCACAGGGCCAGGGTGCTGGCCTTGGAGACCCCCAGCCCGCTGACCTCAAGGAGAGAGGTCGGGCTGGAGCGGGTGATCGACGCGTGCCTGCCGGCCGCCGAGCGGGCGAGTGCCAGGAACGCGTCCGGGGCCAGTTCGGTGTGGTGCGCGAGCAGCTTCAGTACAGGAGCGGCGGAATCGTCTACGTCCTCCTCCAGCAGCTTTTCGGCGTCGGCCACGTGAGCGGCCGGGTCCAGGAAGAAGGGTGGGTAGAGCGGCTCGTAGTTGATGCCGGTGGTCATCTCGACCGCGAAGGACGTACCCGGGGCGGCAACGCGCAGGGCGTCCACGACGGTGAGCGCCGTCGCCCGGGCCAGCGCCCGGATCTGTACGAACTCCCGGCCCGCATGGAGATCGACCACCGCGGCTCCGTTCGCACAGATCGCCAGGCCGTGGCCGTGGACGTGATCGCTGACCACGTCCATCCAGCGAGCCGGGCGTCCGGTGACGAAGAAGACCTCGATTCCGGCCTCCTCGGCGGCGGCGAGCGCGGCGACGGTGCGGGGCGAGACGGATTTGTCGTCGCGCAGCAGGGTGCCGTCGAGGTCGGTGGCGATGAGTCGGGGTGCGGGGGTTGGCCCGTCCGGGCGCTGGGGAGCCGAGGTCACGCATCCATCTTCACTCATGGGACTGCGGCACCGGACCAGACGTGCGTGGTCCCTGCCCAGGATGGCGATGTTTCACGTGAAACAGAGACGTCCCATGTTTCACGTGAAACATGGGCTGGGGCGTGGCCTCGAAATCAGGAGTCTGCGTCTGAGTGCGGTGATCTTCCCGGTACGCCCGTGGCGTGGGGGCGGCCGTGACCAGTGGGTGCGAGCCGAGCCGCTCGGGGTCCACACCGGCGGGACCCACGATCAGCTGACCTGGCGGTCGCTACGTGACGTCCCGTGGTTTGGCGCGATCCCGACTCTCACCGCTGCTGCGGCTGCCGACACCGAGGAGATGGGGCTGGGCACGCTCGCCACCGCACCTGTGGACACGACCCGCCCGCACCGTCCCCACCCGAGTGCCCGAGAGCCGGCGCCACCTGCCGTGCCTTCCGCTGTGCCGCCGGGGCACGGCCATCACCACATGCCCGTCACAGCGGTCCGTTGTCCCTCAAGACCCTTCGGGCCTGGGCGAAGAGCATCCCCACGTTCGCCGTCTTGCGGCACACGACCACCGCGACGACCTCGTCGGCACTGTCGACACGTAGAAAGAGGTGTGCCAAGTTGTCGCTGTTGACAAGGATCTCCTGGAAGTAGTGCCGGTCGGACACTACTCCGCGGCGCTCCTTGAAGATGTTCTCGATCATCACGACATTGCGGCCCTGGAAGAGGTCGAGTGTGGCCGCCGACAGCATGTCGAGTACCTCCGGCGGGTGCGAGTCGCTGGTCTCCACCGACAACAACATGCCGGTGGACATGTCGATGACCCCGGCGGCCACGCACTCCGGTACCTCCGCGCGGAGGCTCTTGACGATGTTGACCACCCGGCCGGACATGCTGTGGGGGCCTGGGTTTCCCGCTGCGCTCATTGTGTTCCTTCTGATGTGTTCGTGTCGGGCATGGACCGAATTCGGTCCATGCCCAGGGCGATCGTGTAGTCCTGGGCCCTATGGCGAAGGGGCCGACCGGCTCAGCCGACCGAAGTGGTTCCGGTCGCGGACGTCAGCAGCAGGCCGATCCGGTCGGCGCTCGCCTGCGACTCGGCGTGAAACCGCTTCACGTCCATGCCCGAGTCGCCGAGCACAGCCATCAACGCCATGTCGCCGATCGCCTGCGCGACCAGATATCCGTCGCTGAACCGTGCGACGGTGTGGTGGACGAGTCCCTTGCCCGTGGCGGTGCCTGCGCGGCGCGCGATGCTGAGTGCTGCTGCGGTGAGAGCGGCCAGGCACTCTCCGTCGACGGTGTCGTCCGCTTCAGCAGTGATGAGGAGGCCGTCGGCCGAGGCCACGACCACATCCGTGACACCGACGACCCGATCGCGGAGTGCACGCATCTCAGCGGTCAGCTCGTCACTCTTGATAGTCACAACTCTCCTGAATGTTCACGCCGGGATCGCTCCCAGTCGGCTGTGCAAGGTGTTTGTCGCGTGGTGTGCCTGATCGCCCGCTCGGAGCACGTCAGTCACCGGCAATCCGTCACCGGCCGCAGGGGCAGGACCTCGTGGATTCCGCTCATACCGCGCTGGCGCCGGGGCAGCCCGCCTACGCCGGCCGGGCGGTACGGGAGGCGGGTGACGTTCGGCATCCGATCGGCGTCCTCGGCGGGCCTGGCGACGGGAACGGCCGTGTAGGACGGCACCACCTCGACCAGCCCTTCGCTCAGCATGCGCATGAGCTCGACCGTGACCGCGTAGAGACCCCGCCCCAGCAGGAAGGAGATGTCCCGTGCGCTGCGGCGGCCGTTGACGCGCAGCAGGATCTCCCGTCGGGTACCGGCCGTAGAACCGCTCAGCAGCGCGGCACCGGCGGAGCTCGCAGTCATCCGGTCCCTGAAGGGGCAGAGTGAGACTCGGAGCGAAGCGAGCGCCTTGATACGACGACTCGCCTCTTGGAACAGCCAATCCGGTTCGATGCCCTGTGGTGCCATCAGGTGGCATCCGCCCCTGCCGGGTTCGACGAGGCACTCGTCGATGCGGCCCATGCCGACGGAGAGGGCGCCGTCCAGGGCCGCCATGAGACACATCAACTGAAACTCGGCCGCACCGACCAGCATCCGCTCGATCAGTTCCGTTCCCATGCGGCCGTCGGCCGCACCGGCCTGGTAGGCAGCCGCCCACTCGGCCTTCCCGACGCGCCCGGAAGACAGCAGCAGGGTCTCCACGGTCGGGGCTCCTGGCGACTCGACCGCGACGATGGCACCGTTCGCAAGATAGAAGGTGCCACCCGGGGCACCCAGCACCACCAGAGTGCCGGAGAAGCGTTCGTGACGAGCGCGGATCAGATTCTGGGCCAGCTCCTGGGTCGTCCGGTCCGACGGTACGACCGACGGCAGCGGTAGCACTCGTGCCGCCGATGCCGCAAACGCTCCGGAGAGGTCGGGATAGGTCACCTGTTGGCTCCCGGTCGGGAAACAGCCACGTCCATGGCGGGCCGGTGGGTCTCCGGGGCGGCGGAGACCGAAGCCGTCCGGTGTCCCGGCGTGGTTATTTCGAGCACGGCCCACCCCTCGTCAGCGGCTGAATTCCGACAGAGCATCCACGGAGGGTGCCGTGGGTCATCCAGCCCTCGGAATCGCACAGTAGTCAGCTCCGCCGAATCCGTGATCGAGGAAGCCGGAAGTTTTTGGTTTCTTTCGACAGGGGTTGTCTTGTGACTCTTTACTTCTGGATTCACCCCCTCCGTGGAGGGGTTTTGCCGGAAGCTCACCCGACGGAGTGACCGCGACTTCGGCACCATGCGTCAGCCGTCGGCATGTACTTCCTGTCCGCCCGAGCGCATAGGCTCGAACACATGAGTCTGCGTCTGAGCACTGTGATCCTCCCGGTTCGCCCGTGGCGTGAGGGCGGCCGTGACCAGTGGGTGCGAGCCGAGCGGCTCGGGTTCCACACCGCCTATACCTACGACCACCTGACCTGGCGGTCCTTCCGCGACCGTCCCTGGTTCGGCGCGATCCCGACCCTCACCGCGGCGGCCGCCGCCACCGAGACGATGCGACTGGGCACGCTCGTCACCTCGCCGAACTTCCGGCACCCGGTGACCCTGGCCAAGGAGCTCATGTCCCTGGACGACATCTCCGGGGGCCGCTTCACCCTCGGTATCGGCGCCGGCGGCAACGGATTCGACGCGACCGCGCTGGGCCAGGACCCCTGGAGCCCGAGGGAGCGTGCCGACCGCTTCGCCGAGTTCGTGCCCTTGCTGGACCGGCTGCTGACCGAGACCGCGGTCAGTGAACGCGGCACCTTCTACTCCGCCGACGAGGCCCGCAACCTCCCCGGCTGCGTACAGCGGCCCAGAGTGCCCTTCGCCGTCGCCGCGAACGGACCGCGGGGCCTCAAGCTCGCCGCCGCACACGGCCAGGCCTGGGTGACCACCGGCGATCCCAAGCTCTTCGAGGAGGGCACCCCCGAGCAGTCGCTGGAGGCGATCCGTGGCCAGCTGGCCCGGCTCGACAAGGCCTTCGCCGACATCGGGCGCGCACCCCAGCCGATGGAGAAGATCCTGCTGACCGGCTTCACCCCGGAACGCAACACGATGCTTGAGTCCTTGGACGCGTTCGTCGACTTCGCAGGCCGCCATCAGGAACTCGGCATCACCGAGATCGTGATCCACGCGCCGATCCCGGACTCCGAGTACGCGGCCGACGAGAGCGTCTTCGAGCAGATCGCCACCGAGGCACTGGCCCAGCTGGCTGCCTGAACGGCTGCCGCAGCGGTCGTCTCAACGGCCGCCCGGCCACCCCGTACCTGCCGCTGCCCCCGCCACCGAAGCGACGGGGGCAGCGCGGTCAGGCCGCGAGGCCTTCGAGGACGCGTTCGGCGCGCGGCAACAGCCACTCCGGCACGGTGCCCTCGGGCAGCGCCCGGACTTCCTCGACCAGCGCCGAAATCCGGGCCACACCCGCCTCGGCACGGCCCAGCTCCTGCTCGGTCCAGGCGGCATTGTTCAGGCACTGGAACCGGTCCGGCAGGTAGTCCGGGCCCAGGTCCGTGTAGATGCCGGCCGCGCGTTCCCAGAGCAGGACCTCCTCCAGCCGCAGCGCCTCCACCTCCGCGTCGCCGAGCGACTCGGCGGGCTCCGCGGAGCCGTCCTGGCCGTCCTCGTGCCCGTCCTCGTCCTCGTCATCCTGTGCGTGGACGTTGACCCACCGGTCGAGGACCTGCGCCAGCTGGTGCCAGGTCTGGGCGAGTTCGGACCGCAGCTCCAGTGCCTCCGGGTCGGCGGCCAATGCCGTCTCCAACACCTGGGCCGCCTCGTCCATCCGGGCCCGCGCCTGCGCCACCAGCGCGCGGGTGACCTGCTCCCGCAGCTCCAGCCAGGCCAGGGAACGCAGGATCCGTACCTCGGAGACCGGTGCATCCCCCGTCACCCGGTGCAGCTCCAGGGATCTTTCGTACGCCGCGATCGCCTCCTCCGGCAGCCGGGCCTCGGAGAGCTGGTCCGCGGCCGACTGTGCGAGGCTCGCCTGTGGACGCGGGTCCTCCCACCCCTTGGCCACCTCCGCCGCCAGCAGGTACTGCTCCGCCGCAGCCCGTGGCTCGTTCAGCTGCCGCAGCAGATCACCGAGGAACTCCCGCACGGACACGGCCTGTCCCTCGCCGTGTTCCAGCAGATCGGGCAGCGTCGACTGCAACACCTCCGCCGCGTCCGCGGTCCGGCCCTCCCGCGCGTACGCCCGGGCCAGTACCAGCCGGGCCTGCGCACCTCCGTCGGCGGTCAGCCCGGCCTGGTCGAACCAGTGCGCCGCGGTGAGCGCGTGCCCGGCCGCCTCCGCCGCCGCGTCCGCCCGACGCAGCAGGATGTCCGCGAGGGTGAGGCGTACGACGCCCTGGGTCTCGGCCTCGGTCACCTCCGAGGCGTGCTCCAGTGCGGCGCGCGCGGCCTCCTCCGCTCCTTCGGGCCGGCCCAGCGACATCAGCACACCGGCCTGCAGCACCAGCGGATCCACCGCCTGCCACGGCAGGCCCGCCGATATCCCGCGAGCCGCGGCAGCGGCCAACAGCGGCAGGGCCCGCTCGGGGTCGCCCTGTCCCAGGGCGACGCGGCCCAGCATCTCCTCGGCCTCCGCCACCAGGTCGGGCAGGTCCTCCGCATGGGCGGCGACGAACGCACCGAGCTCGGCCGCCAGTTCGTCGTGCCCGTGCCCGTGCCCGTGGTCGTGGTCGTGCCCGTCTTCGTGCTGCGAACCGGCCTCCAGCGAGCGCAGGTACGACTCCACGCGGATCGAGGACAGCTCCACCAGCGCGATCCGGCGTCCGCGCAGGGGCTCGTCCGCATCCAGTGCCCGGGCGGCCCGCTCGGCAACCGCCAGCAGCTCGCGGATCCGCTCCGGGGCCTCCCCGGACTGCGCGGCCACGCTCGCCAGCCGTAGTTCCGCGAGTGCGGCGCGCTCCGCCTGCCCGAGTGCGCGGTAGCCGTCGCGGACCGCCTCCAGCAGCTCCGCCGCGTCCCCGGCCCCGCTGCGTGCGGCCACCAGGGCCCGGTGGTCCGCGACATCCGCGGCGACCAACGGGTCCACCTCGTCGGCCGGGCGGGCGTCCACCCGTCCGCCCACCTCGGCCCAGAGCGCGTTCGCACCCGGATGCCCCTGGTCGCGGGCCTGCCGGGCCCGTTCCACCAGTGCGCCGAAGTCGGCTGCGGGCGCCTCGGTCACGGAAATGGCCATGGCCATGGCCGTGGCTGTGGCCGTGGCCGTGGCGGTTTGCGGCAGGGCCGTGCTGCGGACCCCCAGGGGCAGCACGTCGACCAGCGGTTCCCGCTCGATCCGGGCCAGGAACCGGTCGGAGACCCGGGTGGTGCCATTGCGGGCGTCGAACCTCCGGGCGATGTCGAGCGAGCTCGTGCGCAGCACCTCGTACAGCTCGGAGACCGTGCGCGGGACGCCCTCGTACGGCACGGCCGGACTCTGGCCGTGGCCCAGCTCCCTCAGCCGGCGCAGCAGGACGATGACGCCTCCGTGGAAGGCCATCTGGTCGTCGACGTTGGCGAGCGGGCCCAGGTGCACGGCGTGCTCGGCGAGGATCTCCAGACCGCGCGACTCGTTGCCGCTCAGGGCGCAGAATTCGATGTGCTTGCCGACCGAGGGCAGCAGGCTCTCGTTGCCGCGGGCCATGCGGTAGCCGCGCAGGTGGTGCGAGCGGGCTTCGTCGAGGCGGCCGAGGCGCAGCAGGGGCAGCAGCGAGGTGGCGAGCAGCCGGTGGGGCTCCTCGGCGCAGGTCAGCTCGCCCGCCAGTACCGGCTTCCAGACCTCCAGGGCCCGGGCGTCATCCCCGCGCAGCGCGGCGTAGGCGCCCTGACCGTTCAGTTCGCACGCGTGGCAGTCGCTCATGTCGTCGCGTTCGGCGGCCAACCAGGCGCTGAACGCCCGCTCGGCCCGGTCGTCCGCGCCGATCGCGTCCGCATGCCACAGCTCGGCTTCGCGTACGGGCCGTTCGCTGTAGCCCGCGAGCCGGTAGCGACGTTCCATCTCGTCCAACCAGCCCGCGGCGGACTCCAGCGGGACCTCGGGGGAATCGCTGATGGCCGTGGCCACCCACTTGAACTGCCAGAACAGTGAGTGGGCGTCCCACCGGGAGAAGGCGCCGGGGTCCTTGTCGTACTCCTGGAGCAGCCGGGCGAAGGGCACCAGCATCTTCGAGGATTCGGCACTGTAGAGATAGGAGTTGATCAGGTTGTCCAGCGCCTCGCGGAACAGCGCCCCGTCCCCGCTCGCCTCCGCCGCTCCTGCCAGCGCCTCGGCGTGTGCGTTGCGTGCGGCCCCGTTGGGGGACTGGCGGTTCTCCACCAGGCCCCGCTCGATCTCCTCGCGCGTCGGCATCGTCACTTCTGTCCCTCCTGGGAGTCGCTCGAGTGGGTCGCCCATTCCAGGAGTCCGAGGAAGGCCCGGTTGAGCAGGGTGGAGTCGGCGGGGCGCAGCGGGCGCTGCGACATCAGCAGCGCCTGCCCGTACAGCGATTCGACGGCCGTACCGGTCAGTGCCTCGTCGGGCAGGGCCGCTATCCGGCGGATCAGCGGGTTGTTGTGGTTGAGCACCAGACGGGCGCGCGGCGCGGAACCGCGCAGTGCGCCGAGGATGCCGCTCCAGAGGGAGTCGGCGTTGCCCAGTGCGGCGGTCCGGTCGCGCTCCTGACGTGCCTGGCGGTCGTCGAGGTAGAGCGCGGGGACGGAGACGGGCTGGAAGGCCCGCAGCACCACGTCGCAGCCCTGCGGCTCCAGCCGGGTGCGCGCCGTGGACAGGAAGGGGGCGAGGGCCAGTTCGGCGGGGGTCGGGACCGGATCGAGCCGCTCCGTGACGGCTCCGGCATCCAGCTCCGTGACCTTGAGGTCCGGCCGTACCGCGGGCAGCAAGGCGAGCAGATCGGCGTCGTAGGTGTAGCCGGCGTTGATGACGCCGAGGCCGTGGGCCGCTGCGATCGGGGCGATCTGGCGGAACTCCTCGACGGTGCGGGTGAAGTGGATCTCGGTGTGGGCTGCGGTGAATTCCTGGAGGCTCATCGAACCGTCGCTGGTTTCGAACGGCAACCACGGCAGCATCAGGCCGAGCAGCTCGGCGTCGTGCCGGGCCAAGGACTTCACACCGAGGTGGTGGACGCTCAAGAAGGCGGCCAGGCGCTCCGGTTCGCTCGCGGCGAGCTCGGCGAGCCAGGCCCGGACCCGGGCGCCGAGGGCTTCCCGTACGGCGGACAGGGTTTCGTCGTCGTACAGGTTCTCGCGGGAGGCGGTGGGGCGCAGCGTGTCCGTGTCGATGACGGCCCGGACGAAGAAGGCCCAGTCCGGCAGCAGGTTGTCGGCCTGGTCGGTGAGCAGCATGCCCTTGAGGTGGACGCGGTGGCCGGCGCGGTGAGCGGGACTCGTCGGTTCGGGGAGGACGTACGCCACGCCGCGGACCCCGGCGACCGGCAGGTCCAGGTCGATGCTGTCGAGCGGGGTGAAGCCGAAGAGCTGTGCGCAGTGGCCGGCGAGGGCGACGCGGCGTGCGGCCGGGGTGGGGAAGGGGCGGTCCCATACGGCGGGCCGGTCGGTGACGTCCCGCGGCTCGCCGCCTTCACCGTCGTCGAAGGTGATGTCGTACGGGAGCAGGGAGCCGTAGTCGCGGGCCAACTGCTCGACCTTGGCCGGGACGGTCCACTCCTCGGCCCCCGGGCGGGCCTGCAGGACGACGGTGGTGCCCGGCTCCCGGCGTGCGTCGTCGGGCAGCTCGCGGACGGTGTACGAACCGTCGTCCGTGGCCAGCCATTCGACGGGCGCGGCCTCGGGGTCGCGGGCCGAGCGGGTGATGACGCGGATCTGGCGGGCCACCACGAAGCAGGCGAGCAGGCCGATGCCGAACTGGCCGAGGAACTCCCGGCGGGTGGTCTCGAGGCCGTGCTCACCGCCGCGCTTGGAGCTGCGGCCGATGGTGGCGAGGAGGGAGTGGGCTTCTGCGGCGGTCAGGCCGATGCCGCTGTCCTCGATGGTCACCCGGCCCGCGGACGCCGACAGGCGGATGCGGATGTCCGCCTCCGGGTCGAGTGCGTGGCGGGCGGTGACGGCGTCCACCGCGTTCTGCAGGAGCTCGCGGACGTAGACGCGCGGGCTGGAGTAGAGGTGGTGGGAGAGCAGGTCGACCAGGCCGCGCAGATCCACCTGGAAGCTGTTGGCGGCGGGGTCGGCGCCGGAGTGGGAAGCGGAAGGGGATGTGGAAGGGGATGCGGACGTCATGGGGCGTCACCTCGCTGGCTCGCATGGATGATTCGGCGATCGCGAGGTACCCCCCCTCACGGATCCCGGAACGAGCACCAGAGTAGGGGGATGATCTGACAATCTCTTGGTGAATTCCGCGGCGGCGACCAGTGGCGGCAACCAGTGGCGGCGCCGGGCGGCGCTACTGGAAGCGCAGGAACCGTGGGGGTACGGCGTCCACCAGCCACACCCCGTTGGCGCTGATCCGGAAGACGTGCCCGGCCGCGTGCATCGCCCCCGCGTCCACGCTGAGCACGACCGGCCGTCCGCGCCGTGCGCCGACGCGGGTAGCGGTCTCCCGGTCGGGGGACAGATGCACGTGGTGGCGGGCCATGGGGCGCAGGCCCTCGGCGCGGATCGCGTCCAGGGCGGCGGCGACGGTGCCGTGGTAGAGGTACGCGGGCGGCTCGGCCGGCGGCAGATCCAGCTCCACGGGAACGGTGTGGCCCTGGTTGGCACGGATGCGGGTGCCGTCCACGGCGAACCGTTGCTTGTCGTTGGCGGCGACGACGTGGTCGAGCTCGGCCCGGCTGATGTGGAAGCCGTGCGCGGCGGCCGCGCGGAGAAGGTCGTCGATCTCCACCCAACCCTGGGGGTCGAGCACCAGTTCGATCCGTTCCGGTTGGTGCCGCAGGTGTTTCGAGAGGTATTTGGACACCTTCACGGTGCGTCTGTTGTCCATGGACCCAGCTTGCCGGGTCGGGAAGGGGGCGAGCAGCGATTTTTCACGGCGCGGTCCTCGCCACCGCCGGGCCGCGGTCGCTGCCCGGATTCGTAGCGGCCCAGCTGATCGGCGGGGGCGTGGGCGTGGCCCTGGCAGCCCTCCGCTACGGGGATACCCGGCGTGGCACCCGGGACCACGGCGCCGCGTCTCACGACCTGGCCGGTTCCATTTGACGTGCTGACCCGCGAAACCCGCTCAGGAGGCCGTCGGTTGAGTTGTCCACCGAGTTGCCCACAGGAAAACCCGACTTGTCCACAGCCGGTTGGGTCGGTTTTGACGGCAAACGAGTGATTCGCCCTGTGGACTACTGAGCGGTTGCCACCGGCCGTTACACGCCGCCCCGGCGCGCCAGTTCGTTCATGGTCCGGGCCTGTAGCTCCCGCTCCGTCGCGGCCCGGACGAACTCCCCCACGTACTCGGAGCCGACCAGCTCCTGCACCGCCCGTACCGTCTCGGCCGGCAGCGCCACCGACGCGGGCCCCGAGGGCTGCGGGGCGCCGGCCGTCCCCAGGTGGCGCTGCAGGTGCCGGGTCGCGAACAGCCGCATCGCCCGTGCCAGCTCGGCGTCCACCGTCTGCTGGGCCAGCGGCCGCAGCCTCCGTACCATCGTCGCGGCCTCCGCCGCGTCCGCGTCGGTTGGCGGCACCTGCCCGAGGTAGCGGGCGAAGACGTGCTCGGTGGTGAACTCCAAGAACCGCGAGGCGATGTGCTCCACCTGTCCGCGCAGCTCCCGCAGGTGCCCGGTGATCGCCGACAGCGGCACCCCGGCCGCGTACAGCTCGGCGGCCACGGCCAGCTCCTGCGGCGAGGGCACCAGGAATTCGTCCGGGCGCCCCGGGATCCGCTCCAGCACCCCCAGCTCGCAGGCCTCGCTCACCGCGTCGTCGTCGGGCCGGCCGCCGAACCGCTCGTTCAGGTCGGTCCGGCTGATCCTGGCCGCCTCTTCGTCGGTCCACGGTCCGTGCACCTCGGCGACGAGCCCCAGCACACCGCCGAGCCCGCGCCCCGCATCCCAGGCCTCCAGCAACTCCTTGATGGAGGCCAGGGTGTAGCCGCGGTCCAGCAGGTCGGCGATCTGGCGCAGCCGCGCCAGATGCGTGTCCCGGTAGACGTTGGAGCGTCCTCGTCGTTCCGGCTTCGGCAGCAGCCCACGGTCCTGGTACGCACGGATCGTGCGTACCGTCGCCCCGCTGTGGTGCGCGAGATCCTCGATCCGGTACTCGGCCACCGCCTGGTCTGACAATCCCGGCTCCCTACGACGTGGCGGCCCGGCCGACCGCGGGCACCGAGGCCCGGGCGGCAGGTGAAGCCGCAAGGTACTCGACCGCCCTGCGCAGCGAGCCCTCCTGCGAGGGATGGTACGACCGCCGGAAGGAGCAGGGTATGGCCGTGCGGTGCTCTCTCCGCGTCGGCAGCGGCCCCGTGGCCGTCCGCCTAGATCGGCAGCCGCCGTGCGGCCGGGTGGTCCCGTCGGAGGCCACCCGGAGCGGACTGATCGCGCACGGCGCCCCGCGCGCGCCCGGCGCGGAGCCGCGGCCCGGCTCTGCGCCCGGCCCGGTGTCGCGGCCCTGCGCCGCCGCCCCGCTCACAGCCTGGGTTCCAGCTTCGCGAGCCGCCGCAGGGCGCCCGGCGCGAACCGGGACATCCACAGGGCGCCCTTGGATTCCGGCGTCACCGGTACCACGGCCTCGTTGCGCACCACGGCCCGCAGGATCGCGTCGGCGACCTTCTCCGGCGGGAAGTTGCGCAGCCCGTACAGCCGGGAGGAGCGCTCCTGGCGGCGCTTCTCCTCCGCCGCGTCCACCCCGGCGAAGCGCGAGGTGGCCGTGATGTTCGTGTTGACGATGCCCGGACAGATCGCCGAGACGCCGATCGACCGCGAAGCGAGCTCGGCGCGCAGGCACTCGCTCAGCATCAGTACGGCGGCCTTCGAAGTGCTGTACGCGGGCAGGGTCTTGGACGGCAAGTACGCGGCGGCAGAGGCGGTGTTGACGATGTGCCCGCCCTGGCCGCGCTCGGCCATCTGCTTGCCGAAGATCCGACAGCCGTGGATGACGCCCCACAGGTTGACGTCGAGGACCTTCTTCCAGTCCTCGGAGGTGGTCTCCAGGAAGGGCCCCGACAGGCCGATCCCCGCGTTGTTGACCAGGACGTCCACGATTCCGTACTCCGCGGCGGTCTTCGCCGCGAGCTTCTCCATCGCCTGCTCGTCGCTCACGTCGACGCACTCGCCCCACGCCTCGGGCGCACCGATGAGCCGCGCCATGTCGGCCGTGCGCGCCGCGCCCTCGGCGTCCCGATCCACGCACACCACCCGGGCTCCGGCCTCGGCGAACGCGAAGGCGGTGGCCCGCCCGATGCCGCTGGCGGCGCCTGTGACCAGCACCAACTGGCCGCCGAACCGGTCGGCGTACCTGCCCGGGGCCTTCTGCTCCGGCGCCCGGGCGGCGGGCTCCTCACAGGAGGTGACGAACTCGGTGATCCAGGCGGCCAGCTGGTCGGGCCGGGTCCGCGGTACCCAGTGCTTGGCGGGCAGCGTGCGCCGCACCAGGTCGGGGGCCCACAGCTCCAGCTCGTCGTAGAGCCGCTCGGAGAGGAAGGCGTCCTCGGTCGGGGTGATCAGCTGGACCGGTGCGTGGGCGTACGCGTCGGGGCGCGGCCGGCGCAGCCGGGGCCGGACGTTGTCGCGGTAGAGCCAGGCTCCGTGGGCGGCGTCCGAGGGCAGCGAGGCCGTCGGGTAGGAGCCGGCCGGGACCTTCTCGACGCGCTCCAGGATCCGCGGCCACCGCTTGCCGAGTGGACCGCGCCAGGCGAGCTCCGGCAGCACCGGGGTGTGCAGCAGGTACACGTACCAGGACTTGGCGCCCTGGCCCAGAAGTTGCGCGACCCGGCGCGGAGTGGGCCGAGCCATCCGCTTGTTGATCCAGTGGCCGAAGTGGTCCAGGGAGGGTCCGGACATGGAGGTGAAGGAGGCGATCCTGCCCTCGGTACGGCCGACCGTAGCGAACTCCCAGCCCTGTACGGATCCCCAGTCGTGCCCGACCAGGTGCACCGGGCGGTCCGGGCTGACCGCGTCCGCCACCGCCAGGAAGTCGTCGGTCAGCTTCTCCAGGGTGAAGCCGCCGCGCAGAGGCACCGGCGCCGTGGAGCGACCGTGGCCACGTACGTCGTAGAGCACCACGTGGAAGCGCGCCGCCAGCCGCTCGGCGACCTCCGACCAGACTTCCTTGCTGTCCGGGTACCCGTGCACCAGCACCACCGTCGGCCGGTCCGCCTCGCCGAGTTCGACGACGCACAGCTCGATCCCGCCGCTGTGCACCCGGCGTTCGCGCGCTCCTGCGAGACCCGCCCCGGCAGGTCGTCCCGTTTCCTCGGCACCGTGCACGCCGTCCCCACCGTCCTTGCCGCTCATGCTGCCTTCTCCTCGGCCCAGCGCCGCACGTGCGGCAGATCGTCGTCCAGCCAGAACGCACTCTCCTCGGCATCCCGGGAGTCGGTGACGACCAGGATCTCCTCGAACTTCGCGCCGGTGCCACGGAAGCCCAGGTGGGGTTCCACCGCCCACAGGCCCGGCTGCGGCGGGTGGTCGGAGAAGCGGTAAGGGCTCCACAGCGGGGACCAGCCCTCGCGGTGCCCGTGCAGGGCGTCGGAGGCCAGCCCCTTGAGGGACTGCGCTCCGAAGCCGAAGGCCGTCGGGGACCAGCGGCGCTCCTTGACCCGGTCCAGCTTGTGGGCGATCACTCCGAACGGGTAGGCGCGGTGCCGGTTGGCATAGCCCTGGCGGATCATCAGCCGCTCGACGTTCTCGTAGATCTCGCGCAGCGGACGGCGCTCGCGGACCTGCTCCAGGATCAGCCGGCGGTGCACCTGTAGATCGGACATCAGCTGGTCCTGTACGGGGTTCAACCCGAGGCTGCCCGAGTAGCCGATGTCGGCCACGTACCCCCGGTGGACGGGCGCCATGTCGAGGATGAACGGCATCCCCGGCTCCAGCTTCCGGTTGGTCGGGAAGAACTGCAGGGGGATCTTGAAGTTCGCGAAGGCGGTGCG
The DNA here is from genome assembly GCF_040612395.1 of Streptomyces sp. NPDC006430. Lineage (NCBI taxonomy): Bacteria > Bacillati > Actinomycetota > Actinomycetes > Kitasatosporales > Streptomycetaceae > Streptomyces > Streptomyces sp. NPDC006430. The sequence goes on from NZ_JBEXQA010000009.1 coordinate 96,869, forward strand.
GTCCCCGAACCACGCGAACGGCAGGTGGAACCAGTCCCGTACCCCGCGCTCGCGCAGCCACTCGCGCTGCATCCGTGCGGCCTCGCGCTCGGTCACGCCCGGCCGCAGCTGCGCTGCGACGGTCTCCGCGCATGCGTACGCGAGGCGCTGTACCTCCCTGAAACCACGCAGGTCCGCGGAGGGGTGCGCGGTGCGTTGCTTGGTGTGCCCAGCCATGCCAGCCGTCCGTCCGTAGAACCGTACGCGCCCTTAACTTGACACTGATGAATGTGACAATGGCCGGAGAGCACGTCAAGGCCCGTGCACGGACCTGTGGACAAACTTGTCCGGTCCTCGTCAGCCTTTCGTCAGGGTCCGTAGTCCTGAAGGCGGAGACGGGATGGCGCTCCAGGTCTGATGATCTGCGGGCCGTGCGCCACTAACGTCGAAGCCGTGACTGTCATCGCGACCGAAAGCCTGAGCAAGCGGTACCCCCGAGTGACCGCCATCGACCGGCTCTCCCTGGACATCGGGCCCGGAGTGACCGGCCTCGTGGGCGCCAATGGAGCCGGCAAGTCCACGCTGATCAAGATCCTGCTTGGACTGTCCCCCGCCACCGAGGGCAGCGCCGCCGTGCTCGGACTGGACGTCGCCACCCATGGCAGCGCCATCCGTGAACGCGTCGGCTACATGCCCGAGCACGACTGCCTGCCGCCCGACGTCTCGGCCACCGAGTTCGTCGTGCACATGGCCCGCATGTCCGGGCTCCCCCCGACCGCCGCCCGCGAGCGGACCGCCGACACCCTGCGCCACGTGGGGCTGTACGAGGAGCGCTACCGCCCCATCGGCGGCTACTCCACCGGCATGAAGCAGCGGGTCAAATTGGCCCAGGCGCTCGTCCACGACCCCCAGCTCGTCCTCCTCGACGAACCCACCAACGGCCTGGACCCGGTCGGCCGCGACGAGATGCTCGGCCTGATCCGTCGCGTCTACACCGACTTCGGCATCTCCGTCCTGGTCACCTCCCACCTCCTCGGCGAGTTGGAGCGGACCTGCGACCACGTGGTCGTCGTAGACGGCGGCAAACTGCTGCGTTCCAGCTCCACCAGCGACTTCACGCAGATCACCACGACCCTCGCCGTCGAGGTCACCGACTCCGACGCGCATCCGGACGGCACCGCCGCCCTGCGCGCGGCGCTCGCCGACGCGGGCATCACCCTGCACGAGGGCGAGGAGCAGGGACTGCCCGGAGCGGGCCACATCCTCCTCGTGGAGGCCACCGGCGAGGACACCTACGACACCGTGCGCGACACCGTCGCCGACCTCGGCCTCGGCCTGGTCCGCATGGAACAGCGCCGCCACCACATCGCGGAGGTCTTCCGCGACAACGACCAGCAGCAGCTCGTCCGGAAGGGAGCCGGTTCCCATGGCGCCTGACACCTCGACCCAGATCCACAACATCGGCTACCGGTCCTACGACGGCGCTCGGCTCGGCCGCTCCTACGCCCGCACCTCGCTGTTCTCGCAGTCCCTGCGCGGTGCCTACGGACTCGGCCGCTCCGCCAAGTCCAAGGTCCTCCCGATGATCCTCTTCGCGGTGATGTGCGTCCCCGCGCTGATCATCGTCGCGATCGCCATCGCGGTGCCGGGCTCCACCAGCCTGCCGATCAAGTACACGACGTACGCCCTGACCACCCAGGTGGTCATCGGCCTCTACCTCGCCTCGCAGGCACCCCAGTCGGTCTCCCGGGACCTGCGGTTCAAGACCGTGCCGCTCTACTTCTCGCGGCCCATCGAGCGCGTCGACTACGTCCTCGCGAAGTTCGCGGCGATGGCCTCGGCCCTGTTCATCCTCACCGCCACACCACTGCTGATCATGTGGATCGGCTCGCTGCTGGCCAAATTCGACTTCGCGGACCAGACCAAGGGGTTCGCCCAGGGACTGGTCTCCGTGCTGCTGCTCTCGGTGTTGTTCGCCGGCCTCGGCCTGATCATGGCCGCGCTCACTCCGCGCCGTGGCTTCGGCGTGGCCGCCATCATCGCCCTTCTCCTGATCCCCTACGGTGCGGTGACCGCCGTTCAGGGCATTGCGTACAACACCGGCTCGACCGGCGCCATCGAGTGGATGGGCCTGCTCTCCCCCATCAGCCTGATCGACGGAATCCAGTCCGCCTTCCTCGGCGGCACATCCGCCTTCCCCGGCGGTGACGGCCCCACGGCCGGCGTCGGCTTCGTCTACCTGCTCGTCGTCCTCGCCCTCATCGCCGGCTCCTACGTTGCCCTGATGGCCCGCTACCGGAAGGCCGGGCTGTGACCGCCCTCCCGTCGCCCGCCACCACCCCTCAAAGGAATGGGCTGCGCCCATGAGCATTCTGGACATCGACCACACCTCCCGCTGGTTCGGGAACGTCGTCGCCGTCAACGACGTGACCATGCGCATCGGCCCCGGCGTCACCGGACTCCTGGGACCCAACGGCGCCGGGAAGTCCACCCTCATCAACATGATGGGCGGCTTCCTCGCCCCCTCCACGGGCACGGTCACCCTCGACGGCATACCGATCTGGCGCAACGAACAGGTCTACAAGCAGATCGGCGTCGTGCCCGAGCGCGAGGCCATGTACGACTTCCTCACCGGCCGGGAGTTCGTCGTCGCCAACGCGGAACTCCACGGCCTCGACGATGCGGCCGCCCGGCGGGCGCTCGCCACCGTCGAGATGGAGTACGCCCAGGACCGCAAGATCTCGACGTACTCCAAGGGCATGCGGCAGCGCGTGAAGATGGCCTCCGCCCTCGTCCACGACCCGTCCGTGCTGCTCCTCGACGAGCCGTTCAACGGTATGGACCCCCGCCAGCGCATGCAGCTCATGGATCTGCTGCGGCGCATGGGTGACGACGGCCGCACCGTGCTGTTCTCCTCCCACATCCTGGAGGAGGTCGAACAGCTCGCCTCCCACATCGAGGTGGTCGTCGCAGGCCGGCACGCCGCCTCCGGGGACTTCCGCAAGATCCGCCGCCTGATGACGGACCGCCCGCACCGCTATGTCGTCCGCTCCTCCGACGACCGGGCCCTCGCCGCGGCCCTGATCGCCGACCCCTCCACCGCCGGCATCGAGGTGGACGTCAAGGAAGGCGCCCTGCGCATCCAGGCCGTCGACTTCGGCCGCTTCACAGAGCTGCTGCCGCGGGTCGCCCGTGCGCACGGCATCCGGCTGCTGACGGTCTCGCCCTCCGACGAGTCCCTCGAGTCGGTCTTCTCCTACCTCGTCGCGGCCTGAAGGAGCTGGCACCCATGTACAACCCCACCGTCGCCCGGCTCACCTACCGCGCGCTGCTCGGCCGCCGCCGTGCGCTGATCCTCTTCGCACTCCCGGCCCTGCTGATTGTCATCTCCCTGGCCGTCCGCGCCTTCACCGGCCTGGACGACAAGGTCGCCGCCGACCTGCTGGGTGGCTTCGCGCTCGCCACCATGGTTCCGCTCATCGGCGTCATCGCCGGCACCGGCGCCATCGGCCCCGAGATCGACGACGGCTCGATCGTCTACCTGCTGTCCAAGCCGGTGAAGCGCCCGACGATCATCATGACGAAGCTGATCGTCGCGATCGCCGTCACCATGGCCTTTTCCGCGATCCCCACCCTGATCGCCGGCTTCATCCTCAACGGCAACGGTCAGCAGATCGCCGTCGCCTACACGGTGGCGGCCCTCGTCGCCTCGATCGCCTACAGCGCCCTGTTCCTGCTGCTGGGCACCGTCAGCCGGCACGCAGTCGTCTTCGGCCTGGTCTACGCCCTGATCTGGGAGTCGCTCTTCGGCAGCCTGGTCTCGGGGGCGAAGACCCTGAGCGTCCAGCAGTGGGCGCTGGCCCTCGCTGAAAAGGTCGCCGGCGAGGGCTACGTCGACGCCACCGTCGGCCTGCCCACCGCGGTGATCCTGCTGTTGGTGGTCACCGTCGGCGCCACCGTCTACGCGGGCCAGAAACTGCGCCGCCTCACCCTGGCGGGCGAGGAGTAAGCCCCGCCGCATCGGCCCCGTGGCCGCTGCCCCGCCCGGCCCACCGGCCGGGCGGGGCACCGCCGTACGGGGCATCATCAGTGCATGGTGGAGCACCTCGAGCCCGAGCCGTCCAGGCCCGTGCGGTCTTGGATACGCTCCTCGCCCGGCACGCACATATGGCTGCTGATCATCGCCATCACGAGCGTCATCGTGGTCACCGCGCCGGACCAACTCGAACACGTCCTGCTCCACCGGCACAGCAGCAACATCTACGAGCTCACCCGGCACCCCGTGCGGGCCCTGCTCTCCAGCGCCTTCTGGATCGAGAACCCGGCCTCGCTCGCGACGTACGCCGTCCTCTTCGAGCTCTTCCACGCTTCCGTGGAACGCTGGCTCGGCACCCTGCGCTGGCTCGTCATCGTCGCCACCGCCCACATCACGGCCACCCTGGTCAGCCAGAAGGTGGTACTGATGGCGATCCAGGACCACCGGGCTCCGCACAGCATGGTCCATGTCATCGACGTGGGTGTCAGCTACGGACTCGCGGCCTCGATTGGGGTCCTCACCTACCGGCTGCCGAACCCCTTGCGCTGGTTCTACCTTGCCGGAGTCGTCGCCTTCTTCGGGATTCCGCTCCTCACCGGAGGCACCTTCGCCGACCTCGGGCACGCCATCTCGCTCGCCGTCGGTCTCCTGGCCTGGCCGCTGACCCGCCACCCGCAGCCCACGCATGTTTCACGTGAAACATGGCCGGGGTGAGACCCAACCGGGCACCGGCCCGGGTGCATGGAAAATCGCTGGTACGGGATGTCTGCCAGGGGCAGAGTGGGACGTGCGGGGAGCAACAAAGAGGTCCGGGGCAGCCACTTCGAGCGCGCCGTGCGGCGCGGGCTGTCCCGGACCTTCTCGTACGTCCTGCGTGCTACGCGGCACCCAACAGGCGCTCCAACACCACCGCGATGCCGTCCTCCTCGTTGGAGGTCGTCACCTCGTCGGCCACGGCTTTCAGTTCGGCATGGGCGTTGGCCATGGCCACCCCGTGCGCCGCCCAGCCGAACATCGGGATGTCGTTCGGCATGTCGCCGAAGGCGATCGTCTCCGCAGCCTTCACACCCAGCCGGCGCGCCGCCAACGAGAGGCCGGTGGCCTTCGTCAGTCCGAGCGGAAGGATCTCCACTATGCCGGGACCGGCCATGACGATGTCCACCAAGGAGCCCACCGTGTTCCGGGCCACCTTGACCAGCGCATCGTCGTCCAGCTCCGGGTGCTGGATGTAGAGCTTGTTCAGCGGAGCCGACCACACCGCCGCCGTGTCCTCCAGGTAGACCGCGGGCAGGCCCTCCTGCACCCGGTAGCCGGGCCCGAACAGCACCTCGCCGTCCACCCCGTCCCGGCTGGCCGCGAGCGCCAGCGGACCCACCTCGGCCTCGATCTTCGACAGCGCCAGGCCGGCCAGCTGACGGTCCAGCGTCACCGAGGTGAGCAGCCGGTGCGCCCCCGCGTCGTAGACCTGGGCCCCCTGCCCGCACACCGCGATCCCCTTGTAGCCGAGATCGTCCAGTACGCCCCGGGTCCAGGGCACGGCCCGACCGGTGACGATGATGTGTGCCGCGCCCGCCGCGGTGGCCGCGACGAGCGCTTCACGCGTGCGTTCCGAGACGGTGTCGTCGCCACGCAGGAGGGTGCCGTCGAGATCGGTCGCGACGAGCTTGTACGGAAACGGGGCCGGACTCACTTGGTGATCGGCTCCAGGACCTCGCGCCCGCCCAGGTACGGACGCAGCATCGCGGGCACCCGCACCGAGCCGTCGGCCTGCTGGTGGTTCTCCAGGATCGCGACGATCGTGCGCGGTACGGCGCACAGCGTGCCGTTCAGCGTCGAGAGCGGCGCGGTCTTCTTGCCGTCGCGGTAACGGATCGACAGGCGGCGGGCCTGGAAGCCGTCGCAGTTCGAGGCGGAGGTCAGCTCGCGGTACTTGCCCTGCGTCGGGATCCACGCCTCGCAGTCGAACTTGCGGGAGGCGGAGGAGCCCAGGTCGCCGGTGGCGACGTCGATCACCTGGAAGGGCAGTTCCAGGCCGGTCAGCCACTGCTTCTCCCACGCGAGGAGACGGGCGTGCTCGGCCTCGGCGTCCTCCGGCGTGACGTACGAGAACATCTCGACCTTGTCGAACTGGTGCACGCGGAAGATGCCGCGGGTGTCCTTGCCGTACGTACCGGCCTCGCGGCGGAAGCACGGCGAGAAGCCGGCGTACCGCAGCGGCAGCTTGTCGGCGTCGATGATCTCGTCCATGTGGTAGCCGGCGAGCGCGACCTCGGAGGTGCCGACCAGGTAGTAGTCGTCCTTCTCCAGGTGGTACACGTTCTCCGCGGCCTGGCCGAGGAAGCCGGTGCCCTCCATGGCGCGCGGGCGGACCAGCGCCGGAGTCAGCATGGGGATGAAGCCGGCCTCGGTCGCCTGCGCGATCGCCGCGTTGACCAGCGCCAGTTCCAGCAGGGCCCCGATTCCGGTCAGGTAGTAGAAGCGCGAGCCCGACACCTTGGCGCCGCGCTCGACGTCGATGGCGCCCAGCGCCTCGCCGAGCTCCAGGTGGTCCTTGGGCTCGAAGCCCTCGGCGGCGAAGTCGCGGATCGTGCCGTGCGTTTCGAGGACGGTGAAGTCCTCCTCGCCGCCGACCGGAACGTCCTCGTGGACGATGTTGCCGAGCTGGAGCAGCAGTCGCTTGGCGGCCTCGTCGGCCTCGTTCTGCTCGGCCTCGGCGGCCTTGACGTCCGTCTTGAGCTGTTCGGCCTTCTTCAGCAGCTCTGCCCGCTCCTCCGGAGAGGCCTTGGGGATGAGCTTGCCGAGGGACTTCTGCTCATTGCGCAGTTCGTCGAAGCGCATGCCGGAGGACCTGCGGCGCTCGTCGGCGGAGAGCAGTGCGTCGACGAGCTCGACGTCCTCTCCACGGGCGCGCTGCGAGGCGCGGACACGGTCAGGGTCTTCACGGAGCAGCCGAAGGTCAATCACCCCTCCAGGCTACCGGGCTGGGCTTCCTGGACTCGCATCGATATCACGCTGCGTGTCACTATGTCCCAATTGTGGAGAATGGAAAAGTGTCCGCCGACTGGCCGGATGCGATCGTTCTCGCGCGGTCAATAAAAGCGGCCCATTCCCTGAAAAGGGACACAACCCGGGTATCCGGGACCTCTCTGAGCAGGGCTGGGAAGCCTTGTCTGTCCACAGGAATTGCCCACGGGATGGACTTGTCCACAGGCTGTGTGCCGGATCTGTGGACACGGGATGAGGTCCAAGCCGATCGGCAGGTGGTCGGGAGGAATCGGAGTTCAAACCGCCATCACACACTCATTCGGGTGGGAATTACTCGCCCCAAAGAGTTGATCCATGATGCGGAGGTGACGTCGTTCACCTCCCGCTCTCCAGCGCGAAACCTGAACCCGCCGACCGATTTGTCGACCTTGTCGCGCCATAGTGTCGACTAGTCCACAGGTCTGCACGCGAACCTGTGGATAACTTTGTGGACAGTGGACGAAGAGCTACGGCCGGCCGTCGAGGCAACGCGTCAGCCAGTCGGAAGCGGCTGTGAAGTCACTGTCCGACGTACCGGGCCGCGGAGCGCGGACGTCACTCTGAGCGACGCCGGCACGCGGGTACGAACCGAGGAAGCGGACCTGGGGGCAGGTGCGCTTCAGGCCCATGAGCGCTTCGCTGACCCGGCGGTCGGAGATGTGCCCCTCGGCGTCGACGGCGAAGCAGTAGTTGCCGATGCCCTGACCCGTCGGCCGGGACTGGATCAGCATCAGGTTGACCCCCCGGACGGCGAACTCCTGGAGGAGCTCCAGCAGGGCGCCGGGATGGTCGTCGCCGAGCCACAGCACGACGGAGGTCTTGTCCGCGCCGGTCGGGGCGGCGGGCCGGGCCGGGCGGCCGACGAGCACGAAGCGGGTCTCGGCGTTCTCCGCGTCGTGGATCTCGGTGACCAGCGGCACGAGCCCGTACGTGGCGGCCGCGAACTCGCCTGCGAAGGCGGCGTCGAAACGGCCCTCCTGGACCAGCCGGGCACCGTCGGCGTTGGAGGCGGCCGACTCCCACACCGCGTCGGGCAGGTTCGCCCGCAGCCAGTTGCGCACCTGCGGCTGGGCGACCGGGTGCCCGGTGACGGTCTTGACGTCCGACAGCTTGGTACCGGGCCGCACGAGCAGCGCGAACGCGATGGGCAGCAGCACCTCGCGGTAGATCATCAGCGGTTCGCCGGAAGCCAGCTCGTCCAGGGTGGCCGTCACCCCGCCCTCCACCGAGTTCTCGATCGGCACCAGGGCGGCTGCGGCCTCCCCGTTGCGTACGGCGTCCAGGGCGGCCGGGACCGACACCATCGGGACGAGCTCCCGGGTCGCGGCTTCCGGCAGGGTACGGAGGGCTGCTTCGGTGAAGGTGCCCTCGGGACCGAGATAGGTGAAGCGGGTGGCCGACATGTGATCAGCCTAATGCCGGCGCCCCGACCACCGGGGCGCTGTTCACCCTTCGAGCAGCCGCTGTCCCACGTACTCCCCGTCGCGGGGGCCGGGCGGGACCGCGTACAGCCCACTGGACTCGTGGCGGATGAACTCCGACAGGGCGTCCCCCCGGTCGAGCTTGCGCTGGACGGGCACGAAACCGCGCAGCGGATCGGCCTGCCAGCAGATGAAGAGGAGCCCCGCGTCGGGGGCGCCGTCGGCGCCGATCCCGTCGTGGAAGGAGAAGGGGCGCCGGAGCATGGCGGCCCCGCCGTTCTGCTCGGGGGCGGAGATCCGGGCGTGCGCGTTGGAGGGGATGACGGGCTTGCCGTCGGGGCCGATCTTGTCGAGCGCCATCCTGGTGGTCTCGGTGCCGCCGCTGAGGGGCGCGCCGGTGGCCTTCGTACGGCCGATGACCTGCTCCTGCTGGGCCAGGGACTGCTTGTCCCAGTCGTCGAGGAGCATCCGGATGCGCCGTACGACGGCGTACGAACCCCCGCCCATCCAGGCGTGTTCGGCGGGCCCGGGGCCGGCGGCCGGGACGAAGATCCGCTTGTCGAAGTCGGGCTGTGCAGGCTTCGGGTTGTTGGTGCCGTCGACCTGACCCATGAGGTTGCGGGCGGTCATCGCAGTGCCCGTGGCGCCGGGAGAGCGGTTGAATCCGTTCATCTGCCAGCGCACCCGGGCCGCTTCCCCCGCGTCCTTCTGCAGAGCGCGCAGGGCGTGGAAGGCGATGAGTCCGTCGTTGGCGCCGATCTGGATCCACAGGTCGCCGTTGCTGCGTTGGGCATCGAGGCGGTCGGCGGAGAAGTCGGGCAGTGGGTCGAGGGCGGTGGGGCGACGGGAGCCCAGCCCGGTGCGCTCGAAGAAGGAGTGGCCGAAGCCGAAGGTGACGGTCAGGGAGGACGGCCCCGCGTCGAGGGCGATGCCGGTGTCCGCCGTCGGGGCGGTCTCGCCTGCCATGAGCCGGCGGGCGGTGTCGGACCAACGGCGCATCAGGGCGGCGGCCTCCTTGCGGCCGGCGCCGGGGGCCAGGTCGAAGGCGAGCACGTGGCCCTTGGCCTGCAAGGGGGTGGTGATGCCGGCCTGGTGGTCGCCCTGGAAGGCGACCCGGGTGGCACCGAGGGAGGCGAGGCTTCCCGCGGCGCCGGGAGCATCGGTCGGGGAGCCGGCGAGCGCGGAGTGCGCGAGGGCGCCGCCGGTGGCGCCGAGCGCGAGCCCCACGGCGCCGGCCGCGCCGACGGTGCCCAGCAGTCGGCGCCGGGAGATCTCGATGTCGGTATTGCTCTCGGTCACGCTGGTCAGCCGATCTTCACGTTCTTCTGCACGGTCGTCTGGTCGATGTCGGAGGTACGGACGGTCACGTCGATCCGCCATTCCCCGGCGAGCGGTAGCTGGACGCCGGATGCGCTCCAGTGTCCGGGGGCCGCGCGCTCGGGGACGACCGGCAGCGGGCCGATGTCCTTGGCGGGGAGCGTGAAGGCGACCTTGAGCTCGGGGACGTCGAGGGGGTTGCCGTCGGGGTCGTCGACCCAGACGTGGAGCGAGTTGGCGCCGACCCGCCCCGGGTCGAGCTCGACCCGGACCGCCCCCTTGCCCTTCTCGCTGCCGGTGTCGAACGGCAAGGTGATCTTGATGGGACGGTTGGGGACCGCCGTGGCAGCGGTCTCGCGCCCACCCGCCCGCTCGGCGGTCCGGCCGGGCTCGGTACTGGTGAGGACCGTGGTCGCGGCGAGCAGGGCGACGGCGACCCCGGCCTCGGCGAGGACGGAGCGCCGCAACCCCGCCCGGGCCGGGTCGGCGTCGCGGACCTGCTTCTCGCGGGCGCTCTCACGCGCGGCACGCTGCCGTGCGAGCTGGGCGGCCCGCTGGGGGTCCGCCGGGACGGTGACGGCGGCGGGCTGTGTTTCACGTGAAACATCGCGCTGCCGGGCGACCTTGGTCGGCTTGCCGACGGGAGCCTCGGTGAGCCGCGCCGTCCACGACCGGGAGACGTAGGCGATACCGATAAGGACGGCGACCAGGCCCACTTTGACGAGCAGCAGCTGTCCGTAGCTGGTGCCGGTGAGGGCGGACCAGCTGCCGACCTGCCGCCAGGACTGGTAGACGCCGGTGACGGCGAGGACCAGGACGCTGACGAAGGCGACCCGGGAGAACCGCTGGACCGCCTCGCGCTCGATGTCGGGGACCTTGTGCAGGGCGATGAGGAGTGCGGTGAGTCCGCCGAGCCAGGCCGCGACGGCCAGCAGGTGAAGGATGTCTGCGGGCATGGCGATGCCGGGCTGGATTCCGGTGGAGGCGTGCTCGGACAGCGCCCAGGTGGCCGCGATCCCCCCGGCGACGACGGTCCCGCCGATGCCGAGACCGAAGAGCAGGTCGTCCGCTTCCTTTTCCTTGTCCTTGCCCTTGTTCGTCGCCTGCCCTTTGGACCCGGACGCCCCGCTCCTGCGTGCGTAGGCACCGAAGAGCACGGCGACGAAGAGCGCGGCGGCACCGAGCAACAGCAGCCGGGAGACGAGGGAGGCGCCGGTCTTGGTCTCCAGGACGGCCTTGAGGCCGTCGAGGTTGAACGCATCGGCGAACTTCCCAGAGCCCGTGTACGGGTTGCGGAGCACCAGCATCGCGAGGGTGGCGGCGGTGAGCGTGACCCAGGCACGCAGGACGAGCTTCTGCAGCGGCTGCTGCGCGGCGCCCCGGCGCCAGCACAACAGGATGAAGGCGGCGCCCCCGACGAGGACGGTGAAGCCGGCGTAGGCGGCGTAGCGCGCGATGTCGTACGCGATTCCGACCGGTCCGCCGCCGACCTGCTGGGTGGGCAGGGCGACGCTGGTGGCCGAGGGGGCGCCGATGGAGAAGGTGAAGGCGCCCGAGACGGGGTGGCTGTCGGCGGACACGGCCTGCCAGGCGACGGTGTACGTGCCGTCCGGTAGCCCGGAGTGCAGCGCGGTGCCGTAGCGGATGGTGGATCCGCTGCACATGTCGCGCAGCTCGCCGGTGTCGACCCGCTTGCCCTGCGGGTCCATGACGCGGATGGAATCGTCGCCCATGGCGACCTGCTCCGAGAAGGAGAGGGTGACCTGGGCGGGAGCCGTGGCGACCACCGCCCCGTCCTGGGGGTCGCTCGCGGTGAGTGCGGCGTGCGCCGTGGCCGGGGCGGCAGCGGCGAACAGGGTTGCCAGCAGGGCTGCGAGGACCAGCGCGAGCCGCGGCACGAGTGCCGTGGTCCGGTCGCGGGCCGTGGAGGGGGCGATGGCCGTCATGGCGTGTCAGTACCTCGGTCCGTCAGTGGGCGCTGGTGTTCTGGGCGTTGTACGTCCGTTCCTTGACGTCCAGCTCGACCTTGACGGGGTCGGCCTTCTCGAAGCGCAGCTCGACGGTGACCTTGTCGCCCACCTTCGGCTGGTTCTTGAGCCCCATGAACATGACGTGGTTGCCGCCGCGTTCGAGCTTGAGCTCGCCGCCCGCAGGCACGTCCATGGACGCGACCTGCTGCATCTTCTGGTCCTTGGTCTCGTGGATCTGTAGATCGTCGGAGAGCGGACTGGTGACGGCCGTGAGCTTGTCGGCCGTCTTGGAGTCGTTCTTGATGACCATGAACGCGCCGGCCATCTTGTCGTTGACGGGCTCGGGCATGAAGGCACCCGTGACCGTCATCTTCGGCTTGTCCGCGTCCGCCGCGGCACCGGAGCCGGAATCCGAGGAACAGCCGGATATGGCGAGGGCAGCCGTCAGGGAGAGGGTGGCTGCGAGGGTGCGGATGGTGCGGGCGGTCACGGGTTCTCTCCCTTGATGATCTTCGGCAGGTCCTTGGTGTAGTCGTCGACGGTCGTGCCTTCGCCGTAGAGGAGGTACCCCTCGTCGGACTTGGGCGAGAACGCGATCACCTGGGCGCCGTGCATGGAGACGACGCTGCCGTCGGTCTCCTTCTTGGCGGCCTCGATGCCGATGCCGAGTTTGCGTGCAGCGGTCTGGATCGTGGCGAAGTCACCGGTCAGTCCGATGAAGGACGGGTCCTGCGCCCGCAGCCACGCGGCGAGCGAGTCGGGGGTGTCCCGTTCGGGGTCGGTGGTCACGAACACGACCTGGAGCTTGTCCTGCTCGGCCTTGGGCAGCGCCTTCTTCGCGACGGCGATGTTGCTCATCGTCAGGGGGCAGACGTCGGGGCAGTTGGTGTAGCCGAAATAGATGAGCGTCGGCTTGCCCTTGGTCTGCTCGCGCAGGTTCCACGGCTTGCCGGTGGTGTCCGTCAGGACCAGCTCCGGCTTGTCGAAGGGGCGGTCGAGGACCGTTGCGGTGCCGGCCTTGGACTGGCCGGTGATCTGGGTGACCGCATCGGTCTTGGCGGGCTCACCGCCGCAGGCGGTCAGGGTGAGCGCGGCTGCCGCCACGAGGGCGGCGATCGTCACACGTGTGGTGCGCATGGAGGGATGTCCCTGGGATCGGGTATCTGGTGCGGGCGTTCCGGCAGCGCAGGCGCGTCGGTGGCGCGCACGTTCTGACTACGGGGATACGGCCTGTGGCCGCGTCGGGTCAGGAGGCGCGGCGGCGTGCGGCGACGCCGAAGGCGACACCGCCGAGCCCGACGACGATGCCGGCGACGCCGAGGACGCGCGCGGTCGTGTCGGAGGCGTCCGGGGCGGCCTCGTCGTGGCCCTCAGCGTGGCCCTTCGCACCCTGGGCGGCGTCGGGGGTGCCGGGCTTCTTGTCGTCGTGGTGGCCGTCGGCGGCCTTGGCCGCGGTCAGCTTCAGGACGGGAGCCGGGTTCTGCGGCTCCGCCGCGCCTTCCTTGGTCTCCTCGATCCAGCGGACGACCTCGTTGTTGTCGTACGTCTGGATCGCCTTGAAGACCATCTGGTCGGTGCTCTCGGGCAGCTTGCCCACCGAGACCGGGAACTGCTGGAACTTGCCCGGCTCGATCTTGCCGCCGCTCCAGGTCACCTTGGTGACCGCCTCGTTGATCTGCTTGCCGTGCACGGTGAGCGGCTTGTCGAGCTTGCTCTTCTCGACCGTCACGGTCCAGCCGGGGACGTCCTGAGGCATGACGGACGTGAGCGGCTGGTCGGTCGGGAAGTTGACCTCCAGCTGCGTGGTCGAGGCGTTGTCGCGCTCGTTCGGAACCTTGAAGTTGATCGTCGCGTAGCCGCCCTTGGCCGCCTCGCCGGGCTGCACGCTGACGTGCGCGAAGGCAGTGCCGGACAGGACGAGGACGGTGCCCGCGGCAAGGGCGGCGGCGAAGGAGACGTGAGAGGTCTTCATGGCAGGAACACTCCGTGGAAGCAGGGGTGAGGTGGCTCCGCGCACGGGCGCGCGCGGAGCTCGCGGCACCGGTGCTTCCGCCGGAGGCTCCGGGGAGGTGGGTGCCGCGTCAGGCTGCGAGGACGAGTGCCGTGCGGGGCGGCCCGCGCCTGATCACCGTGTGCTGGAGTGTTTCCCGACCGGTGTGCGCGGCGGGTGCGACGCCGGTCCGGGATGCCTGCGGGGTAAGGGAAGACGCACTCGCGAGCCCGGCGCCGAGGGCGCGTACGAAGGCCAGCGCGGCGCGCAGCGGGCGCACCGGGTCGGCTGCGGCCGAGCCGCGGGACAGTTCGACGAGCCGGAACAGGGCGGTGTCACCGCGCCCGAGCAGCCAGCCCGCGGCGAGCGCCGCCAGCAGGTGGCCGATCAGCATGCCCGGGCTGAACAGGCCGGTGGCGGGTGCCGCGGCGGCCTGGGCCATGTGGGCGTGACCGGCGTGTGCCTGTGCGGCGGCCTGGGCCGCCATGGTGGTCGGGTCCAGCCCGGCGGTTTCCAGGATCTGTCGGGCGTCGGCCGGGCTGAGCGGGACGGAGTTGCCTCCGCAGACCAGTTGGGCGGCGAGCGCCGCGAGCGACCGGTCGGCGTCGGTGGAGGCTTGGGCGGCTGCGGCGCTGTGCTGGCCGAGGCCGAACACCGTGTGCAGCCCGACCTGCCCGAACCCGAGGGCGGTGGCGATGCCGGGCAGTGAGCGCCGGCGCCCCGCGAGCGGAGCGGCGATCGCGAACACGGAGAGGAATGCCGTGACGAGGGCCCACCAGGGCACGGTGGCGCAGGACGCCAGGGTGTGCCCGGCCGCGGACAGCACGACGCAGACCGCGGTGAACACCGCGGCCCGGATCAGTCGGAGGCCGGCTCCGGCGGGCGTCGCGTGGGGGACAGTCATGGCCGGGCCATCATCGCACTGGGCTCGGGCCGTTCGTACGGCAGGTCCGGAAGGTCGTGAGTGCCCCCCGTACGCAGGCTTCGTCTGCGGTGTCTGCGGTGTCTGCGGTGTCTCGGTGGGTGCCTCCGTGGGCGTCTCCCGGTGTCTGCGCGCGGTGTGGACCCGCGTTCCGCGCATACATCGTTGGCCGGGAGCGTCGCATCGGCCGAATGAGGGTTGTGGCGGCTGCCAGGGGCTTATGGTCCGTCGCGGGAGGCAATAGGTAACCGTATGAGCATCTGGTGGTCTCTCCACTTGAGGCGCGAAGCCGCGAGCGTGCCGCTCGCCAGGCGGTTGCTGCTGGGGACGATGGAGACCGCGGGGGTGGACCCGGACATCTCCTTCGACCTGTCGGTGGCGCTGAGCGAGGCGTGCGCGAACGCGGTGGAGCACGGAGGCCCGGCGTCACACGCCGGGGCCGGCGCGGAACCCGCTGCGGAGGCGTGCGCGGCCTATCGCGTCACCGCCTACCTGGACGGCGACTGTTGCCGCATCGAGGTGACCGATTCGGGTCCGGGTTTCCCGGCGGCCACGGTGGCGGGGCACAGACCCCCGCCGGCCGGCCCCTCCGAGCCTTCGGAGAGCGAGCACGGCCGGGGCCTCTGGTTGATCGCGGAGCTCGCCGACCACGTCAGGCTCCGCAACCGGCCGGGCCGGGGCGCGGTGGTCAGCTTCGACAAGATCCTGAAATGGCGTGATGGGGCGCTGCTGAAGGTGTCGTAGCGTCGGCGGCCTTCGCCCCTCCCGGCATCTCCACCCCGCTTCCCGGCCTCCCGGCCCCCGGGCCCCGCCTCCCGGAACGGCCTCCCCGCGGCCGCTGCCGGATGCACCGATGGACGGGACTCGCGTACGAGGTCCCGCCCATCGGAGGTCTGCGGCGCAGGGGTCAGCCCTTGAGGCGTGCCATCCAGGATTCGACATCGGCCGAGGTGCGGGGCAGCCCGGCGGACAGGTTCCGGTTGCCGTCCTCGGTGACCAGGATGTCGTCCTCGATCCGGACGCCGATGCCCCGGTACTCCTCGGGCACGGTCAGGTCGTCGGCCTGGAAGTACAGGCCGGGCTCGACGGTGAGGCACATGCCCGGCTCCAGCGTGCCGTCGACGTACGCCTCGGTGCGCGCGGCGGCGCAGTCGTGGACGTCCATGCCGAGCATGTGGCCGGTGCCGTGCAGGGTCCAGCGGCGCTGCAGGCCGAGCTCCAGTACGCGCTCGACCGGCCCCTCCAGCAGGCCCCACTCGACGAGCTTCTCGGCCAGGACGTGCTGGGAGGCGTCGTGGAAGTCGCGGAACTTCGCGCCCGGCTTGACGGCGGCGATGCCGGCTTCCTGGGACTCGTACACCGCGTCGTAGACCTTGCGCTGGATGTCGCTGTACGTGCCGTTGATGGGCAGCGTGCGCGTGACGTCGGCGGTGTAGAGGGAGTGGGTCTCCACACCGGCGTCGAGCAGCAGCAGGTCGCCCGAGCGGACGTCGCCGTCGTTGCGGACCCAGTGCAGGGTGCAGGCGTGGGGGCCGGCGGCGCAGATGGAGCCGTAGCCGACGTCGTTGCCCTCGACGCGGGCGCGCAGGAAGAAGGTGCCCTCGATGTAGCGCTCGGACGTGGCCTCGGCCTTGTCCAGGACCTTCACGACGTCCTCGAAACCGCGGACGGTGGAGTCGACGGCCTTTTGGAGCTCACCGATCTCGAAGTCGTCCTTCACGGCACGGGCCTCGGAGAGGTAGACGCGCAGCTCCTCGTCGCGCTCCTTGGTGACCTTGTCGGTCAGGGCCGCCTCGATGACGGAGTCGTGGCCGCGGACGTTGCGGACCGGGCCCTCGGCCTCGGCGAGGGCCTCGGCGAGCTCGCGGACGTCCTTGGCGGGAATGCCCAGGAGCTGCTCGGCCTCGGCGAGGGAGTGGCGGCGGCCGACCCACAGCTCGCCCTGGCCGGAGAGCCAGAACTCGCCGTTCTCGCGATTGGAGCGCGGCAGCAGGTAGACCGTGGCGGTGTGGCCGGTCTCGCCCGTGGGCTCCAGGACCAGCACGCCGTTCTCGGTCTGGTCACCGGTGAGGTACGCGTACTCGGTCGAGGCGCGGAAGGGGTACTCGGTGTCGTTCGAGCGGGTCTTGAGGCGCCCGGCGGGCACGACGAGGCGCTCGCCCGGGAAGCGCTCGGACAGTGCGGCGCGGCGGGCGGCGGTGTGCGCGGCCTGGGCGATCGGCTCGAGTCCGTGCAGCTCGGTGTCGGCCCAGCCCGTGCGCATGTTCTCGGCGAGTTCGTCGCTGACGCCCGGGTACAGCCCGTTCTTGCGCTGCTTGTGCTTCTTCTGGGGCTGCTCTTCTTCCGGGGTCTCCGGGGTGAGCTCGTCAGCCACGTCTTCTCCTCAGCTACGACAGGACCGGGTGCGGACCGCATCCATCGTATGTGCGAGGGGAAGACGCCCGGCGGCGGGTGTGATAAATCAGTCAAAACGGGCAGCGAGCAGGATGATGTCCTCCACCCCGCCTTCCTCCGCGGCCCATGCGGCGCTGGCGTTCGCGGTGGCTGCGGGACCCGTGGAGCCGGAAGCGACCGGGGAGCCGGAACCCGCCGGAGAACCGGAGCCGGGGCCGGCCGTGGAAGCGGCCGTGGGTCCGGAGCCGGCCGGGAGGACGGTGGCGAGCGCCGGGTCCTCCTCGGGCAGCACCGTCCGCAGGATGTGGTCGCAGAGGGCGGCCGGGTCGTCCCGGATGCCGCGGGGCGCACCGGCGGCTGCCGCGTGCAGCCGTGCGTAGGCCCGGTCCATCGGGTCGCCGGTGCGCCGCAGCAGCCCGTCGGTGTACAGCAGCACCGTTTCTCCGCGGGCGGGCTCGATCTCCACGCTCGGCGCCTCCCAGCACGACAGCATCCCGAGCGGCGCGGAGAGCGAGGTCTCCACGTACTCCGTGCGGTGCTCGCCGATGAGCAGTGGCGGCGTGTGTCCCGCCCCGGCCAGGAGGATCTTTCCCCGGGCGGGTTCGCAGTACGCGAAGAGCGCGGTGGCACAGCGCGCCGGCTCGGTCAGGCGCAGTAGTAGCTCCAGGTCGGACAGGACCGCTACGGGGTCCTCGCCCTCCATGACGGCGTACGCCCGCAGCGAGGCCCGCAGCCGACCCATCGCGGCGACGGCGCTGGGCCCCGAGCCGGTCACGGAGCCGACGGCCAGCCCCAGGGCGCCTTCGGGCAACGGCAGCGCGTCGTACCAGTCGCCGCCGCCGCGCGGCCCGGTGTGGTGGCGGGCGGCGAGCTGGACCCCGGGGATCCGGGGGAGCCGGCTGGGCAGCAGTTCCTCGGCGATCGTGGCCAGGTCGCTGCGGGACCGTTCCACCTCAAGCATCCGGGCCAGGTGCTCGGCGGCGTGCCGGACGTACAGCCCGACGAGGTCGCGCTGGCGGTCGCTCGGCTCGACCTGATCGTCGTAGAGCCAGACGACCGCGCCGAGTCGGCCGATGGCCTCCGCGGTCAGCGGCAGCGCATAGCTGGCGGCGTAGCCGAGTCGCGCGGCGACCTCGCGGTGGCGGGGGTCGACCGGGGGGCCGTACGTGCCGATGCCGGGGGCGGCGTCGGGTTCGGGGAGCACCTCGGAGCCGCCCTCGGCGTCGGGGAGTCCGTCGAGGATGCGGCCGTAGGACGTGGCGGCGCGCGGGACGGTCTCGATGTGCCCGAGGTCCGCGCGGCCGAGACCGAGGCCGATCGTGGTCGTCGGCCCGAGCCCATCGGAGGGCTCCAGGACGATCAGGCCGCGACGGGCGCCGACCAGCGCTGCTCCGGCACGGAGGAACTCCTGGAGGGAGGAGTCGAGATCGCGGGTGCGGGCGAGGCGTTCGGTGAGCTCGTGGAGGGTGGTCAGGTCGGAGACCATCCCCGCCAGCCGGTCCTGGATCAGGGTGCTCGGTCCGGGGACCGCTGCCGGGGCCGGTGCGGGGGCGGTGCGGGCGCGCGTGGACGCCGCAGTGTGCTGGACCGCTGTAACTGCTGGATCGATTCCAGCCACTTTCGGCAGATGCGGGGCGCTCATGGCGTCCGCCTTTCCACCTGGTGCGATTCGCCATATAGCATCGCAAACCCCCAGATCGTGCTGCGCCGCCATCAATGAATCCACATCTACACGCACACGAGGATCGATGTCCAGCATCGCCCAGGTGGGAATACTGGTGTCCGTGGGACGGCAACTCATTGTCCAGCCAAGGCTAGAACTTGGCCGGAAAAAGCTGGAAGCAGACGGTTTTTGCGATCGACTGGTCGGGCGTCAGAGTGGCCCCGGGTACCTCATCTGTGGTGCACGAAGGCAGTTGGCGCAGCCCGGCAGCCGCCGGGAACCGCCCGACACGGACCGTCGTCCTTAGCGGCGGCAGCCGGTTTCGGCGCTGGCGCGGGTCGCGCTCCGCCCCCGCCGGACGTTTCATGGACCCGTAAGAAGACTGCACGAACCCGTGTGGACCTGCTTCTGGCGGACAGTGACGCGAAACGTGTACGTGTGGTGAGACACCGGTTACATGGTGTGATGTGGCCCTCGGCGTTCAACGGAAAGGAACGAGCGCTCATGCGCGAGATCCTCGGAAGGCGTCTCCAGCGGCTCCGCAATCGCTTGATGTCCCTCCGTCCCGCCCCCGGGCGGAACGACGATCCGGCTCTCCTCGACGCGGCGCTCGCCTGCGCCACCGCCTGGCAGTGGCCGGTCCTGCCCGGCGTCGGCCGCTCCGGCACCGACAGCGCCCGGTGCGCCTGCCCCGACCCCGACTGCGCCGTCCCCGGCGCGCACCCCTTCGACCCCGGACTGCTCGCGGCCACCACCGACCCCCGGATGGTGGCCTGGTGGTGGGCCAACCGGCCTGCCGCTCCCGTGCTCCTGGCCACCGGCGGGTCCGCGCCGTGTGCCGTGAGCCTGCCGGCCACCGCGGCCGCGCGGGCCGTCGTACGGCTGGACGCGCAGGGCGTACGGCTCGGTCCGGTCGTGGCCACGCCCACCCGGTGGTCACTGCTCGTCGCGCCGTACTCCCTGGAACGGCTCGGTGAACTGCTCTACGCCAAGGACCACGTGCCGTCCGCGCTGCGTTTCCACGGCGAGGGCGGCTACCTGTTGTTGCCGCCCTCGCCGGCGTCGGGCGGCGGGCACGTGCGATGGGAACGGAAGCCCGTGGACACCGGTGGCCTGTGGCTTCCGGAGGTCGAGACGGTCGTGGATGCACTGGTCGAGGCGAGCAGCGGGGCCTCCGGCGGTGGGAGCCGCCTCGCGTACTGATCACTCGTACGGGTGTCAGTGCGACGTGTTTCCAAGGGAATTGGGCGCGGGGATCTCCGTGCCCCATTCCCGCATCGCTATCTTCGGCGAATGAATCTCCGCTTGATCGGTATCAGCGCCGGTGTGCTGGTCATCTTGTCGCTCCCACTGGCAGGGGCGATCGCCGGACCAGATTTCGCCGGTCAGGATGACGGAAAAGGCGGCGGGTTGCTCTCCTCGCTCGGGTTCGTCGAGCCCGGGGGGCGCTCCCGTACCCCGGCGCCGGCCGCTGCACCGGCACGGCCGGCCGTTCCGCAGGAGCCGGGCCCGTCCAAGCAGCCCCGGACCGATTCCCGGTGCGGTCCCGAACTCTCCTCGCCGCAAGGGGTGGAGGCGCAGACCTGCATCCTGGTCGGCGACGGTCAGACGTGGGGCCGCAGCTACTACCGCAACACGGGCAGCCGCGCGCTGGACGCCGTTCTGACAATGATGGGGCCTGCGGGGCACACGGTGCAGATCCGGTGCGCGGTCAAGGCGGGTGGCGAGCCGGGGCTGTGCGAGACGCCTCGGGAGGCCTCGGCGGGAGGGCCGGACGCCTACTCGGCCATTGCGGAGTTTGCAGTTCCGGATGATGAAGGGCAGCTGCTGCTGCGGTCCGGGAGCAACTCGCCGGCACCGGCCGACGGTTGAGCGACGTCGGAAATGGAAGGGCCCGGTCGCTGGCGACGGGGGATGCACCAGCGACCGGGCTACAAGAACGGTAACAAGAGATCGCCTGTTCGCAAATTCGATCTCTGATATTCAGACACCGATTTGCAGGCGATTAGCGGGAGTTGTGACCCCAGTCACCGGTCTGCCAGGGGGTGTTGGACGTCAGTTGAGCGTGACCTGGCGGTTGGTGAGTCCGCCGCGCGCCCGGCGCTCCTCCGGGGTGAGCGGGGCGTCCGAGGCCAGGGCCGTGGCCAGCCGCTCCGCGAACTCCGCGGCCGGCTTCTCCACGTCGTCGGCGGTCACCCCGGTGGGCAGGTCCCAGACGGGGACCATCAGCCCGTGCGCCCGGAAGGAACCGACCAGTCGGGTGTTCTCGCCGAGCGAGGAGGCGCCCGCGGCGTGCAGCCGCGCGAGGGCGTCGAGCAGCTTCTCCTCGGGGTACGGCATGACCCAACGCAGGTGGTTCTTGTCCGGGGTCTCGCACCAGTAGGCCGCGTCCACGCCGGCCAGCTTGACCGTCGGGATGGCGGCGGCGTTGGCGCGCTCCAGGGAGGCGGCGATCTCCGGGGAGGAGTTCTGAGCGCTCTCCGCATCCGGAATCCAGAATTCGAAGCCGCTGTGCACAACCGGCTCGAAAACGCTGTCCGTGTCCAGGAGATCCTGAAGTCGCGGACCCTCGGCGGGAACGCGGCGGGCAGGAACCGGAGTGCCCGGCTCCGCGACGAGCGCGCGCTCCAGGGTGTCGGCCATGTCCCGGGAGAGGTCCCCGGTGGTCGAGTCGTTCTGGAGCCCGAGCAGGACCGACCCGTCCTCGCGGCGCAACGCCGGCCAGGCCATGGGCAGTACGGTCACCAGCGTGACGGAGGGGACGCCTTCGGGCAGGCCGCCCTTGAGCGTCAGGGGGATGGTCGCCGCGGGCACGAGCTCGCGCAGCGCCACCCAGTCGCACTCGCCGGGCAGGCCCTCGAAGGGGCGCGCCACGTGCTCGGTGACGGCGTGTGCGGCGGCTGCGCCGTGGCAGGCCTTGTAACGGCGCCCGGATCCGCAGGGGCAGGGCTCGCGCGCGCCCACCACCGGGATCTCCCCGTTCTTGAGCTGCGGCTTTGCAGTCTTGGCTGCGGGGCGCTTCTTGGCCATCGTGGGTGTCTCCCGGTTGCGGCGGTACGGCGTGGTCTGGGCGCGAGCCTAGCCGTTCGTACCGCCACAACTGGTGGGATGCGGCCGGGAGCACGGTCGGCGTGCGCTCCCGGGGCCGCCCGTTCGGATGGCCGGTGGTGCGGGTGCTGCTGTCGGAATCTCGTGAAGGATGCGACGGCGGATCCTGGTCAGGGAGCCAGATCGTCGAAGGCCGCGCTGAAATCGATCGCCGGGGGCGCAACGCGCGTAGCGAAATCCTCATGCCGGGCCCCGCACGCGACGATCACCCATACGGTGACCTCGCCCGCCGCTCCGTCCCGGACACCCCAGTCCTGGGCGAGGGCGCTGATGATGTTCAGCCCCCGACCGCCGCGCGCGGTGACCGAGGGCGTGGCCGGAACCGGGCGCGTGGGACCGCCCCCGTCCGTGACCTCGACCGTCAGCCGCCCCGCCTCGTCTATGCGCCATGCGGCGCGTATCTCCCCGTCTCCGATCGCTCCCGCGCCCAGCGGCCTGCCGTGCCGGCAGGCGTTGCTGAGCAGTTCGGAGAGGATCAGTACGGCATCGTCCACGACCGAATCGGACACCCCGCTCATGCGCAACTGTTCGCGCATGTGGCGTCTTGCCTCGCCCACGCCCGCAGGACCATGGCATACGTCCACGCACGACGACGTGGGCACTTCCTGTGCCACCACCAACGCCACCCCCGGAACCTCCTTAGTCCCACGCCATGGTCTGGATGCCCCAATGGCCTGGACCGGAAACGCCCTGACCTGGGCCCCCTGACGCATTCATGACCATTGATTGCGGAACGGATGCGCCGGGGCACACCCTGTCACGCGCGGGTCGTGCGGGGTCGGTGGGCAAAACGGGACGTCAGCGCCCGAGCTGTGACAGAACCTGTCGCGGCCGGTTCGTGATGATGGCTTCCACGCCCAGATCAGCGCAGAGCTGAACGTCTTCCGGATCGTTCACGGTCCACACGTGTACGGAGTGGCCCGCGCTCTGGAGCTTGCGGATGTAGCCGGGATGGTTGCGCACGATCCGCATTCCCGGACCGGCGATCCGCACCCCGGCAGGCAGTCGTCCGTCGCGCATCCGCGGCGAGACGAACTGCATCAGGTACACGGTCGGGACCGCCGGGGCGGCCGCCCGCACCCGGTGCAGGGAGCGCGCGGAGAAGCTCATGATCCGGACCGGGTGCGGGCCCTCGGCAGGCGGCGCGTCCAGCCCGAACCGCTTGAGGAGGAACAGGAGCCGTTCCTCCACCTGTCCGGCCCAGCGGGTCGGGTGCTTCGTCTCGATGGCGAGCTGCACCGGCCGCTCGGCGTCGCAGACCAGCTCCAACAGCCGCTCCAGGGTGAGTACGGAAGTGGCCTCGGGATCGGCGTCCCAGTCGGGGGACTCCTCGCGGTCCTTCCAGGAGCCGAAGTCGAGGGCGGCGAGGTCGGCCAGTTCGAGGGCGGAGACGGCGCCGCGGCCGTTGGAGGTGCGGTTGACCCGGCGGTCGTGGACCAGGACCAGATGGCCGTCGGCGGTGAGCCGGACATCGCATTCGAGGGCGTCGGCGCCGGCTTCGATGGCCTTGCGGTAGGCGGCCAGGGTGTGCTCGGGGGCATCCTCCGAGGCGCCGCGGTGGGCGACGACCTGGATGGGCGGCGTTGCATGGGTCACCGGGTCATGGTGCCACCGGGAGGGCCTCCGATGTCGGGCCCGGGCTTGCGGATGCGCCCGAAATGCCGGAGATAAAGGATGAGGGAGATGCACAGGTCCGGCTTACAGTGCTCTGACGGGTCATGGGGAAGGCTTTTCCCTGGAACTTGTGCGGCACGTCGAACGTTCAGTCGGGCCGAATCGCTAGTTTTTGTGAAGCCGTGTGTGACGAGGAGAAGAGCGCTGTGAGCACCGAGAACGAGGGCACCGCGGCCCCGACGCCCCCCGCGGCCCCGTCGGCACGCCCCGTGGCCGCTCCCGCCCCCGAGACGCCTGCACCCGCGACCGCACCGACCTCGGCACCGGACCCGACCGCGGAGACCCCGGCGGCACCCGCCCCGGGGGCGGAGCCGGCTGCGCCGGTCGCCACGCCTGCCCCGGCCGCAGCCGAGCCGGTGACCCAGCAGCTGCCGACGACGCCCGGCACGGAGCACACCCAGCAGCTGCCGCCGACGCCCGGCACGGAGCACACCCAGCAGCTGCCGCCGACGCCCGCGCCCGGCACGGAGCACACCCAGCAGTTCCCGCCGATGCAGCCCCCGGCCCCGGCGTACCCGCAGCCCCCGGCCTACCCGCAGCCTCCCGCATACCCGCAGGCCCCCGCCCCGGCCGCGCACGGAGCCGAGGGCTGGCCTCCCCCGCCGCCCGCGGTCCCCGCGTACGGCTCGGGCGGCGGCCACGGCGGCGGTGTTTGGGGCGTGCCCCAGACACCCGACGGCACCCCGCCGGCGAAGCCCAAGGGCAGGGGCGGCCTGATCGCCGCCGTGCTCGTGGCGGCCCTCCTGGCGGGCGGCGTCGGCGGCGGCATCGGCTACTGGGCCGCCGACCGCAGCGGCAACGGCTCCGGTTCGACCACGATCACTGCGGGCAACACCCCCAAGGACGTCAAGCGGGAAGCGGGTTCGATCGCCGGCCTGGCCGCGGGCGCGCTGCCCAGCGTCGTCACGATCGAGGCCTCCGCGGGCGACGGCGAGGGTGGTACCGGCACCGGCTTCGTCTACGACCAGCAGGGCCACATCCTCACCAACAACCACGTGGTGGCCTCCGCCGCGAACGGCGGCAAGCTCTCCGCGACCTTCTCCGACGGCAAGAAGTACGAGGCCGAGGTCGTCGGCCGGGCCCAGGGGTACGACGTGGCCGTGCTCAAGCTGAAGAACCCGCCGGCCGCTCTCAAGCCGCTGCCGCTCGGCGACTCCGACAAGGTCGCGGTCGGCGATTCGACCATCGCGATCGGTGCGCCCTTCGGCCTGTCCAACACGGTCACCACCGGCATCGTCAGTGCCAAGAACCGCCCGGTGGCCTCCGGTGACGGCTCGGGCAGCAAGAACTCGTACATGAGCGCCCTGCAGACGGACGCCTCGATCAACCCGGGTAACTCCGGAGGCCCCCTGCTCGATGGCCGTGGGGCGGTCATCGGCATCAACTCCGCGATCCAGTCGGCGGGCAACGGCGGCTTCGGCGGCGGCCAGGCAGGCTCGATCGGCCTCGGCTTCGCCATCCCGATCAACCAGGCGAAGAACGTTGCCGAGTCGCTGATCAAGACGGGCAAGCCGGTCTACCCGATCATCTCGGTCTCCGTGGACCTCCAGGCCAAGACCGAGGGCGCCAAGATCTCCGAGCAGGGCGCTCCCGCCAACGAGCTGGTGGACCCCAACGGTCCGGCCGGCAAGGCGGGCCTCAAGCCCGGCGACATCATCACCCGGTTCGGCGACAAGCCGATCGACAGTGGTCCGACCCTCATCAGCGAGATCTGGACGCACAAGCCGGGTGACGTGGTGAAGCTGACCTACTTGCGGGGTGGCAAGCCGACCACCGTCGACATCACCCTCGGCTCGCGGGTCGGGGACAAGTGAGGACCGGGCGCGAGGGCCGGCGGGGGACGCTGGCTTGATGGTGAGGGGCCGTGGGCGTGAATACGCCTACGGCCCCTCCCAACGTCCGCTTATGCTTCCCATGTGTTCGATTCTCGGCACATACGGACTTTCCACCAAGTGGTCGCCTCCGGGTCCTACTCGGGGGCTGCTCGTGTCCTCGGGTACACCCAGCCCGCGATCACCCAGCAGATGAAGGCGCTCGAACGCGCAGTCGGTACCCCGTTGTTCACCCGGGTCGGCCGCAAGATGCAGCTCACCGAGGCCGGGGAATCCATGGCCCGGCACGCCGAGTCGATCCTCGGCAGTCTCTCCGCCGCCGAGGCCCAGCTCAAGGCGTACGCGCGCCTGCGCACCGGGCGGGTACGGCTGTGCGGCTTCCCCAGCGCCAACGTCACCTTGGTCCCGGAGGCCCTGAGCGACCTGGCCAAGGACCATCCGGGCATCCAGGTCGAGCTGTTGGAGGGGGAGCCCCCGGAGTCGCTGCGCAGGCTGGAGCGCGGGGAGTGCGACATCACCCTGGCCTTCACCTACCCCGGTCTCCACGAGGAGGTCCCGGAGGAGGTCGCCGAGGTCAGGCTGCTGGAGGACCAGCTGACGGTACTGCTGCCGACCGGCCACCCACTGGCCCGGCGCAGGGCCGTGCACCTGGCCGACCTTGCGGAGGAGCGGTGGATCGCCGGCTGTCCGCGCTGCCGGGCTAACCTGCTCCACGAGTGTGCCGAGCTCGGCTTCGTGCCCGACATCCGGTTCGCCACGGACGACAACCTGGTCGTCCAGAGCATGGTCGGGCAGGGGCTGGGCGTGGCGATGATGCCCGCTCTGGTCCTCCCCTCCCTCTCCCTGAGCCGGGTGTGCGGGCGGCCCCTCCAGCCCGCCGCGCGCCGGCACATCGCCGCTTACGTCTACCGCGACCATCTGCGGATCCCGGCGACGGCCGTGGTCCTCGACGTGCTCAAGCAGGTGGCCTCGAACCGCGTCGGCTGCTGACCGACTGCTGACAGCTCCGGCCCGCCGCCCGGCATCCGCCCGCATGCATAAGCGCTGCTTGGGATTTCAGGTGAGAACTGTCGTTGGACGTGATGGGTGGGCTGTTCGACGCTGCCCCGTATGACCACCACTACGCCGGCCCGTACGACCGCGAGGATGGCCGCCCTCGTCCGTGAGATCCGTACGGTCGTGGACCGGGGGCTGGCCCCGGACCTGACCGCCTACCTCGTCGGTGAGCGCGTAGCCCCGTACCTGGGCACCCCCGACCTGCTCACGCCCGAACAACGCGAGGGGCACCCCGACCGGTACCGGCAGCACGTCCTGCACACGGAGCCGGGCGGCAGCTTCTCGGTGGTGGCACTGGTATGGCTGCCCGGCCAGGAGACCAGCGTCCACGATCACGTCTCCTGGGGCGTGGCCGGCGTGCACGAGGGCCAGGAGAGCGAGCTGCGCTACCGGCTGGTCCCCGCCACGGGCGAGGCCTGCGCCCGGCTGGTGGCGACCGAGGAAGTGGTCAACGGACCCGGTGAGGTCTGCGGATTCGCCCCGCCCGGGGACATCCACAAGGTGCGCAACTCCTGTCAAACGAAGGCGATATCCCTGCACGTGTACGGGGCCGACGTCATGCGCCTGGGCAGCAGCGTCCGACGCGTCTACACGCTCCCCACCGACTGATGGCGCTGCTGAACCGCCCGGTAGGTGGCGCGGGAGCCGAGCGCGCCCAACGTGTTTCACGTGAAACATCTTCCTCCTGGCCCGGGTTGGGACTGGCTGCCGCCGGGGTGCTGGTGGCGTGGTGCGTGCACCGGCTGGTGCCCGCGGTGCCGATGCTGACCGCGGCGGTGGTGCTCGGTATCGGGGTGGCCCACCTCCCGGGCATCCGCGAGGTCGTCCGTGGAGTCGCCCGCCCCGGGCTCTCGCTGGCCGGACGACGGCTGATGCGGATCGGTATCGTCCTGCTGGGCCTCGGCCTGGGCCTGGACCAGGTGCTCCGGCTGGGCTGGGCCACGGTGGCCATGGTGGCCGCGGTGGTCGCGGCCACCTTCTTCGGCACGCTCTGGTTGGGTCGCCGGCTCGGACTTCCCGGCGACCAGCCGCTGCTGATCGCCACCGGGTACTCGATCTGCGGGGCTTCGGCCATCGGCGCGGTGAGCCAGGTGTCGGGCAGTGACGAGGAGGACGTGGCCGCTTCGGTGGCGCTGGTGACCCTGTGCGGGACGCTGGCCATCGCCGTGCTTCCGCTCCTTCAAAGCCCGTTGGGGCTCTCCGACCCGGCCTTCGGTCGCTGGGTCGGTGCGAGCGTCCACGACGTCGGTCAGGTGGTGGCCACGGCCCAGACTGCGGGCCCGGGCGCGCTCGGCGAGGCGGTCCTGGTCAAGCTGATGCGGGTGGCGCTGCTGGCTCCGCTCGTGGCGGCCGTGGCCTTCTCCGTACGGGCGCGCCGGCAGGGCGTGCGCACGCCGGGAGGGCGTCGCCCGGCGCCGGTACCGCTGTTCGTCGCAGGATTCCTGGCCGCGGCCGCCCTCCGTGCCACCGGGGTGCTGCCCGATGTGGCGCTGGAGTGGGCGCACACCGCACAGGAACTGCTCTTGGCGGCAGCCCTGTTCGGGCTCGGCAGCGCGGTGGACCTGCCCACCTTGGCCCGGACCGGCGGACGGGCCGCGGTGCTGGGACTCGGGGCGTGGGTGGTGGTGGCCGGGGTCTCGTACGCGGGGGTACTGCTGACCGTATGACGGGGCAAGGGACAGGAGTTGGCCATTTCCTGGCCGGAACCGACCGAACGTTCTGACCGGCTCCTGACTTCTCGTGCCGCCCGTGCGACCCTGCGGCCGATCCGCACCGACAGCTCTTCACCCCCACCCTGCCCGGTCCGACGGGACCGGGCACGGCAGAAGGAGTCCTGCGTGAATCGTCATCGCACGGCAGCATCGGTCCTCCTGGCGGCAGGCGCCCTGGTCGCGGGCGCGCTGACGGCAGCCGCCCCCTCGGCCGCCGCCGATGCCCCGGCATCGTTCAAGCAGCAGCACGCCCAGGGTTTCTGGACCGCCGAGCGCATGCGCAGCGCCACCCCGCTGGACGTGACGGCAACGCCCGGGACCGGGCGTACGCCAGCGGCATCCTCGGCCCGGCCCACGGCGGTCGCCCCGACGGCGGCGTCCTCCGTGTCTGCCTCCCCGACGGCGTTCCCGCAGGCGGGCGGCGCGTGGACGGGCGGTGGGGCGGTGGTCAAAACCTCGGGCCGGGTCTTCTTCACCTTCGGCGACCGGACCGCGTCCTGCTCGGGTGACTCCATCAGCAGCGCCAACGGCAGCACGGTCATCACGGCCGGCCACTGCGTGAAGTACCAGGGCGCCTGGCACACCAACTGGATCTTCGTCCCCGCGTACGACAACGGAAGCGCGCCCTACGGCCAGTGGTCGGCCACCAAAACGTTCGCCACCGACCAGTGGGCCGCCAGCGAGGACATGAACATGGACGTGGGTCTCGCCGTCGTCGCCCCCCTGAACGGCCAGACGCTCAGCCAGGTGGTCGGCGCCCAGGGCATCCTGTTCAACGGCGGCTACAACAAGAAGATGTACTCCTTCGGCTTCCCGGCGGCCGCGCCCTACGACGGCACCAAGCTGGTCTACTGCAGCGGGAACACCGGCAAGGACTTCCTGCTGACCAAGGACCACAGCCTGGGCTGCAACATGACCGGCGGCTCCAGCGGCGGCCCCTGGTTCCAGGACTTCAACGAGGCCACGGGTCTGGGCACCCAGGTCTCGGTGAACAGCTTCGGCTACTCCTTCCTGCCGAACCGGATGTTCGGCCCGTACTTCGGCCCCGAGGCGAAGGCGGCCTACGACAAGGCCCAGAATTCCTGACCCAGCAGCCCCCCACCTGCCGGTACTCTGTACCGGCCAGGTGGGTTGCCCGAGCGGCCTAAGGGAACGGTCTTGAAAACCGTCGTGGCAGCGATGTCACCGTGGGTTCAAATCCCACACCCACCGCAGATGAACGGCCCCTGACCAGCGACACCGGTCAGGGGCCGTTCGCTGAGGGGCCTAGCGGGCCGTGAGCTTTGCGAGGGCGGCTCGGGCCCGTCGGACCAGGAGCAGGAGCAGGACCAGGACCAGGGCGAGGTGGGCCATGGCGGCTCGGGCGGTGATCACTTCCTCGGCGTGGGCCGCCGTGGTGCTCTCGTTCAGGGCCACGTTCGGGTAGGCCTGCCCGAAAGGCCGATGCCGGTCACCGGGTTCGACGAGGAGATCGGGTCGCGGACGTGCTCCGTCGTGGAGAACGCCCCCAAGGTGATCGACGTCCGGGGCGCCGCGCTCGTTCTGGTTCCGCATGGAAATGCCCCCCGCTGGCTTGCCATCTCGCTGAACGAGCGGATGAGAGTTGCTGGCTCGCGGTCCCCCGGCCACGAGAGGAGAAGCGCCGTCGGGTGTGTGGAGCATGGTTTTGAGGAGGCGGAAGTGCCAATGGCTGGGGCCGAGCGCAGGGTCTGAAGGGCGGCGTTACGCCCTTCGAGTGGTGTTTGTCGGAAGATCGGCGCGCGGGGTGGGAGCGCTGCGGTTGCGGACACATCATGACGAATGTATGCAGATCCGCCCGTCGGACCATCGCGAAACGAGGTACCCTGTCATGGCTCACCGCATCACCGTCACGTCCATCTGGACCGCACTCGTCGCCGCCCTCGTGGCGCTCTTCACCTCCCTCGGATTCGGTGCGGAGACGGCCCCGGCTGCCGCCCCCACCGGCTCGGCTCCCGCCCGCCCCGCAGCCGCCGCCGTGCGTCGGCCGGCCGTGCCGATGGCCCGGCGGACCTGGCGAGCCATGATGCGGGGCGGCT
Source organism: Streptomyces sp. NPDC006430 (assembly GCF_040612395.1). Taxonomy (NCBI): domain Bacteria; kingdom Bacillati; phylum Actinomycetota; class Actinomycetes; order Kitasatosporales; family Streptomycetaceae; genus Streptomyces; species Streptomyces sp. NPDC006430. The sequence goes on from NZ_JBEXQA010000009.1 coordinate 127,024, forward strand.
CCCTCCCGCCGACCATCAAGCAGCGGATCCGCGCCGAGGCGCACGGCAAGGCCCCGTCCGTCCGCCGCTCGACCACTGCCGCGTCCATGGTCGGCGGGACCGCTGGAGTGGCTCGGGACGAGCTCGAACTGGTCGCGTAGCACCGCTACGGAGGTACGCGGGTAGCCCGTTCGAAGGCAGCGGGAGTGCAGCCGCGAGCAGTAGGCCGGTGAAGCCAGATCCGGCCGTGGTGGCAACGACAGCAACAGCAACAGCAGCAGTAACAACAGCAGCAAGAGTAAAAGGCGTTGGAGCCGGGTCCGTCATACGTGACCGTGGATCGCGCCGGTGATGCGCCCTGGAACGGGGCGCGGTGGGATGACCCCGGCGAGCGCCGGGGCAGTGAAGCTTGGCATTGCAGGGCCGCAGGCCCGGGAGACGGTGGGGTTCCCGGACGCGCGCGGCCCCTTTCGGCGTGCCCGGGGCGGATGAGCCGCTGGCCTGCGGCGTCGAGTGGGTAGGTGAAGGTCCAGCTGAGTGCGGGCTCGCGAGGTCGTCACTGCGCGGGGTGGCCGTGGTGGTCGGCGCCACGGGATCGGTCGGGGTCCGGTGATGCATGTGCCCTCGCGTGTCGTGCGTCGATCCGGCCACGGCCTTCCCTTGTGGGCGCTCTCCCGACCTTGACATCGACAGGGAATCTGACGGACAGTCAGGTTCACTCGATGATGTGATGCCGGGAGGCCAGCGCCGTGCACCTCGCCCCGACCGAAGGTCAGTTGCGGCTCCGTTCCGAACTGCGGGCTTACTTCCACGATCTGCTGCCGGACGGTCCCCCCGCCGATCCCGCCGACCAGCGCACGCTCCTGCGCCGCATCGGCGCCGATGGACTGCTCGGGCTCGGCTGGCCCGTCGAGTACGGCGGCCAAGGGCGCGGACCCGACGAGCAGTTCGTCTTCTTCGACGAGGCCTACCGGGCCGGTGCCCCCGTCTCCATGGTCACCCTCAACACCGTCGGCCCGACCTTGATGAAGTACGGAACTCCGGAGCAGAAGGACTACTTCCTCCCCCGGATCCTCGCCGGCGAGATCGTCTTCGCCATCGGCTACTCGGAGCCCGGGGCCGGCACCGACCTCGCCTCGCTGCGCACCCGCGCCGTACGCGACGGAGCCGACTGGGTCATCGACGGGCAGAAGATCTTCACCTCCAACGCCCAGAACGCGGACTGGATCTGGCTCGCATGCCGTACCGATCCCGACGCCCCCAAGCACAAGGGCATCTCGATCCTCCTGGTGCCCACCGACGCCCCCGGCTTCGCATGGACCCCGATCGACACGGTCGGCGGCCTCACGACCACATCGACGTACTACGACTCCCTGCGCGTGCCCCTCGGCAGCCTCGTCGGCCCCGAGCACGGTGGCTGGGGCCTGATCACCAACCAGCTCAACCACGAGCGTGTGGCCCTCGCCGCCATCGGCATGCAGGCCGAGGACTTCTACACGCGCGTGCTCGGTTACGCCCGCACCCCCGATCCGGTCACCGGCGAGCGCCCCGCCGACCGGCCCTGGGTCCAGTCCCGGCTGGCCGAGGCGCACGCGAGGCTGGCCGCCGTACGCCTCCTCAACTGGCGCCTCGTCCAGGACGTGGGCAACGGCACCCTGGCTCCCGGCGATGCCAGCGGCGTGAAGTTCCTCGGCACCGAGTCCACCGTCGAGGTGTACCGGATGTGCCAGGAGGTGGTGGGCGAGGAGGCCCTCGTCCGGGGACCTACGGCCTTCGCCGGCGGCGAGTTGGAGCGGATGAACCGGGCCGCCCAGATCAACACCTTCGGCGGCGGGGTCAGCGAGGTCCAGCGGGAGATCGTCGCCATGATGCGGCTCGGCATGAAGGGGAGGAAGCGATGACCGCCACGGCGGACGAGTCGGGGACGACGGCGGCGCGAACCACGGCGGCGCGAACCACGGCGGCGCGAACCACGGCGGCGCGAACCACGGCGGCGCGAACCACGGAAGCTGCGGAGACGGACCGGTTCCACGCGCTGCTCAAGGCCTTCGAGGGACAGCCCGCGGCCACTGCCGGCCAGGGCAAGGACCCGGTCAACGCACCGATGATCCGCCACTGGTGCGAGGCGATGGGCGACACCCACCCCGCCTACCGCGGCCCGGACGCGGTCGCCCCGCCCACGATGCTCCAGGCATGGACGATGGGCGGACTCTCCGGCCACGCCGACCGCTCCTCCTCCTACGACGAGCTCCTCACGCTGCTCGACGGCGCGGGCTGCACCTCGGTGGTGGCCACCGACTGCGAGCAGGAGTACCTGCGTCCGCTGCGCCCCGGAGACGCGATCACCTTCGACGCCGTCATCGAGTCCGTGTCCCCCCGCAAGTCGACCAAGCTGGGCACCGGCCACTTCGTGACCACCCGCACGAACGTCCGTGCGAACGGCGAACTTGCCGGCACCCACCGCTTCCGGATCCTCAAGTACGCGCCCGCCGCCCCACGCGAGAAGAAGCCGACTGCCAGGCGCCCCCGCCCGGTCGTCAACCGCGACAACGCGGGCTTCTGGGCCGGAGTCGAGGACCACAAGCTGCTGATCCAGCGCTGCACCGTCTGCGCGACCCTCCGCTTCCCCTGGCTGCCCGGCTGCAACGCGTGCGCCAGCCCGGACTGGGACACCGTCGAGGCGGCCGGCGCCGGCACCGTGTTCTCGTACGTCGTCATGCACCACCCGCCCTTCCCGGCCTTCACCGCGCACGAAGACGGCGCTGCCGAGGCGGGGCCCTACGCGGTCGCCCTCGTGGAACTCGCCGAAGGCGTCCGGATGATCAGCAACATCACCGGCGTCCCCTACGACAAGGTGCGCATCGGGATGCCCGTGCAGTTGGAGTTCCTGCGGGTCGACGAGGACCTGGAGCTGCCGGTCTTCCGAGGGGGCGAGGGCTGATGGACTTCCAACCCAACGAGGACCAGGCGGCGGCGGCCGGACTCGCCGCCCGGATCTTTCGCGACCTCGCCACACACGAACGCCTTGCCGCCGCCGGCACGGGCAGTGACGCAGAGCTGTGGAAGGCTCTCACCACGGCCGGACTGACCGCCGCCGTCGAGGACGTCGGCCTGCTGGGCCTGGTGCTGCTCCTGGAGGAGCAGGGCCGCACCACCGCGCAGGTCCCGTACGCCGCCACCTGCGTGTACGGGATCCTGCCCGTCGCCGCGCACGGCAGCGCCGAGCAGCGCGCCCGGCTGCTTCCCGCCCTGGGCTCGGGCGAGGCGGTGGCCACCGGCGCATTCCCGGCCCGCGGCCGCATCACCGCGTCCCCGGAGGGCAGGCTCACCGGTACCGCCCCCGTCGTGCCGTGGCTGCGCGATGCCACCCACGTACTGGTCCCGGACGCCGACCGCGCCCTGTGGCTCGTGCGGACGGACGCGGGCGGGGTGCGGACGTCCGCGGTGGAGACCACCGCCCCCTGGGCTGCGGGGCGGCTGACCCTGACCGGGGCCCGGGCGGAACGGCTCGGCGACGGCCGGGCCCACGACGAGGTCCTCGCCGCCGCCCGCACCGCCTTCGCCGGGCTTCAAGCCGGGGTCTGCGCGGGTTCCCTGGCCCGCGCGGTGGAGCACACCTCCAGCCGTGAGCAGTTCGGCCGCCCGCTGTCCACGAACCAGGGGGTCATGCTGCGCGCGGCCGACGCGTACATGGACACGGAGGCGATCCGGGTCACCGCGTACGAGGCGGCCTGGCGCATGGACGAGGGACTTCCGGCCCGCGGGCACGCCCTGACCGCGGCCTGGTGGGCCTCGGAAGCGGGCAAGCGGGTCGTGCACGCCGGCCAGCACCTGCACGGCGGGACGGGCGCCGACCTGGACCACCCCGTACACCGACACTTCCTGTGGGGGCGCCAGCTGGACGCGTACCTGGGCTGCGGCAGCGAGCTGCTGGCCGAACTGGGTGCGTTCCTGTCCGACGACTCCGCACTCGAGGGGGACGACGCATGAACGTCGGCGACACACTGGCGCCGCTGGAGATCCCGGTGACCCGGACGCTGATCGTCGCGGGCGCCATCGCCTCGCGCGACTACCAGGACGTGCACCACGACGCGTCGCTCGCGCGCGAGAAGGGATCCCCGGACATCTTCATGAACATCCTGACCACCAATGGGCTGGTCGGCCGGTACGTCACCGACCGGCTCGGGCCGGGCTGCGTCCTGCGCAAGGTGGCCATCCGCCTCGGCGCCCCCAACTATCCGGGCGACACGATGGTCCTGACCGGGACGGTGGTCGCCCTCGACGGGGACACGGTGCAGGTCCGGGTCGTCGGCGCCAACGGCATCGGCCACCACGTCACCGGCACGGTCACCGCGGAGGTGGCGGCATGAGCGCCCGCCACCGTGACGCACTGGGCGGCCGGGCCGCCATCGCCGGCATCGGTGCGACCGAGTTCTCCAAGAACTCCGGACGCAGCGAGTTGCGGCTCGCAGTCGAGGCCGTGCACGCCGCACTCGACGATGCCGGGCTGAGCCCCGCGGACGTCGACGGCATGGTCACCTTCACCATGGACACCAGCCCCGAGATCACCGTTGCCCAGGCCGCCGGAATCGGGGAGCTGTCCTTCTTCTCCCGGGTCCACTACGGCGGTGGCGCGGCCTGCGCCACCGTTCAGCAGGCCGCCCTCGCCGTCGCGACCGGGGTCGCGGACGTCGTGGTCTGCTACCGGGCCTTCAACGAGCGTTCCGGCCGGCGCTTCGGCTCCGGAGTGCAGCAGCGCGAGCCGTCGGCGGAGGGCGCGGCGCTCGGCTGGTCGCTCCCCTGGGGGCTGCTCACTCCGGCCTCGTGGGTGGCCATGGCGGCCCGGCGCTACGTGCACGCCTACGGCCTGACCCCCGAGGTCTTCGGCCACGTCGCGGTCACCGACCGCCGACACGCCGCGAACAACCCGGCCGCCTATTTCCACGGCAAGCCCATCACCCTCGCCGACCACGCCGCCTCGCGCTGGATCGTCGAACCGCTGCGGCTGCTCGACTGCTGCCAGGAGACGGACGGCGGCCAGGCACTCGTCGTCACCAGCATCGAGCGGGCCCGGGAACTGCGGCACCCGCCCGCCGTGATCACCGCGGCCGCGCAGGGCGCAGGCCGTCGCCAGGAGGCCATGACCTCCTTCTACCGCGACGACCTCACCGGGCTGCCGGAGATGGACGTGGTCGCCCGCCAGTTGTGGCGGACCAGCGGACTGCGGCCTTCGGACATCGACGTCGGCATCCTCTACGACCACTTCACCCCCTTCGTCCTGATGCAGCTGGAAGAATTCGGCTTCTGCAAGCCCGGCGAGGCCGGCGACTTCGTGGCCGCGGACGCGCTACCCCTCAACACCCACGGCGGCCAGCTCGGGGAGGCGTACCTGCACGGCATGAACGGCATCGCCGAGGCCGTCCGCCAGCTGCGCGGCACCTCGGTCAACCAGGTCGCGGGAGCCGCTCACACCCTGGTCACGGCCGGTACCGGGGTGCCGACGTCCGGACTGATCCTTGGCGCCGACGGCTGAGACCCGCCCTCGCACGCACGCCCCGCCTCCTCCACCTTCAGGAGGTGGGGCACACCCCACCCCTACAACCTGAGATGGATCCCGCTTCGGCACCTGCGGCCGATCCCAGGCCCGTACTCCGCTCCTAGCGTTGAGCCATGACCCCGCCTCTGTGCACGCTCGCCTCGAATCCGACGCCGTACCCGTCGTTCTCGGCGTACGTCCGGACCCGCGGCACGGTCCTGATGCGCACCGCGCGCTCGCTCACCGCCAACCCGTGTGACGCCGAGGACCTGCTGCAGACGGCGCTCGCCAAGACGTACGTGGCCTGGGACCGCATCGATGACCACCGCGCCCTCGACGGATACGTTCGGCGGACCCTGGTCAACACCCGCACCTCCCAGTGGCGCAAGCGCAAGGTGGACGAGTTCGCCTGTGACGACCTCCCGGAGCCGGAGGGGACGCCGACCAGCGACCCCGCCGAGGCACAGGCGCTGCGCGACGCGATGTGGCGTGCGGTGACCCGGCTGCCCGACCGACAGCGCGCGATGGTGGTCCTGCGCTACTACGAGGACCTGAGCGAGGCACAGACCGCCGAACTGCTCGGAGTCTCGATCGGCACGGTCAAGAGCGCCGTCTCCCGTGCGCTGGTCAAGCTCCGCGAAGATCCGGAACTCACTCCGGTCCGCTGAACGGGCCGCTGAAACGGTGGCCCGGGCCCGGACCCGGCGCGTGTTTCACGTGAAACACACGCCGGTCCTGTGTTTCACGTGAAACATTCACCGCGTTCCGGCCTGTGCGCGATGCACCGAGGGCCCGCCCCCGGCCTGTGCATCAGGCCACCACAGGCACCCGAACAGCGAATACTTGCCGTGTCTGTACCCCCGGGTAGTGACATGCCGACCGGTACGTGCGCAGAATCGGCAGCATCCGTAGCAGCCGCAGCGCCGCAGCGCCCACCGGGAGGACGCTTTGCTGAGCACCATGCAGGACGTACCGCTCCTCGTCACCCGCATACTCCAGCACGGGATGACAATCCACGGGAAGTCCCAGGTCACGACCTGGACCGGGGAGGCCGAGCCGCACCGCCGCAGCTTCGCCGAGATCGGTACCCGTGCCACCCAACTCGCCAACGCCCTGCGCGACGAGCTGGGAGTCCAGCAGGACGATCGCGTGGCCACCTTGATGTGGAACAACGCGGAGCACGTCGAGGCGTACTTCGCGATCCCCTGCATGGGTGCCGTCCTGCACACGCTCAACCTGCGGCTACCTTCCGAGCAGCTGATCTTCATCGTCAACCACGCCGCCGACCGGGTCGTGCTGGTCAACGGAACCCTGCTGCCGCTGCTCGCGCCGCTGCTGCCGCACCTGCCCACCATCGAGCACGTCGTCGTCTCCGGCATCGGAGACCGGTCCGTGCTCGACGGGCTGAACGTGCGCGTGCACGAGTACGAGGACCTGCTCGCGGGGCGCCCCGACAGCTATGCCTGGCCGGAGCTGGACGAGCGCCAGGCCGCCGCCATGTGCTACACCTCCGGCACCACCGGCGACCCCAAGGGCGTCATCTACTCCCACCGCTCCATCTACCTGCACTCCATGCAGGTCAACATGGCCGAGTCGATGGGCCTGACCGACAAGGACACCAGCCTCGTCGTCGTCCCGCAGTTCCACGTGAACGCGTGGGGCCTGCCGCACGCGACCTTCATGACCGGTATCAACATGCTGATGCCGGACCGCTTCCTCCAGCCGGCCCCCCTGGCCGAGATGATCGAGCGGGAGAAGCCCACGCACGCCGCGGCCGTCCCCACCATCTGGCAGGGGCTGCTCGCCGAGGTGAGCGCCAAACCGCGCGACCTGACTTCCATGAAGCAGGTCACCATCGGCGGTGCGGCCTGTCCGCCCTCCCTGATGGAGGCGTACGACAAGCTCGGCGTCCGTCTCTGCCACGCCTGGGGCATGACCGAGACCTCCCCGCTGGGCACCATGGCGCACCCGCCGGCCGGACTGAGCGCCGAAGAGGAGTGGCCGTACCGGGTCACCCAGGGCCGCTTCCCGGCGGGCGTCGAACCCCGCCTGGTGGGACCCGGGGGCGACATCCTGCCCTGGGACGGCGTATCTGCGGGCGAGCTGGAGGTGCGCGGCACCTGGATCGCGGGTGCCTACTACGGCGGCGCCTCCGGCGAACCGCTGCGCCCCGAGGACAAGTTCAGCGCGGACGGCTGGCTCAAGACCGGCGACGTCGGTGTGATCAGCCCCGACGGCTACCTCACGTTGACCGACCGCGCCAAGGACGTCATCAAGTCCGGCGGCGAGTGGATCTCCAGCGTGGAGCTGGAGAACGCACTGATGGCGCACCCGGAGGTCGCGGAGGCGGCGGTCGTCGCAGTCCCGGACGACAAATGGGGCGAGCGCCCGTTGGCCACTGTCGTCCTCAAGGAGGGCGCGAGCGTGGACCATACGGAGCTGCACGTTTTCCTGGGCCAGTCCATCGCCAAGTGGCAGCTGCCCGAGCGCTGGTCGTTCGTCACGGTCGTGCCGAAGACGAGCGTCGGCAAGTTCGACAAGAAGGTGATCCGCAGGCAGTACGCGGACGGCGAACTGGACATCAGCAAGCTCGACTGAACCACTCGACCGACCGCTGGTCGAGCTGCTCGTTCGATCCGCTCGACCGAGCCACGGAACGCGCTGCCCGCTCAGCCCTGGCCGGCCTTCGCCAGCCAGGGCCGCAGCAGCCTGCTGACCGCCGGCATCGCCAGGTAGGTCGTCAGCGTGCTGAAGACGACGGCGAAGGCGGCCGTCCGCTCCAGGATGCCGTGGGCCCAGGCCTCGAACGTCTCCTCGTGGCCCGGCTCCACTTGCCGGGCGACGAGCAGGTTCGCCTCCCCGTTGTCAGCGGGGACGGTGCGCTCGGTGGAGTCGACGACGGCCATCGCGCCAGGATGACTAGTTCGTGCCGATCTTGGCCAGCAGGTCCACGATGCGGCCCTGGACGTCCGCGGTGGTGGACCGTTCGGCGAGGAAGAGCACGCTCTCGCCGGAGGCCAGCCGCGGCAGTTCGGACGGGTCGATCCCGATGGCCGTGTAGACGACCAGCGGCGTGCGGTTGAGCTGCCCGTTGGCGCGCAGCCAGTCCACGATCCCGGCCCGACGGCGGCGGACCTGCATGAGGTCCATGACCACCAGGTTCGGCCGCATCCGGGTCGCCAACTCCACCGCGTCGGGGTCGGCGCCCGCCCGCGCGACCTGGAGGCCGCGCCGTTCCAGGGCGGCCGTCAGTGCGGTCGCGATCTCGTCGTGCTCCTCGATCAGCAGGACCCGCGAGGGGTGCTGCTCGCTGTCGCGCGGCGCGAGGGCCTTCAGGAGGACGGCCGGATCGGCACCGTACGCCGCCTCGCGCGTGGCGTGTCCCAGCCCGGCCGTGACCAGAACGGGCACCTCGGCGGCCACCGCGGCCTGACGCAGGGACTGCAGGGCGGTCCGGGTGATCGGTCCGGTCAGCGGGTCCACGAACAGCGCGGCGGGGAACGCCGCGATCTGCGCGTCGACCTCCTCGCGGGAATGCACGATCACCGGCCGGTAGCCCCGGTCGCTCAGCGCCTGCTGTGTCTGCACATCGGGCGCCGGCCAGACCAGGAGGCGGCGCGGGTTGTCCAGCGGCTCCGGCGGCAGCTCGTCGTCCACGGGCAGCGGCACGGGCCGGTTGACCACCTCGACGGCGCCCCCGGGCCCGTCCAGCGGCTCGGGGCCCTCGGCGGCGCCCGCCTCGGGGGCTCCTATCGCGAACGCCCGGCCCTGCGGCGCGGGCTCGGCGAGCCGGCGCCGACGGCCGGAGCCGCTGGTGCTCCCCGCGCCACCGGTGCTCCCGGAGTCGATCGAGATGCCCTGACCGAGGGTTCCGAGAGCACGCACGCTGATGGGCTGTGCGGTCTCCGCCGGAGTGTTCTGCGACTGCCGGGCGCCGGGTACGGCAGTGGGACCGGCGGCCTCCTCGTCCTCGGGAGCGGTGCGGGCTGCCGGAACCGGCCAGGCCGGAGTGGCGGGCAGCGCACGCCGCCGCCCGGTCGGGGGTACGGGCTCCTCCGCGGCCGCGGCCGGCTGCGCGGCGGGGGCGGCCTCGGCGCCGGGCGCGCCCAGTACCCGGCGTCCACGTCGCCCGCCCGGAGCTTCGCCTTCGGTCTCGGCGGGAGCGGGAGCGGGAGCGGGGGCCGGAGCAAGAGCAGTGGCAGGAGCAGGAGCAGGAGCAGGTCCGGCCGGGGCGGGGGCCTGCGCAGGGGATGCGGTCGGAGCCGGGGTCGTGATCCCCGCCGGCCCGGCGGCGGGCGCCGGCGTCGGGCCGGCGGGCAGCGCGAAGCCGCCCTCCGGGGCGATCGGCCGGGGGGCCTGAGGTGCGGCCGGAGCCGGCCCGAGCCCGGTTGCGGGCACCGGGCCGCCGGGCTGCGGCGCGGCGGCGGGACCCAGCGACCGCCGGCGCCCGGCGGGATGTTCGGTCACCGGAACCGGCGGCACCGCCGGCTGCGCAACCGGCGGCAGCTGCAGGCCGGCCGGTACCGGCGTGCCCTGCGGGACCTGGGCGCCACCGGGACCGGAAGCCGCCTGGGGCACCGGCGGGAGCGCGGGCATGGCGGTGCCCTGCGGGGGCACCGGCCGGCCGGGACCGCCCTCGCCGCTGCCGTCGCCGTCACGGCCGCGCCGGCGGCCGGTGCCCAGGCCCGCCGGGTTCACCGGGGACTGGGCGAGTTCGGGGCCCGCGGAAGCGTCCGGCGCGCCGGCCTCGCCCGCGCGTCGCCGCCCGGACGGCAGCGCCAGCGCGCCCCCGCCCTCGGCCTCTTCGGGCGTCTTCGGCTCGGCGGCCGCGTCCTCCAGGAACGCGTCAACTCCGCGCCGGGCGCGTCGCCCACCCGGGCCCTTCTGCGCAGCCGCCTCGGTGGCCGACGGCTCCGCCTCCGTCTCCTGCTTCGGCTTCGGTTTCGGCTCCGGAAGGGTCACCGTTCCGGCTCCCGCACCCAGCGGCAGCTCCAGCACGTATGCGCCTCCGGGCGCGCCGGGTACCTTCACCGTCTGCAGCACGCCCGCGTGCGCGGCCACGATGCCCCGCACGATCGGCTCGTGCACTGGGTTCCCGCCCTCGTACGGCCCGCGCACCTCGATCCGTACGACGTCACCGCGCTGCGCGGCGGCTACCACGATCGTCGAGTCGCTGTACCCGCTGCCCTGGCGGGTCTTGCCCGTGGCGTCCACCCCTGCGACGTCCGCGACCAGGTGCGCGAGGGCGGTGGCGATCCGCTCCGCGTCCACCTCGGCCTCGATGGTCGGCGCGTGCACGGCGAACTGCACCCGGCCCGGGCCGATCAGTTCGACCGCGCCGTCGATGCCGGCGGTGACGACCCCGTCGATCAGGACCTTCTTCTTCTTGAGCTTCTCGCTGCCCGCGTCCAGGCGCTGGAAGCCGAGCACGTTGTCCACCAACGTGGTCATGCGGGAGTACCCGGCTGCCAGGTGGTGCAACAGCTGGTTGGCCTCGGGCCACAGCTGGCCCGCGTCGTCGGCGGCCAGCGTGGCCAGTTCGCCGCGAAGTTCCTCGAGCGGCCCGCGCAGGGACTCGTCGAGGACGGCCAGCAGCTGCGCGTGCCGTGCTGCCAGGGCGTCGTAGGGCCGCCGGTCGGTGAAGGTCATGACGGCGCCGACGAGCAGTTCCCCGTCGCGCACGGGCGAGGTGGTCAGGTCGACGGAGACCGGCTGCCCGGCCTTGTTCCACAGCACCTGGCCGCGGACCCGGTGCTTGCGCCCGCTGCGCAGGGTGTCGGCGAGCGGGGACTCCTCGAAGGGGAACGGCGAGCCATCGGCGCGCGAGTGCTGGACCAGCCCGTGCAGCTCGCGGTTGCCGAGGTCGGTCGCGCGGTATCCGAGGATCTGCGCGGCGGCCGGGTTGACGAGGACGACCCGGCCGTCGGTGTCCGTGCCGACCACGCCCTCGGCGGCGGCCCGCAGGATCATTTCGGTCTGCCGCTGCGAGCGGGCCAGCTCGGCCTCGGTGTCCACGGTCTCGGAGAGGTCGCGCACGACGAGCATCAGCAGCTCGTCACCCGTGTAGGCCGGTTGGGGCTCGCGGTAGGCGTCGCGGCCGTCGAGGTGGGCGCTGGTGACTTCGACGGGGAACTCGCTCCCGTCGGTGCGGCGCGCGACCATCCGCTTGGGCTTGGCCCGGCCGCCTTCGTCCTCACCGGGCCGGCGCATGGAGCCGGGGATCAGCTTGGAGTCGAACTCGGGGAGGAGGTCCAGCACGCCGCGGCCGACCAGGCCGGTGCCGGGGCTCTCCATGACTTCGAGGGCGATCGAATTCGCGTTGACGACCGTGCCGTTGGCGTTGACGAGCAACAGCGCGTCCGGAAGAGCGTCGAGTATTGCTGCGAGGCGAGCAGCGCCTCGGGATGGCCTGCTGCTCACGACGAGCTTCCTCCCTGACCACAACTACCGGCATGTCACGGGAGGAGTCTAAGGGCACTGCCCCGGCCTGAGGTGGCGGATGTTCGGCCGATACCGTGCATCCGCCGCATCCTCCCAGGTCAGGAGCGCCCACCCGGAAGCACAGGTTCCATGTCGTTCCAGCGGGCGATCTCGCATCCGTTGGTCCGCCGGAACGTGGTGTCCACCCGGTGGCCTTGCCACGTTCCGGTGACGTGCGCGGTGGCTGGACCACCGTCCTGCATGGTGCAGATCTGCCGTTTGGACTCGGCGGCGAAGGGGTCCTTGCCCTCCTTCGCGAACGTGTCGAGGCGGGCGCAGGCCCGCGCGGCCTCGGGGTGGTTACCGCCGACCGGGTCGCATTCGAGGAGGTACTCGCCGTCCGCCCGGGGGTTGCCGGTGGCGGACACGGCGATGGTGAGGCGGTCGGGCGTCGCCAGCAGCCGGTCCAGGGGCAGCGGGGGCAGTGGCCCTGCGGCCGTTGCGGCCGTGGCGGCCAGGGCTGAGGTGACGGCGAAGGCGGCGAGACGCAGCATGGGGCACTCCAGGTCGTCCGTACGTCGTACGCCTGACCAACGACGTGCGCCCGCCGACGTTGCGTGCGGGCGGGGTGTTCGCGGGGTGTGTCGGGGTGCTTAAGCCTTTGCTCTGTCGGCGGCCGGCCTAGTACCGTTGGGAGCGGATTGGTGACCGGCCCTGCTGTTGTGTCATCATCTGCACGCACCCTCGTACGCGGGGGTGTGCTGGAGGCGTCGCCTAGTCCGGTCTATGGCGCCGCACTGCTAATGCGGTTTGGGGCTTACACCCCATCGAGGGTTCAAATCCCTCCGCCTCCGCACCCACCGAAGCCCCGGTCCTGACGGACCGGGGCTTCGGTGTGTTCCGGGCCCTTCTCCGGGTCCAGCGCCTTCCGGCCGCGGACGCCCCCGCCCGACCCCTGTCCGATCTCTGTGTGAACCCTTCCGGATGATCTACATCCGGAGCGTTTTCGCAGGTCAGAGCTGGTCTGGCTAATGGATTTCGCGTCCCGCCGAGGTCCATGTATTGTTGTTCTCGCAAGGCCAACGGGGCGAAAAACCCCGGGAAGCCCAAGCACTCGTAGCTTAACGGATAGAGCATCTGACTACGGATCAGAAGGTTGCAGGTTCGAATCCTGCCGAGTGCACAGCAGGCCAGAGGCCCCGGACGAAAGTCCGGGGCCTCTCGCGTTTAGCCCGTACAGCAGCGAAGTACCGCAACCGCCTCAGCCGGTGCCGCTGCCCATCGCTTCGGACAGCTTGCCGAGAGCGTCCCGTACGGCTTCCTCGCTCGCTTCGGCGTAGACCTCCATCGTCATGGCGATCTGTGAGTGCCGCAGGATGCGCTGGGCCACCTTCGGGTGGACCTTGAGCGCGACCAGGAGCGCGGCGCAGGTGTGCCGGGTGTTCCGGAGCGGGATCACCCGCAGGCCGGCCCGGCGAGCCCGTAGGGCAAACATCCGGGTCAGGTTCCCCGGCTCGATCGGCGTCCCGTACTTCGTCGTGAAGACAAGACCGTGGCTGTCCTGCCACAGCTCCCCGGCGGCCTTGCGGTCCCCGATCTGCTGAGCCCAACGCATCCGCAGCGCTTTCAGGCAGAGCTCCGGCAGCGGAAGGAAGTCGTCGGAGTCCTCCGTCTTGGTTTCCCGGTGCAGGATCTGGCGTCCCGCCCGCTGGATCTGGTGATCGACGTACAGCTCCCCGGCGTCGAAGTCGATCGACTTCCAGGTGAGTCCGAGGACCTCCCCGCGCCGCAGCCCCAGGCACAGGACGAGCATCCACGCGGCGAAGAGGTGATCCTCACGAGCCACCCCGTCCGCCAGGAACCGACCCGCTTCGACCACGGACCACGGCTTGATCCGCTTGCGGCGGGGCTTGGGCACCTTCACGAGCGAGGCGACGTTCTTGCCGATCTCCTCTTCGGTCACGGCGTGCGTGAGGGCGGCCCGCAGCGCGTCACGCGATCCCTGGATCACGCGGCGCGAGGGGTACGACTCGCAGCACTCCCCGACGGCGCAGCACCGGCGACCGTCGGGGGAGCGCTTGGCGTCCTTCCCCTGAGCGCAGCACTGGCAGACGGCCGCCAGCTTGGTCAGCCACTCGCGGACGTCCCGCACGGTGAGCTTGTCCAGCCGCTTCGTCCCCAGGTGCGGACCGATGTAGAGGCGCACGTACCCCTCGTACGAGACGTACGACAGCGGCGCAAGGTTCGGCTTCACGATCGAGTCCAGCCAGTACGCGAGGAAAGCCGAGACCGTCCGGTGCCGGGTGGCCACGGGCCCCTTCTTGGCCTCCGCGTGCAGGTTGAGCCACTTCTCGTGGACCTCTTCGCGGGTCTTGCCGTAGGCGTACTTCCGGGCGCGCTTCCCGTCCGGCTTCGTCACCCAGACGTAGGCCGCGTAGCCGCCCTTGTACGGGTAGATCGAGCCCTCACCGTTGCCCCTCTTGCCGCTCATGCCGCCCACCCATCGGCGCCGGTGGTGATGCGCTCGACGTACTCGTCCACCCAGGCCGGGAGGATGCGCCGGTTGCGGCCGACCTTCACGGAGCGGATCTCTCCCGTCAGCACGAGCATCTTGGTCTTGGACAGGCCGAAGCCGAGCATCTCGGCAACCTCGGCGGTGGTGTGCCACTTCCGCTGGATGACTACGGCAGCCACGCGGTTTCCCCTTCCAGTTCGGTCAGTTCGGCCCGCACCTCGCGGGCGTGTTCGCGGTTGTGCTGGAGGTCCCGTCGGACGTTGGCGGCGAGCCAGGACTCACCGGGGGTGGAGCCGTGGCCGGCGTAGGACCAGTGGGCGACGACGAGGGCGGTGGATTCCGGGTGGTCGTCGGGGTCGGGCAGGCCGAGGGAGGCGCGTTGTTGTGCGGCGCGGTAGTCGGCGCGGACTTGGCGTAAGGCGCCGAGGGTGGTCGAGTAGCGGCGGGACTTGGTGGAGAAGTGGCCGCGGAAGCCGAGCATGTGAGCCCAGGCCCGCAGGCGCCGGTCCGGGTAGGCCCGGTCGAGATCCATGCAGGCTTCCATGAGGCGCCGGGGGTGGTCGGGCACGCCGAGGAGGACGAGCGCTTCCTTGTTGCCCACGGGGTGGTCCACGGTGCCGGTCGTCTCGGCGGCTTTGGTGGCGTACTTGGCTACGTAGGAGGCGACCGCCTGTTCCGTCAGCTCTTCCCCGTTGCCGAAGGCGCCGATGGGCTGCACGTCGATCTGCTCGCCCCACCGCAAGTCCCAGTCGTTGGCGAAACCGTGCTCCGGGCTGGCGGGTACGACGATGCGGACGCGGGCGGCGGCGGCCCGGATGGCGTCGGTGAGCAGGTCGAGGGTGGCCCACGCAGGTGGCGGGCTGTCGGGCCCGTCCGGTCCGTCGAAGCGGATCACGGCGTGGAAGTGCACGGCCCCGCGCTTCTGGTACTCCGCGACCTTGCCGAAGGAGACGCGGGATTGCTCACGAGCGGCCTTCTGCGTCAGGCCGGCGCGACGGGCGATCTCCCGGCGGAAGTAGATCGTGAAGTAGCGCCACAGCTCCGAGGCGTGGTTGTTCCACAGCACCGCCCCCGCGTAGTCGTACGCATCCGGGTCGAGCGCTGTACCCAGTTCGGGAGCGTCCTCGGGGTGGCGGACGCCGCAGCGACAGGGGCGGGTGCCGAGGCGGTTGTGGACCGGCCCGAAAGAGGGGGCGGTCAGGGTGGCGAACACGCGGGGGTGATCCCGGATCGTTTCGGGCGTTCCCTTGGCCGGGTCTCCGACCAGGCCGGCGCGGATCAGGTGGTAGGTGTCGCCTGCGTACGTCCAGGCGCAGGCGGGGCAGCGGGAGGCGCGGCGGTTGCCGCAGGCGACGCGGAGGACGCCGCCGGGTTCGGCGTCGGTGTTGTAGGCGTGGAGGACGGTCCGTGTGGCCGGGTCGAGGAGCTTGGTCCCGCCGGTGAGCCGGATCGGGGCGGCGCATCCCCCGGTGCGGCGGATCTGTTCGTGGAGGCGGTCGAAGCCGGGGGCCCCGGCCACCCGGAGCAGGTCGCTCAAGGTGGCCGGGTCCAGGCCCGCCGCAGTGGCGGTGTCGGTCACGTGCTCACTTCCCGTGGGCAGTGCCGTGGTTGGCAGTCCAACCGGCCACCAGGGCGCCGACCTGGATGTCTCCCTTGGCGGTGGCGGAAGCGCCGCAGTGGCAGACGGCGGAGGCGGTGGCGGGCTCGGACGGGGAGGGCTTGCTGACGTGCAGCCCGGGCGCGTCGCTTGTGGGCGCGAGGTTCTTCATGGCGCTCACCTGCCGACGCGGACGAGGGCGGCGGGGACGGTACGGCCAAGGCCCCGGCAGGCCGGGCAGTGGACGCTGATCGTGGCCTTGGTGCCGTCGGGGGTACGGACGCCGGTGGTGATGGTGGCGGTGGCGAAGCCGTCGCAGTCGCGGCAGACGCGCGAGATGACGGGGGTTCCGGGCATGATGAGGTCTCCCTTTCGGGTCCGTTGGATCTGGAGTGGGTTCAGGCGCCCGGGGCGGCGGAAGTTTGGCGACCGAGGCCGCCCCGGGGGCCGCTTAGCGTGTGTTGCGCCTGCCGTGGCCCTTGGCCGCGTACATCTCTGCGTCAGCAGCGGACAGGGCGTCGGTGAGGGTCGGAACGGGCAGCTTGTGGGGGATGCAGCCGCCGACCGACGCGGAGACCGGCACGACGTGGCCGTTGTGCGTGACCGGGGTGTCCAGCGCGGACCAGAGGTCGAAGAGGTTGGCGGCGCCGAGGTTGGCGATGGCGGCGGCGAATTCGTCTCCGCCGAGGCGGGCCGCGATGCCGTTGCGTCCGCACCAGCTGCTCAGCCGCTGTGCCGTGGCGGTGAGGACGGCGTCTCCGGCGGCGTGGCCGTGGGTGTCGTTGATGGCCTTGAAGTTGTCCAGGTCGACCAGGAGCACGAACGCACATGGGTGCTTGGCGATAAGGCGTTCGGCTCGGGCGGTCCATCCGGCGCGGGTGTGCAGGCCGGTCAAGGGGTCGCGGCGGGCGGTGGCCAAGCGGCTCTGGAGGAAGCCGCCGTGCAGGGCCCAGCCCAGGGCCGGTAAGCCCGCAGCGATGACGTGCGTATCCATGAGGTCACCGGCCCTTCTGGAGGTCTTTGACGAGCAGGCGCAGGACCACGGCGATCACGGCGACCGAGACGCCGGTGATGGCGACGGCGAGGAGCATGGAGACCAGGACGGCGCCGACGACCAGGACCACGGCGCCACCGCCCGCGGCGAGGGCGACCGCGCTGGCGGGGGTGAGCTGGATGGTGGTGCGGGGCGTGGCGGTCGAGGCGGCGGCCGAAGTGTCGGAACCGCCGGTGGTCGGGGTAGGCGCCTGGTGGCGCATGACGCCGGGCGTGGGGACGGGCGAGACGAGTGGTGCGACGATGCCGGTCGGGAGCGGGTTGACCGGGATACGCGGTCGGAACATTGCTGATCTCCCTACTTGGTGAGCGGGTCGAGGAGCGGGGCCAGGACACTGCCGGCGAGGAGGTATCCGCCGAGGAGGATCACCGCGACGAGCCACAGCGGCGGGCGGACGAGCTTGTAGCCGAGGACACCGACGGCGATCAGGGCGAGCCAGAGCGGGACGTCCATGGAGTGATCTCCTTCGCGGTCAGCGCGGGTTGCAGCGGTGGGTACGGGCGGCGAGTTCGGCGGCGGCGCGACCGCGGTAGTCGGCGGAGAAGTCGCAGCCGGGCGCGGTGCACACGGCGGTGTGAAAGGTGCGGCCCCGGCCATCGCTGTAGCTTCCGACCCTCACAGGGCCAAAGCGGATGACCTGGTAGAAGCGGTTCGGGCGCATGGGGTCTGTCTCCATTCGTGTCAGGCGAGTTGGAGGGCGATCGAGTCCGCCAGGGCAGCGGGTACGCCCAGACGGCTTCGCAGGGTTTCCGGATCGATCGGGGCGCCGGTCTGTGCACGGTGGGCGTTCGCGATCTTTCTGGCGTGGTCGAGCAGCGCGGGCGGAACCGGCACGGCCGGCGTAGCGGGAGCAGGTTCCGGCGGAACGTCCTCCGAGACAGGCTCGGCCGGGGGCAGCTCAGGCGCCGGATCCGCTTCGCGTTCGACGGTCAGATCCGGCGCGGACTCGACGTACGGCGGGTCCGTGGGCTCCGGCGCCGGTGCGGGTGCATGGGCGAGGAGCGTGCCGCCGAGGAAGGCGAGGGCGGGCCAGCCCGCGACGAGGATGCGCAGCCAGGGCGGGACGTTGTGCAGGTCGAGTAGTCCGGCGGTGGCGACGTTGGCGCCGAGCGATGCGATGAGGGCGATGGCGAACCAGAGCCAGGCATCACGGTTCTCCGCGTTCGTGCGCATCCGGCGCCATGCGGCGACCAGCAGCAGGTCAACGCTGACCGGGTAGGCCCAGGCCTTCCAGCCGTCCTGTCCGGCAGCCGCGGCAAGGTCATGCAGGTGGGCGAAGGACAGGGCACCGGCGATGACGGCCTGGACCAGCACGGCGTCCAGTCGGATGGAGCGTGCCATGGTTGTCCGCCTCCCTTCCGATCTCGTTTCAGGCATGGGTCGGGTAGGGACTTGGCGTGAGACGGTCACGCCAACCGAGGGGAGAGGGCCGCTACGGCGTCGCCGGAGTCGGCTTGACCAGCGGGACGGGCCCAGAGGGGCCGGGGGTGGCGACGAGCGGCTGGTAGGGGGCGAGGGCCGGAACGTACGGCGTCAGGTGCGCGTACGCGGCGCAGGTCGCGGCAGCCTCGGCCGCGCTCAACTCGGGCGTACGGATGCGGGACCAGCCGCCGGAGGAGTCTCCGGCCACCGCGACACCGGGCTGGTCGGAGGGGATCGTCGTAACGACCGCGACCGCATCGGGGGCGATGTCACCCAGGCCCATGTCGGCGGTCTGCTTGTCGTTGACCCGGTGGACGACACGGCCGGTGAGCTGGGCGCGGAGCGTGGTGGCGCCCTTGCCGAGTTCGGAGCCGAAGCGCTGCCCGCAGATCTCCAGGTACATGCCGGCCGCGCGAGCCATCTGCCCGAGACGGATCAGCTGCGTGACCATCCGGTCCCGGCGGTCCTCGTCCTTCCTACTGGCCACGAGGAACAGCTCCGCGACCTCGTCGACCAAGACCACGACCGGCACCGGCCGAACGTCCTCGGGCAGCGCCCACACATCGGCAGCCCCGTGGTCGCTCAGTAGGTCGAAGCGCTCTTCCATCTCCTCGACCAGCGCATCCAACAGTCCGGACGCCGTCTCCGGTGTCACGGCGAGCGCCGACAGCCGGGGCGCGTAACCGCGCTGTTCAACGCCGCGCTTGCAGTCGATCCCGACCAGGGCGACCGGCAAACGGGCGAGGCCCGCGACCAGGTTGCGCTGGTACATCGACTTGCCCGATTGGTTGGCCCCGAGCGTCAGCGCGTGCGGGACCTTCAGATAGTCCCGGACGAACGCCGTACCGTCCTCCCGCAGCGCGACAGGAACGGTCATCGGCCCAGACGGGTACCGGCGCGGCATCCTCACCCGCTGCAGCACGTCGTAGCCGGTCATACGCAGCTCGACGAACCCGGGCCTGATCTCCACCACGTTGACGGCATGGACGCCCCAGGCGTGCCGCAGCCGTTCGGAGGCCGCCATCACGTCGGCAGGCTCCAGACCAGCGGGCAGGCGGAGCGTGACCCGCATCCCGGTCAGCGAACCCCGGACACGGCGGATCTTCGGCGGGACGGGCTGCACATCAGGGCGGCGGGCGATGTTGCGTGCCAGGAACGCCCGCAGGCGGGACGGCTGCACCGTCAGCCCGCACACGTCCATCGTGGAGCGGTAGGTCACCGCGAACCGCACCCGTGTCACCGGCAGCCCGACCAGCGACCAGTACACGCGCGGCGCACGAGCCTTCGCGTACCGGAGACCACCTCCGGCCCCGGCGAGAGGGAGGGCGACCTCCCATAACGTCGACAGGTCGGCCATGGTCAGACCCCGACCGTGAGGGCGACGGCGCGGAACGAGATGCCGTGCCGGGTCTGGCCGTTGAATGTGTTCTCCCAGTCCCGCGCCTTCAGTCCGATCACCGAGACGGGCATACCCGGCATCAGGCCCTCGGGAAGCCCGGTCTCCGGCACGGTCACCTGGTAGAGGTTGCCCTCCCCCTCGTCCGAGATCAGCAGGCCCACCGTGGACAGACCGGCGCCGGTCTCCCGGTCCATCGCCCGCTCACCGGTCTGCTTGCTCACGAGCTTGGGGGTCGGGGCCGTGGCCACGAACACCACAGCAGTCGACGTGTCCACCTTGAACGACGGCATCAGTACCTCCAGCGTTGTGGGAGCAGCCCAAAGAGGACCACTAAGCCTCGCTGTCCTAGGACTGCGAGCGCCTGAAGAGATAGTGGCCCACAGTCCTAGGACTGTCAACAGTCCTAGGACTGTGTTTGACTTGCTTCCTGAGAGAGGAGTTCGAGATGGCGCCCAAGTGGCGAGAGCTGGCCGACAAGCTGGCTGATCAGATCAGAAGGGGTGACTACGCTCCAGGCCAGCAGTTGCCGCACATCAGAGAGCTGGTCGACGCTGGCGAGGGTTCTAAGGCCACCGTCCACGCCGCCTACAAGGCGCTTGAAGCGGAGGGCCTGGTCACCTCGTCCCGGGGCCACGGCACTGTCGTGCGACAGCAAGTTCCGCTCAAGAGACTTGGCATCGCCCGATACGACAAGGCCAAGTGGCGTGATGGGGACGAGGTGGCGTTCATCGCGGACCGCGTGGCCTCAGGGCGGGCGTACCGTCGGAACGAGCAGACCCAGTCGGTCAGCCTCGTTGACGCGCCACCCGAGGCGGCGGCTGCACACGGGCTACCGGCAGGCGCCCAGGTCTACGCACGCGCACGACTGGTGAAGGAGGGCGACCAGCCGACGCACACGCTGACCAGCTATTACCGGCCCGAGCACGTCGAAGGCACCCGTCTGGTGGATCCGACGCCCGGTCCGGCCGGCCGTGGCGGCGGATTTCGCGTGCTGTACGACGCGGGCTACGAGATCGACCACATGAAGGAGCGGATCTTTGCCCGTACGCCCACATCCGACGAGGTGAAGCTCTTGCAGCTCCCGCCAGGCGAACCGGTGGTCGAGCTGCACCGGACGACCTACACGGCCGACGGCACCGTGGTCGAATTCGCCATCGGGGTGCATGCCGCCTCGCGCTTCGCCTGGGAGTACGACTTCAAGGTGCCGGACTCGGCGAAAGACAGGGAAGGCCAAGAGTGATCTCGACACAGGATTGGGCTGACACCCGGCTCCTCTGGGACTACCACCAGATGGGCCATGCTCCGCATCCGTGCTCGGTCGCGATCGGGCTCGGTAGCCACGACTTGGGGGTGGCCGACACTGCGGTCGACCTGTACAGGCGCGGCATGGCTCCCTTGCTCGTATTCACCGGAGCCACCAGCCCGACGACGCGCGAACGGATGCCCCGCGGTGAGGCCGTTCACTACCGCGAGCGGGCGTTGGAGCTTGGGGTGCCCAGCTCAGCCGTGCTCGTGGAGCCGCGCGCTCGGAACACGGGCGAGAACATCCGCTTCAGTCGAGAACTGCTTCAAGAGGCTGGTGTCGACGTCTCCTCTGTGCTGCTGATCAGCAAGCCGTACGAGGAGCGGCGCGCGTACGCCACGGCGCGGAAGCTCTGGCCCGGAGTCGAGATCGTCAGCGCTTCCAGCCCGATGACACTGGACGAGTACGTCGACTCCATCGGTGATGCCCGCTTGGTCATCGACATGCTGGTCGGCGCGCTGCAACGGCTGCTGGTCTACCCGGAACAGGGCTTCATGATCAGCCAGCACGTCCCGGACGGCGTGGCCGAGGCTTACGAGCGACTGTGCCGGCAAGGCTTCACAGGTCGCCTCCTGCCCGATGCGCCGGGTCAGGCTCGGAGCCAGACGCGTCGGTGACGAGCGACGCTATGCACGTGCTCCACCTGCTCCGGAGTGAGCTTTCCGGCGAGCGGACCCAGAGCCGCCACCTCCCGTTCCTGGTAGATGCGAACGGTGTACTGCGTCGCTGCCCGAGTCAGTGACGTGATGCCGACGAAGACAAGGACCGGTTCGACAGGCACCTCGAAGGCGCAGTACCGCGCCAGCACCCTCCGCACAAAGTCCGCCTCAGCCTGGCTTGCCGCAGCGTACGGGCGTGGCGGCCCACCGTTGACTTTGGCCATCGAGTCGCCGATCCAGACCGAGGAACCCTGATGGTTCTTGGTGTTGATGCTGAACACGCCGCCAGCGCCGATCAGCAGGTGGTCGATGTCGCCGCCGTTGCTCTTCTCGATGCCGTGAAGCACCCGCCAACCGAGTGGGGACAGGCGTTCCAGCTCGCGTCCCACCCGTCGCTCACCTTCCAGGCCCGCGTACCAGCTGTCCCAATCCGAGGACTGTCGCAGTAACTTCGCCTTCAGCCGTTGAACGGTCGACGGACCTCGCTCGGCGATCATCCCGACGACTCGGGAGCCGGGCCGGTTCCTCGCCAGGTCCTCACTGGGGCTGAGGGGTGGGAGAGACGCCGGCCGTTCGGGTCGGTGTTTCGGGGTTGCGTGACCGGGTTGTCCAGGCTGCCGAGAAGGAGCTGCGGGGCGGGGCGCGCGAGTGGGCGAAGGGGTGGAGCTGACGGTGAGCCCCTCCCCAAGGTGACGCCGGAGAAGAGCCAGAGCTTCGTCCTGGTACTTCCGAATCTTGATCGTCACGGTCTTGGTCGCTCGATCCGCCCAGGCGACAGCTGTTCCGTCCGGCAGGTTCACATAGAGCCGGTCCCTGCCATGCCTCTTCCACGAATGCACCGTCAGATCGCTCATCAGTCGCCCCCCTGCGTGCCGTCCCCACACATATGCCAACACCTGGTGGCCAGGTCGGCAAGACCGCCGGTGACAGAGCGAGCTGTTACAGGTTTCTCTACCTCATCAAGCACCCGGCTGCGCTCCGCTCCGCCGGGCGGGCTTCCCGGCTCCGCTCGGGGCGACGCTCCTGCCTTCGGCCCGCTCCGCCCCCGCTGCGCCGACGCCCGCCCCTGCGAGTGGGATGGGCCCAAGGGCATGAGTCGAGCCCCGACCGGCCGTCGATTCCATCCCTCACCGACATGCCTCCGGCGGGGGCGCTCCGGCTCCGGGATGGCGGGGGCCAGTCGTGCGGCCGCGGATGCGTTGTGGTTCGGGGTGGGCTGTCATCCCGCCTGCCGTCGTCCCAGGACAAGCCGTAGCAGACCAGCCACCAGGGGCCCAGGTCGTTCGTCCAGCAGGGCGCTCCACCTGGGCCCCTGGCGACTGCCCTGCTACCACTCCGTGTGGGACGACGGCAGACGGGATGACAGCAGGGCACGCTGTGGCTGACGCCGGAGGCAAATGGCGTAACTCAAGTGGCAGCAGATGGTGGTAGGCGTGAAACTTTTGTTATGTTCAACGCCGAGATTCTGCCGATCTTCATTGCATCTCCAGGAGATGTCCTCGAGCGAGAATTTGTTCGAGTGGTCCTGGCCGAATGGAACGCTAGAAAAAGTTCACAGCAAAACAATGTCGCCTTCATCCCGATCGCCTGGGAGACCCATGTGTTCCCGGACCTGAGGACTCCTGGTCAAGTGGCCATCGATCAGCGGCTGATCGATGCTTCTTACGCATGTATCGCCCTCTTCTGGATGAAGTATGGAGGGGCGATGGACGGCACATCGGGGACAGAACACGAGATCGACAGGTTCCGCGCAGTAAACAAGCGGGTTATGGCATATTTCTGCAAGCGGAAGATTTCCGTGGGCGATGCGTTGCACTACGGCGACGATATTCGTCAGGTAGATGACCTCCGTACGCGACTGCAAGGCCAGGGAATCATCGGCACGTATACAGGGCGCCCAGATCTTGGGACGAAACTGCTTGGGGCACTTGATGATGTGGCTCGAGAGCACATCGCAAACCGCTCCCCCGCAGGTGCGACGGCGGCATCATCCCCAACCGGTACTCCGACGACCCCGAGGACCTCACCCTCTGCCCCGCCTGCAACCACGGCTACGACCCCCGCGACCACCACGACTACGCCGGCTGACCATCCCAGGACCCCGACGTGAGTCGGGGCCCTCAGGGTCTGCGGTACAGCAGCCTCGTACCGCAGCCACCGGAACCGCCACCGACCGCCAGTACCCCGGCGAGGCCGTGAAGCAGCCGGTATGACCGTCGTTGACCGGTCTTGCTAGAGCTACGGATCAGAAGGTTGCAGGTTCGAATCCTGCCGAGTGCACAGCAAGCGAGAGGCCCTCAGGAGAAATCCTGAGGGCCTCTCGCGTATGTCACGAAACCAGGGGCGGGCGGGCCTGGCGGCAGGGTGCCGTCCGGGGCGACCTTGAAGGCGCGGATGTGGCCCGCCCGGGTGTCCGCCGCGTACAGCTCACTCTCGTCCGGAGAGAGGACCAGGCCGTTCGGGCCGAGGAAGCCGTCCGCGACGAGGCGCACCTGCCCGGTCGCCGGGTCGGCGCGGTAGAGGTGGCAGGCGCAGATCTCGCTCGGTGCGCGGTGACCCTCGTAGTCGCTGGTGATGCCGAAGTCCGGGTCGGAGAACCAGATCGAGCCGTCCGAGCGCACCACCGCGTCGTTCGGGCTGTTGAGCCGCTTCCCGTCGAAGCGGTCCGCGATGTCCGTGAGGGTGCCGTCCGGTTCGGTGCGGGTGACGCGCCGGTTGCCCTGCTCGCAGGTGATCGGGCGGCCTTCGCGGTCCAGGGTGTTGCCGTTGGAATGGTCGGCCGGGGAGCGGAAGGCCGAGACCGAGCCCGTCGCCTCGTCCCAGCGCGGCATCCGGTCGTTGGGGATGTCGCTCCACGCGAGCTGCCGCCAGGCCGGCAGGTAGAGCGGACCCTCTGCCCAGCGGCAGTCGTCGTAGAGCCGGTCGAGTCGCGCGTCGCCGTTGGCGTAGTGCCCGGTGCGGAACCGTTCGTCCAGAATCTCATACAGATTGAGATCAGCTAGGAAGACATCATTTCCCCAGCAAAGTGGGAAGCCGAATGCTGTTCGGCCCAGTGGTGACATTGCAGGATCATGTACCGTCTGCGCAAGGGATTCCGTGGGGTGCGTGAGTGTGGGAGGAAGATCGCGTGGACGACATCGACCGGGCGCTCGTCCTGCGTCTGCAGCAGGACGCGGGCCAGTCGTACGCCGCACTCGGCGCGGCCGTCGGGCTCTCGGCCGGGGCCACGCACGAGCGGGTGCGCAAGCTGCGCGAGCGCGGGGTCATCCGACGGACCACGGTCGAGGTGGATCCCGCCGCCGTCGGGAGCGGCGTGCTCGCCTACGTGATGGTCGATTCCACCGCCTGGATGGGGGATTCGCGAGCCGCCTTCGAGGCCATCGCCGAGATCCAGGAGGCGCATGTCATCGCGGGGAGCGCCTCGGTCCTGGTGAAGGTGCGCACGGCCACGACCGAACAGTTGCAGGACGTGCTGCGCCGCCTCTACGCCATCGACGGGGTCAGCGGTACGCACGCCACCGTCGTCCTGGACACCTTCTTCGAACGGCCCCTCCCGCTGTGACCTGGCGGTGTACGGGGATCCGGTGGAACGACGGCCGCCCCGCCATCGGGTGGTGTGCCGATGGGCGCGGCGAGCGCAGCAGCCTGCTCGTCCACGGGCAGCGGCTGGCCTTCGCGGCCCGGGGCGAGCGGCTCTGCCTCGGCGTACGACGGGCCGGGAAGCGGACCGTGTGCCCCACATCCGCCGCCGTGCCCGCCCGGAGCGGGAACGCCCAGTGCCCCGACTGCGCCCGCCTGGACCGGTCGTTCTCGGTGGCCGCCGACACCAACGCCGCCGATCCGCGCCCCTATCGCGTCTACCTCGCCTGGTTCGGGCCCGGCATGGTCAAGGTCGGCATCACCGCCGAGGAGCGCGGGCCGGCCCGGCTGCTGGAGCAGGGGGCGGTGACCTGGACCTGGCTGGGCCGCGGCCCGCTGATGGCCACGCGCCGTACCGAGGAGCTGCTGCGGGCCGCCCTCGGGGTGCCGGACCGGATCGCGTACGCCCGTAAGCGCGCCGTACGCGGGCACCTGCCGGCGGCGGTCGAGCGGGCCGGGGAGGTCGCCGAGCTGCACGCCCGGGCCGTGGAGCTGTCGGGATGGCCGGAGTCGCTGGAGCCACTGGGGTGTGAAGTCACCGATCACGCCCGGCCGTTCGCACTGGACGGACTGCCCGCCCCCACCCGGGTGATCACCGAAATGGTCCCCGGTGGGGCCGTCGTCGGGCACCTCGTCGGCGCGGCCGGTCCCGACCTGCACCTCGCGGACGGGCTCGTGGTGGACACGCGCCTGCTGGCCGGGTGGGAACTCGTCGCCCCCGCTGCGGACGCCACGACCGACGTGCCGTCCGCCGACCTTCCACCCCTCGCCGCCCCGGGCAGCCGGGCTGGCCAGGACGGCCACGGCCAGGACGGCCAGGACGGGCTGTTCTGACCACGGCGCCCGCCCGCCGCACGCGCAAAGGACTCCTAAGGTCAAAACTTGGATCCCTTTGGGCACTCGGGCCGCTTTGCGGTGGACACGCCAGGGGGCTGCCACCGAGGGTGGTGGGCATGAGCATCCAGCCCGTACCGGCCTTCGAACCTCCTTACGTGATGGCGGTTTTCAGCAATGTCCGCACCCCCGACGACAGCGGTTACCTGGAGACCCTGTTCCGGATGGCCGCGATCGTCGAGGAGAATCCCGGCCTCCTCGGCTACGAGGCCGCCCAGACGCCCGGCGGCCTCGGCATCACCGTCGCCTACTTCCGCGATCACGAGTCCCTCGCCGTGTGGCGGCAGGACCTGGAGCACCAGGCGGCCATGAAGCAGGGCCGCGCCGACTGGTACGAGAGCTACACGCTGCACGTCGCCACCGTCGAGCGGAGCCACGGCTTTGCCCGCAACGGCTGAGGCGGTCCGCGCCTTCCGCGAACGGCTCGGGTTGCCCGGGCTGGTGGACGTCCACACCCACTTCATGCCCGAGCGGGTCCTGGACAAGGTGTGGGACTACTTCGACGCGGTCGGACCGCTGACCGGTGTCGAGTGGCCCATCACCTACCGGCACGAGGAGGAGCAGCGGGTCGCGCTCCTGCGGGAGTTCGGGGTCCGGGCCTTCACCTCCATGCTCTACCCGCACAAGCCGGCGATGGCCGCCTGGCTCAACTCCTGGTCCGCCGACTTCGCCGCCCGCACCCCCGACTGCCTGCACACCGCGACCTTCTTCCCGGAGGACGGGGTCTCGGGGTACGTCCACCAGGCCGTCGAGGCCGGGGCCCGGGTCTTCAAGGCGCACCTCCAGGTCGGCGGGTACGACCCGAACGACGACCTGCTCGACCCGGTCTGGGGGCTGCTCGCCGAGGCTGGCATCCCCACCGTCATCCACTGCGGGTCGGGGCCGGTCCCGGGCAAGCACACCGGACCCGAGCCGATCGCCCGGCTGCTGGCCCGCCACCCCCGGCTGCCGCTGGTCGTCGCGCACATGGGCATGCCCGAGTACACCGACTTCCTGGACCTCGCAGACCGCCACGCCCGGGTGTGCCTCGACACCACCATGGCCTTCACCGCCTTCTCCGAGCAGTTCAGCCGCTTCCCGCCCGGCGAGCTCGGGCGGCTCGCGGACCTGGGCGACCGCATCCTGC
The DNA here is from genome assembly GCF_040612395.1 of Streptomyces sp. NPDC006430. Lineage (NCBI taxonomy): Bacteria > Bacillati > Actinomycetota > Actinomycetes > Kitasatosporales > Streptomycetaceae > Streptomyces > Streptomyces sp. NPDC006430. The sequence continues at coordinate 154,567 of NZ_JBEXQA010000009.1, forward strand.
TCGGCACCGACTTCCCGAACATCCCCTATCCGTACGAGCACCAGATCGAGGTCCTGGAAGGGCTCGGCCTCGGCGACGATTGGCTGCGCGCGGTCTGCCACGACAACGGCGCCCGGCTGTTCGGCCTGGCCTGAGCGGTCCACCGGGGTTTCTCAGGAAATTCACAGGTAGGGACAAGAACGCTCTCAGAGGCCGCGGCCAGCGTGGTCGCATGACTGCGACGACCACCTCCCCAGCGTCCACGTCCACCAGCAACCCCACGGCCCTCGTCCGGCCCGACGGCGGCCCCTGCCGGGTGCTCGTCGTCGACGACGAGGCTTCGCTCTCCGAGCTGCTTTCCATGGCCCTGCGCTACGAGGGCTGCGAAGTCCGCAGCGCGGGCGACGGGGCCGGCGCGGTGCGGGCCGCACGGGAGTTCCGGCCGGACGTGGTGGTCCTCGACGTCATGCTCCCGGACATGGACGGACTCGCCGTCCTGGGACAGCTGCGCCGGGAGATCCCGCAGCTCCCGGTGCTGTTCCTGACCGCCAAGGACTCCGTGGAGGACCGGATCGCGGGCCTGACGGCGGGCGGTGACGACTACGTCACCAAGCCGTTCAGCCTGGAGGAGGTCGTCGCCCGGCTGCGCGGCCTGGTCCGCCGCTCGGGGGCGGCCCAGGCCGCGCGCGGGAGCTCCGTCCTGGCCGTCGGTGACCTGCAGCTCGACGAGGACAGCCACGAGGTGTCCCGGGGCGGCCGGGAGATCCACCTGACCGCGACCGAGTTCGAGCTGCTGCGCTACCTGATGCGCAACCCGCGGCGGGTGCTGAGCAAGGCGCAGATCCTGGACCGGGTGTGGTCGTACGACTTCGGCGGCCAGGCCAACGTGGTCGAGCTGTACATCTCCTACCTGCGGCGGAAGCTGGAGAGCGGCCCCGGCCTCCCGCCGATGATCCACACGCGACGCGGCGCCGGCTATCTGATCAAGCCGGCCGAGTAGTGGCACTCCGCCCGCCGAGGCCGCTTCGCGCCGGCCGCTCCCGCATGCCCGGCCGCTCCCGAACCCGCGCCGCCCGCTCCTGGTCCCTGCGGGCCCGGCTCGTCGTATCGGCGGTGGCCCTGATCGCCGTGGTCGGTGCGGCCATCGGGACGGTCACCACCCTCGCACTGCGCTCGTACCTCGTCGACAAGCTCGACGAACAGCTGACCACCTCCGTACGGATGGCCCCCTGGAGCCCCGGAGCGGGCAAGGCGGCGCGGGACAAGGCCATCGGCTTCGTCCTGGCCCCCGGATCCCCGCTGGGCGCCGCGGGGATCCGGTTCGACGCCGACGGCAAGGTCGTCGACACGGCCCGCAGCGCCGCCGTCGGCGGGCCCGGCCGGGACATCAGCCAACCCCTCACCGCGGCGCAGACCGACGTCCTGACGCGGGCCGCCCGCAAGGCCGCCGCCCGCAATGCCACCGCCCACGAACGGCCCGGCCCGGCGAACCTGGATCTGCCGGGCCTCGGCGCGTACCGGGTGCTGACCGCTCCCGACGGCAGCCTGATCCTCGGCTTCCCGCTCGCCGAGGTCGACTCCACCGTGAGCACCCTGGTAGCCGTGGAGGTCTCCGTCACCCTCGCCGGGCTGATCGCGGCCTCCCTCGCCGGACAGGCCCTGGTCGGGGTGGCCCTACGCCCGCTGCGCCGGGTGGCCGCCACCGCCACCCGGGTCTCCGAACTCCCCCTGCACAGCGGCGAACCCGCCCTCCACGAGCGGGTCCCCGACGCCGAGGCCGACCCCCGTACCGAGGTGGGACAGGTCGGCGCGGCCCTCAACCGGATGCTCGGGCACGTCTCCTCCGCCCTCACGGCCCGCCAGCAGAGCGAGACACGGGTCCGCCAGTTCGTCGCGGACGCCAGCCACGAGCTGCGCACGCCCCTGGCCTCCATCCGCGGGTACGCCGAACTCACCCGCCGGGGCCGGGAAGAGCCGGGTCCCGACACCCGGCACGCCCTGGGGCGCATCGAGTCCGAGGCGACCCGGATGACGGGCCTCGTCGAGGACCTGTTGCTGCTGGCCCGGCTCGACGCCGGCCGTCCGCTCTCCTGCGCCGTCACCGAGATCGACCTCGCGCCGCTCGTCGTCGACGCCGTCAGCGATGCCCGGGCCGCCGGCCCCGAGCACCACTGGCGCCTCGAACTGCCCGACGAGCCCGCGCCCGTCCGCGCCGACCCGGCCCGGATCCAGCAGGTTCTCGTCAACCTGCTGGCCAATGCCCGTACGCACACCCCGCCCGGCACCACCGTCACCGCCAAGGTTGCGTTGGGGGCGCCCCCAGCGGCGGCCGGGGGAGGAGAACCGGTCGTCCGGCTGCGGATCGAGGACGACGGGCCGGGCATTCCGGCCGCTCTGCTCCCCCACGTCTTCGAGCGGTTCGCACGCGGCGACGCCTCGCGCTCCCGCTCCGCGGGCTCCACCGGCCTCGGCCTCGCCATCGTCGAGGCCGTGGTGACGGCGCACGGCGGACGGGTCGAGGTACGGAGCGAGCCGGGGCGCACCTGCTTCGAGGTCCGCCTCCCGCTCGCCACGCCCTGGGGAACGACGTACCCCAGGACGGACGCGGGGACGGACCCGAGGACGGAGGCGGGGACGGACCCGAGGACGGAGGCGGGAAGGGACGCGGGGAGGGACGCGGGGGCGGACCGGTCGACGGCCCCGCGCAGCGGCTCGCGTACGAGCTCGGTGACGGTCCCGCCCCCGGACTCACAGACGGGGCACAGGCTCACCACACAGCGGTGACAGCCAGCCCGGCGAGGGTCGGTACATGCGAACCGACACCTCCTCCGGCGCCCTTCCGGCCCGGGCGCACCTCGCGCCCGCGCCCGGTGAGCCCGTACTCGACGTGGTGGTCCCGGTCTTCAACGAGGAGAAGGACCTCGGCCCTTGCGTGCGCCGGCTCCACGACCACCTCACCCGCACGTTCCCGTACCCCTTCCGCATCACGATCGCCGACAACGCGAGCACCGACCGCACCCCCGAGGTCGCGGCTGCCCTCGCCGCCTCCGTCGACGGCGTACGCAGCACCCGGCTGGAGGAGAAGGGCCGCGGGCGTGCCCTGCGCACCGTCTGGTCCCGCTCCGAGGCGCCCGTCCTCGCGTACATGGACGTGGACCTGTCCACCGACCTCAACGCGCTGCTGCCCCTGGTCGCCCCGCTCATCTCCGGGCACTCCGACCTCGCCATCGGCACCCGCCTCGCCCGCTCCTCGCGCGTGGTGCGCGGCGCCAAGCGGGAGTTCGTCTCCCGCGCCTACAACCTGCTCCTGCGCTCCTCCCTCGCCGCCCGCTTCAGCGATGCCCAGTGCGGGTTCAAGGCCATCCGCCGGGAGGTCGCCGAACGGCTGCTGCCGCTGGTGGAGGACTCGGGCTGGTTCTTCGACACCGAGATGCTGGTGCTGGCCGAGCGGGCGGGGCTGCGCATCCACGAAGTGCCGGTGGACTGGGTGGACGACCCGGACTCCACCGTCCACATCGTGAAGACCGCCACCGAGGACCTCAAGGGCGTCTGGCGGGTGGGTCGGGCCCTGGCCGTCGGCGCGCTGCCGCTCGACCGGCTCGCCCGCCCCTTCGGTGACGACCCGCGCGACCGCGGCGCCCTGCCGGGCGTGCCGCGCGGGCTGGCCCGCCAGCTCCTCGGCTTCTGCGTCATCGGAGTGCTGTCCACCCTCGCCTACCTTGCCCTGTACTCCGTGCTCCGGCTCGGCACCGGGCCCCAGCTCGCCAACGCCGGCGCCCTGCTGGTCTCCGCCGTCGCCAACACGGCCGCCAACCGCCGGCTCACCTTCGGGGTCCGCGGGCGCGACCGGGCCGTGCGCCACCAGGCCCAGGGGCTCGTGGTGTTCGGCGTCGGGTTGGCCCTGACCAGCGGCTCGCTCGCCGCCCTCGGCGCCGCAACGCCCCATCCCTCACACGGCACCGAACTGGCCGTGCTGATCACGGCCAACCTCGCCGCGACCGTGCTGAGGTTCCTGCTCTTCCGCGCCTGGGTCTTCCCCGAGCGGCGCACCACTCCAGCGAAGGACGACACCCGATGACCACGGCCGTACCACCCATGGATTCCCCGTTCCCGGAACGGACCCCAAGAGCCCAGGGCGCCCCGAGCGCCGCGGGCACGACCGGCACGCCGGCGGGCGCCACGTCCGGGCCGCGCCCCCGCTGGGAGCGTCCCGCGTACGTGGCACTCCTGCTGGCCACCGCCGTCCTGCTGCTGTGGAACCTGGGTGCCTCCGGTTACGCCAACTCCTTCTACTCCGCTGCCGTCCAGGCGGGCAGCGAGAGCTGGAAGGCGTTCTTCTTCGGCTCCTCCGACGCCGGGAACTCCATCACCGTCGACAAGCCACCGGCCGCCCTGTGGCCGATGGCCCTGTCCGTCCGGACGTTCGGGCTGGGCGGCTGGCAGATACTCGTCCCGCAGGCCCTGATGGGGGTCGCCACCACCGCCGTGCTCTACGCCGCCGTGCGCCGCCACTTCGGGCCGGCGGCCGCGCTGCTCAGCGGCGCGGTCTTCGCGCTCACTCCGGTCGCCGCCCTGATGTTCCGCTTCAACAACCCGGACGCGCTGCTGACCCTGCTGCTGACGGTCACCGTCTACTGCGTCCTGCGCGCGCTCGACGGGGCGCACACCAAGTGGCTGGTCTGGGCGGGCATCGCGGTCGGCTTCGCCTTCCTCACCAAGACCCTCCAGGCGTTCGTCATCCTGCCGCCGCTCGCGCTGGTGTACGCCGTCTGCGCGCCCACCCGGCTGCGCCGCCGGCTGGGTCAACTGCTGCTCGCCGGGGCCGCCATGGTGGTGGCCGGCGGCTGGTGGGTGGCGATCGTGGAGCTCTGGCCCGCATCCTCCCGCCCGTACATCGGTGGTTCGCAGACCAACTCCTTCCTGGAACTGACCCTCGGCTACAACGGCCTCGGCCGGATCAACGGCAACGAGACCGGCAGCGTCGGCGGTGGCATCGGCGGTGGCGGCTACGGCCCCGGGGGCCGGGCTGGCGGCCCTGGTGGCGGCTGGGGAGAGACCGGCATAGACCGGCTCTTCTCGGCCAACATCGGCGGGCAGATCTCCTGGCTGCTCCCGGCCGCCCTGATCATGCTCGTCACCGGACTGGTGATCACCTGGCGGGCCCCTCGGGCCGCCGACTCCCTTGAGGGCATGGCCCGGGCGGCCTTCCTGGTCTGGGGCGGCGCCCTCCTGATCACGGCCCTCGTCTTCAGCTACATGCAGGGCATCTTCCACGAGTACTACACCGTGGCGCTCGCGCCGTTCGTGGCCGCGCTGGTCGGCATGGGCGTGGCCATGTTGTGGGAGGAGCGGGGCAGCAGGGCCGCCGCGCTCACCCTGTCCGCCACGCTCGTCCTGACCGCGTGGTGGTCGTACGTCCTGCTCGGCCGCTCGACCGGCTACCTGCCGTGGCTGCGCTGGACGGTCCTTGCGGCCGGCCTGGCCGCGGCCGTCGGACTGCTCCTCGGGGCCCGGTTCGGACGCCGGTTCGCGCTGGGCGCCGCGGCGTTGGGGTTGGGCGCGGCGCTGGCCGGCCCCCTCGCGTACTGCCTGACCACCGTGGACTCCACGCGAGGAGGGTCGATCGTGACCGCCGGACCCGCGGTAGCGGGCGGCCGGGGCGGCATGCGGTTCATGGGCGGCGGTGAACTCCCGCCCGGCGCCTTCCCGCAGGGCGGGCCGCAGGGCTCTCTCCCGCAGGGGCAGCCGGGCCCGCAGGGGCAGCCGGGCCCGCAGGGGCAGCCGGGGCAGCAGGGTGGCGGACCCCAGCAGTTCCCCGGCGGCCAGGGCGGGCAGGGCGGTCAGGGCGGCCAAGGCGGTCCGGGAGCTCCCGGCGGGCGCGATGGTCGCGACGGGCGCGGTGCACGCGGTCCGCAGAACTCCGGCGGCGGCCCCGGCGGCCTGCTGAACGGGACCAAGGCCGGAGCGGAGGCCACGTCGGCCCTGCGCAAGGACGCACAGCAGTACACCTGGGCGGCAGCTGCCGTCGGCGCCCAGAACGCGGCGAGCTACCAGCTGGCCTCCGGCGAGCCGGTGATGCCGGTCGGCGGCTTCAACGGCAGCGACCCGTCGCCCACGCTGGCCCGGTTCAAGGAGTACGTGCGCACCGGGAAGATCCACTACTTCATCGGCCAGAGCGAGGGCCTCGGCGCGGAGGGGCCCGTCATGCGCGGCGGCCCGGGCGGTGGCACCAGCAGCGCCATCACGAACTGGGTCACGGCCAACTTCAGGTCGGTCACGCTCGGGGGAGCCACCTTCTACGACCTGACCGCCCCCCTGAACGGCGCGTCCGACCCGTCCTGAACCTGCCGGAGCGCGAGGGGCACCCTCTAGCATCAAGTGGGCGGACCGGGCATTCCGGGCTGATCCAGCTGTCGTGAGGAGGGTGCCTCCATGGTGACCGCGGCCGATCCCGGCAAGACCCGGAGCAGTGTGTGGCTGGCCGCCGGGCAGACCGCACCGGCCAGGCGCCGCAGCGAGGCGCCCTCCGGGCTCGACCGGGAGCGGATCACCGGCGCCACCGTACGGCTGCTCGATGCCGACGGGTTGGCCCGGTTCTCGATGCGGCGGCTCGCGGCCGGACTCGGGGTCACCGCGATGTCCCTGTACTGGTACGTCGACACCAAGCACGACCTGCTCGAACTCGCCCTGGACCACGCCCTGGGCGAGCTCCCGCTTCCGCAGACCGGAGCGGTGGACCCGGCTGCTCCCTCCGGTCCCGCCCCTGACGGCTGGGCCGGCCGGCTGCGCGCGCTGGCCTGCGGCTACCGACGGCTGTTGGCGGAGCATCCCTGGGTGGCTCCGCTCACCGCCGCGTACCCGAACATCGGCCCGCACGCCCGGGCCTTCGACGCCGCCCTGCAGCGGCTGCTCGACGCCACCGGCCTGGTGGGCGCTTGCCGGACGGGCGCCCATCTGGCCGTGTCGCAGTTCCTGCACGGTTGCGGGGGTACGGCTCGGCGGGCACCCGAAGGGGACTTCGGTCTCGCGCTCGACGTTCTGATCGCAGGCATCGAGGCCCAGGCCGTCGCTGCCCGGCCGGGCCCGTAGAGGCCGGGCCCGTAGAAAGGAAAGCCCCCGTCGGTGCCCCGCCCCGTGGACCGGGGCAGTCGACGGGGGCCGGTGGCGTCCCTACTCCGCGGAGGAAGCCGTTCCCCGAGCCGCGGGCGCAGTGGCCGCGGCGCGCTCAGCGGCCTCAGCGGCCTCAGCGGCCTCAGCGGCCTCAGCGGCCTCAGCGGCCTCAGCGGCCTCAGCGGCCTCAGCGGCCTCAGCGGCCTCAGCGGCCTTGGCGGAGGACGTGGACGACGCGGATGCGGCGGATGCCGTCGGGGCGTGTACCGCGGGCTTGGACTTCAGCGCGACCTCCTTGATGAACAGCACCAGGACGAGCGCCAGGAGCGCGGCGGGGGCGGCGTACAGGAAGACGTCGCCGACACCGTGCCCGTACGCGGACTCGACGACCCGACGGAACGGACCGGGCAGCTTGTCGAGGTCGGGTATCCCGCCCCCGGCGGTGCCGCCGTGGCCCATCGCCGCCGCCTTCGGGCCGAGTGCGGCCAGCCCGTCCTTGACGTAGTGGGTGACCCGGTTGGCCATGACCGCGCCGAGCGCCGAGACGCCCACGGCTCCGCCGAGCGAGCGGAAGAAGGTGACGACCGAACTGGCCGCGCCCAGGTCCTCGGGGGCCACCTGGTTCTGGGTGGCGAGGACCAGGTTCTGCATCATCATGCCGAGGCCGAGGCCGGTCAGCGCCATGTAGACCGCGATATGCCAGTACGGGGTGTCGTACCGCAGGGTGCCGAGCAGTCCGAGGCCGGCCGTCAGGAGGACGCCGCCGGCCACGAGCCAGGCCTTCCACCGACCGGTCTTGGTGATCACCTGACCGGAAACCGTGGAGGAGACGAACAGCCCGCCGATCATCGGAATCGTGAGGATTCCGGACATCGTGGGGGATTCGTTCCGGGCCAGCTGGAAGAACTGGCTGAAAAACACCGTGCCCGAGAACATCGCGATACCGACGAACAGCGAGGCCGCCGAGGCGAGGGTGATGGTCTTGTTGCGGAACAGGCGCAGCGGGATGATCGGGTCGCTCGCCTTGGACTCGACGAGGACGAAGAGCAGACCGAGCACCACGGCGCCACCGGTCATCGCCGCGGTCGTCCAGGAGATCCAGTCGTACGAGTCGCCGGCCTGCGTGACCCAGATCAGCAGCAGCGAGACGGCCCCGCTGATCAGGAAGGCGCCGAGCCAGTCGACCTTGACGTCGCGGCGGACGACCGGGAGGCGGAGCGTCTTCTGCAGCACGATCAACGCGTTGATCGCGAACGGGACGCCGACGTAGAAGCACCAGCGCCAGCCCAGCCACTCGGTGTCGGTGATGACGCCACCGAGCAGTGGGCCTCCGACGGTGGCGACGGCGAAGACCGCGCCGAGGTAGCCGCTGTACCGTCCGCGCTCGCGCGGGGAGATCATCGCGGCCATCACGATCTGGGCGAGGGCGGACAGGCCGCCGACGCCGATGCCCTGGACCACGCGGCAGGCGATGAGCGTGCCGGTGTTCTGGGACATGCCCGCGACCACCGAGCCGAGGACGTAGATCACCAGGGATATCTGGACCAGGAGCTTCTTGCTGAAGAGGTCGGACAGCTTGCCCCAGAGCGGGGTGGCCGCCGTCATCGACAGCAGGGCGGCGGTGACGACCCAGGTGTACGAGGACTGGGTGCCGCCGAGGTCGCTGATGATCTGGGGCAGGGCGTTGGAGACGATCGTGGACGACAGGATCGCCACGAACATGCCGAGCATCAGCCCGGACAGCGCCTTCATGATCTGCGGATGGGTCATGGGCGCGGATGCGGACGCGTGGTCGGACGTGGTCTCCGACCGGCTGCCTCCCTGCACACCGGTGGGTGCGGTCGCCATGGGGTTCCTTTGTCTAGAAGCTCGATCGGAGTCGGGCCAGCAGGGTGTTGAGTACGTCGATGTCGTGGGCTGACCAGTCGGCCAGGACCTTTTCCAGCGCGCAGGTGTACCGGGCGCTGAGTTCGGCGAGGAGCGCCCGCCCGGCCGGGGTGAGCCGCAGGATGCGGCACCGGCCGTCGCCCGGGTCGGTGACGCGGGTGATCCACCCGCGGTCGGCGACGTGGGCGACGTGGCGGCTGCTCACCGAGATGTCGACGGCCATGAGGTCGGCGAGGCGACTGAGCCGCATTTCGCCGTGGCGGTCGAGCAGGGTGAGGACGGCGGCGGAGCCGGGAGGGCAGTCGGGGGGGAGCAGTCGGGCGAGGTCGCGCTTGACCGCGCCGATGCCGGTGAGCTGGCGAGCCAACTCCTCGTGGCGGGTGGCGGGTGGTGCCTGCCGTGCGTCCGGCGCATCCGGCCCGAGCGTTGCGCGCCGCATGTGCGGTGCTCTCGGCGTTTGCGGCGGGCGCGGCGCTGGTGTCGCTCGTGAAGCCTGGGTGGTCACCGGGCGTCCCCCCTCTCATCTTGTTGCTTAGGGCAACCATAAGAGCGATTGGTTGCTACAGGCAAATGAATTAGGGGGTGGGGGCGGTAAAGGAATCGGAAAACCCGCTAGGGTCCTGAGGCATGGCTGCGAACCACAACTCACAGGGCCCCGAGGGCAACTACGACCCCGCGGGCAGCACTCAGATGTTCCGGGCGTTCGTCGAGGAGGCCGCGCCGGTCGGGCCGGGGCCCGTGGCGCCCGGGTCCCGGCGGCGGCAGCCGCAGGCTTCGGGGTCGAAGGCGGGGCTGTGGCTCGGCCTGGGGCTCGGACTGCTGATCGTGATCGGTGCCGTGGCCTGGCTGGCCCTGAGCTGACCGTTCCGCGCGGATCGCGGCGGACCGCGGCGGAGTGGGATGCGGCCGGGTGGGACGCGGTGCGGCGTGGCCGCCGTGCGCGCTTCCCCGGTGCCCGCCGTCCCGCCGCCCCGCCCTTTCCCCGTTTCCTTTCCCCGCTTCGGCTTCAGTTCCAGGCGGCCGTGACCTCCCGGGTCTCCACGTGCATGCCCAGGGGCACTCGCCAGGAGTCGACGCAGACCGTGTAGGTCTGCGTCTTCGTCGTGCCGCCGGGGACGGGCGTCGGGAGCGGCTGGGTCGTGGTGATCGTGGCCCAGTCGATGCCGAGGGCACCGATGACGTGCGTCGCGAAGGTGACCGTGCCCGAACGGGCCGTGACGGTCCCCGTGTTCGTGAATCCCACCGTGACCCGCTCGCACCAGCGGTCCGCCGCCGGCGCCCGGGTCGGCGGGCTCAGCGTCAGCTTCGCCGGGGTGGGGGCGGGCGGCGGCGGTGTCGCTCCCGGCTCGGCGCCGGGCGTACCGGGCGTGCCAGGAGTACTCGGGGTTCCGGGGGTGCCGGGTGGGGTGGTGGGCGGGGCGGCCCCCGGGGAACCGGGCGCTGGGGGCGAGCCGCCGGGTGCGGTGCTCGTGGCTCCGCTACGCGCGGATCCGGCCGGCGTCCCCGCATCCGGGGTACCGGACGACGTACGCGTGGAGGCCGAGGATCCGCCCGTCTGAGCCGGGGTCCCGAGGCGCTGGAACTCCACCGGGTCCCGGGGAGCGACGTTGTCTCCCGCGCGCCGCTCCGGGCCCGGGGCCACCGCGCCCGCGGCGGCGTAGCCCTCGCGGGCCGGGCCGCCGCAGCCGGACAGGCACGCGGCGGCCGTGCACCAGGACAGGGTCAGGAGGGTGATGGTGCGACGTCCCATTCGCATCGCGGTAGTTTTGCTGACTCTGCGTCAGATGGGAAGGGTGGTCACTCGCCGATCAGGCCCACGCGGAGCTGAGCGAGCGTGCGGGTCAGTAGTCGGGAGACGTGCATCTGGGAGATGCCGACCTCCTCGCCGATCTGCGACTGCGTCATGTTCGCGAAGAATCGCAGCATGATGATCTGCCGTTCCCGGGGCGGGAGTTTGGCAAGCAGCGGCTTCAGCGACTCGCGGTACTCGACCCCTTCGAGCGCGGTGTCCTCGTAGCCGAGGCGGTCCGCGAGCGAGCCCTCGCCGCCCTCGTCCTCGGGGGAGGGCGAGTCGAGCGAGGAGGCGGTGTAGGCGTTGCCCACGGCGAGGCCGTCGACGACGTCCTCCTCCGACACCCCGAGCACTGCGGCCAGTTCCGGCACGGTCGGCGAACGGTCGAGCTTCTGTGCGAGCTCGTCGCTGGCCTTGGTCAGGGCGAGGCGCAGCTCCTGGAGGCGGCGCGGGACGCGCACGGACCAGGAGGTGTCCCTAAAGAATCGTTTGATCTCGCCCACGACGGTCGGCATCGCGAACGTCGGGAACTCCACGCCGCGTTCGCAGTCGAACCGGTCGATCGCCTTGATCAGGCCGATGGTGCCGACCTGGACGATGTCCTCCATCGGCTCGTTGCGGCTGCGGAAGCGGGCGGCCGCGTACCGGACCAGTGGCAGGTTCAGCTCGATCAGGGTGTCCCGTACGTAAGTCCGTTCGGGGCTGTCCGCGTCCAGGGTGGCAAGTCGCTGGAAGAGGGAGCGGGAGAGGGTGCGGGTGTCGATGGCTTCCGAGCGGTCGGGCGCTGCAGGCGCTGCCGGCGCCGGGCTCTTGACGAGCGTGAGCACCTTGGAGCTGCCCTGGTCTACGGACATGCCACCCCCTTGAGGTCGCGGACGGTCGCGTACTGCGCGCCCGTCGGAGGAACGCAGCCTCCACCTGAATACCGGAGGCGGGGCTGCGGCAAACGCGGTTCCAGCAGAATGTCACATGTCGGCAACGCGCTGTAGCGTCATGTCGATATATATCTCCAGCGACAGAGCGGAATCAGCCCGTTCTGTCGGGAAACGGTGGAACGACATCCACCCGTTTCAGCTACGCCTCGATCCTGTTTGCGGATCGGAGTCGAGCGAAGCTCCGGGCGAGCAGTCGGGAGACGTGCATCTGGGACACCCCGAGCTCGGCGCTGATCTGCGACTGCGTCAGGTTGTTGTAGTACCGCAGCAGCAGGATCCTTTGTTCACGCTCGGGCAGTTGTACGAGCAGATGTCGTACGAGGTCCCGGTGTTCGACCCCGGCCAGCTCGGGGTCCTCGTAGCCGAGGCGGTCCAGCAGCCCGGGCAGCCCGTCGCCTTCCTGCGCGGCCTCCAGCGAGGTGGCGTGGTAGCTGCGCCCCGCCTCGATGCATGACAGCACTTCGTCCTCGGTGATCCGCAGCCGCTCCGCGATCTCGGGTGTGGTCGGCGTGCGCCCGTGCAGGGTGGTGAGGTCCTCGGTTGCCGCGTTCACCTGGACCCACAGCTCGTGGAGCCGGCGCGGCACGTGGACGGTGCGGACGTTGTCGCGGAAGTACCGCTTGATCTCGCCGACGACGGTCGGCATGGCGAAGGTCGGGAACTGCACCCCGCGGTCCGGGTCGAACCGGTCGATCGCGTTGATGAGGCCGATCGTGCCGACCTGGACCACGTCCTCCATCGGCTCGTTGCGGCTGCGGAAGCGGGCGGCCGCGTACCGGACGAGCGGGAGGTTGGCCTCGATCAGGGCCCCGCGCACCCGGTTGTGCTCGTTCGTGCCCGGCTGGAGGCCCTTCAGTTGCCCGAACAGGACCTGGGTGAGGGCCCGGGTGTCCGCGCCCCGGCTCTGCGGTCTCGGGGGCGCTGGAGGCTCCTGCGGGGGGTCCTGCTGGGGTGGTACCTGCGAGTCCGGCTGTGACCCGTCGGGTGAGCCGAGTGCGGCGGCACCGTGTCCGGATCCGTGCGCGGCACCGTGTCCGGAGCCGTGGGGCGCGATCGGTACGGCCTCGTGGGTGCGGGCGGGCTTGGCGTCGTGATCCGGGCCGTGCACGGGGTCCTGCTGGGGTGGCACCTGAGGCGCAGTACTGGCCGGCACGGTCACGCCACCCCTTCATGTCAACTCGTCCGTCAAAAGCGGTCATAGCATCACAAGACATGTGCACTGTGTGCAAGCACCGTATATCACCGTGTTGAGGGCAAGTTGGGCATAATGGGGTGTTTCGGGTAAGGGTATTCCGGGGTGCGGGAAATGCGAAAGCCCCCCACCTGTTCGGAGTGGGGGGCCGGTACGTCCGGAAACCGCGTCAGAGTATTGGTTCAGCGCACCAGTTCGGTCATGAACGCGCCGATGCCGTGGGCCGCGTCCGAGATTCCCTGGAACCCTATTTTGACGATGTCGGCCGCCTTGACCGGCTGGGTGATGATCACGAAGAGCGCGAACACGACGAGCCCACCCGTGATCATCTTCTTGGTGTCCACGAGCGGTGTCGGCCTCCCCAACCGGTCCTGCAAAGTCGGGTGAGTCTATCCGGTCGGGCCGGGACACTCACCCGGCCTTTATGGACCAATGGCCCGGCGCTCCGGGTCCTTTGCCGCGGCGCCTGCGGGTGGGGGTGGCGCAGTATGGAAGGCGAGCCCACCGGTTCTGGCAGGAAGTCGGTGGGTGAGGGACAGGACCTCACTGCGGGGTCCGAGCCGCGAGCTACCCCCTGACTGCGGTTCGGATTGCCAGGTTCCGTCCTCGTCGGGGGAAGTGGCTTGTCCCCCTGATACCACTTCCCCCGTCCTAGACGTCGAAGGCCCCGACCCCGGTCGGGGCCTTCGAGGTGCCCGGCGGCTTCTACTGGATGGCGCCGAGCAGGCCCAGGACGGGTTCGGCGGGAGCGATGAGGGGCAACAGCTGGTTCGGTACGTCCATCAGCTGGCCGAGCTTGTTCAGTTCGTTGAGCTTTCCGCCGATCTCCTGGACCGACCTGGGCGTGGCTCCCTCCGGCATGCCGGGGGCCGCCTGCGGCAGGTCCGGGAGGGTGATCGGGGCCATGGGGGCGGCGGAGGCGGCGGGTGCGGCGAGGCCCGCGGCGGCCCCCGCGAGGGCGAAGGCGGCGAGCATGCGCTGGGTCTTGGTCATGCCGTGACAACGGCCGAGCGGGCGGGCGGTCACGCGCAGCCGCGTGCGGGCTCACCGGTGCGGAGTACGCGGTGGCGGCCCGCACCCTGCTCGCACCTGCCGTTACCTGCCCGAACGGCTGTCCCCTGCCAGGAAACGACGAGAGCCCCGACCCTTGCGGGGCGGGGCTCTCGTTCAGAGCGGTAGCGGTGGGATTTGAACCCACGGATAGCTTGCACCATCACACGCTTTCGAGGCGTGCTCCTTCGGCCGCTCGGACACGCTACCGAGAGAGAGCTTAGCCCAAGGTGCCCCGTGCTCTGAAATCCGTATCCCCGGTGCCCGTCACAGCGCGCGGAAGAAGTCCATGAGCTGCTCGGCGCACTCCTCGGCGAGCACCCCGCGGATCACCTCCGGCCGGTGGTTGAGCCTGCGGTCCCGTACGAGGTCCCAGAGCGACCCCGCAGCACCCGCCTTCTCGTCGTCGGCGCCGTAGACGACCCGGGCCACCCGCGACTGCACGAGCGCGCCCGCGCACATCACGCACGGCTCCAGGGTCACCACGAGGGTGCACCCCGTAAGCCGCCATTCCCCGAGCCGGGTGGCCGCCCGGCGCAGCGCCAGCACCTCGGCGTGCGCCGTGGGGTCGCCGGTGGCCTCGCGCTCGTTGTGCCCGGTGGCGAGGAGCTCCCCGTCCGGACCCAGCACGACGGCGCCGACCGGCACGTCGCCGGCCGGCACCGCCCGGGCGGCCTCCTGGAGCGCAAGGCGCATGGAGTCCCGCCACGGGTCCCGTACGGGATCGGGGCCGTGCGTGGGGTGGTGCGTGGTGATCACTAGCGGACGGCCTCCAGCACCTCGGTCGCGCCGAGGGAATCGGCGATCTCCGAGAGGGCGTCCCCGTCGAGGGTCATCAGTTGTTTGTGGCTGACTCCGAGGTCGTCCAGCAGTCGGGGGTCGCCGAGCGGACCGGTGGGTACCGGTTCCACACCGGGCGGGTCCTCCTCGTCCTCGTCCTCGGCGCTGGTGAATGCGGCGATCGTGTCCTCCTCGCCGTCCTCGGTGCCGTCCAGGTCCAGTTCGTCGAGTTCGTCGTCCTCCTCGTCGCTGCCCAGCAGCTCGTCGGTCAGCATCGAGCCGTAGGAGCTGCGGGAGGCCGCGGAGGCGTTGGATACGAAGTACCGCGGGTCCTCCTCGCCGTCCACGCGGACGACGCCGAACCAGGCGTCCTCCTGCTCGATGAGGGCGACCACCGTGTCGTCGTCGACAGCGGCGGCACGGGCGAGATCGATCAGATCACTGAGGGACTCGACGTCGTCGAGTTCCATGTCGCTCGCTTCCCACCCGTCTTCGGTGCGCGCGAGCAGTGCGGCGAAATACACCGTGACTCTCCCACTGGTCATAGGCGTGCCGGTTGGAGGTCCCCCCGGCCGGAGGTGGGAAGGGTTGGAACGGCCGTACTGCTCGCCGTTTCGTGCCCCGCCCAATCGGCATCGTGGCAGAAACGGCGGCTTTGCGAGAGGTCTTCCGCGCTTGCGTCGTGCCGTGCCGCTCGCCGCAGGGGCTGTCGGGCAGCGGATGAGCGGCCCCGCGACCCGCCTGGGATCGCCCGAGCCCGCTCGGCGCGGCGTCCCTGCGCGGCCCCGGCGCGCCGGCTTTCTGCGGCGTCCGACCTCTCGCCGGACGCCGCACGGGGGGTGGTGCTGCGGCCGGGCCGCGGGGCCGCGGGGGCGGTGCGCTGCGGGGTACGGGGCCACGCGCCCGCCCGGCGTTCGCCCGGCGCCGGGCGCGGGCTGGCAGCGTACGGCTACGGCGTACGGCTACCGCGTACGGCGAGGTGGGTTTCCGGTTTCCGGTTTCCGGGAGGGGCGGGCGGGCCGGCGGGGTCACCAGCGGAAGGTGCGCATGCGCATCTGCTGGCGCATGCGGGCCGCACGGGCGCGGCGGGGTTGGACGCGGTCGCGCAAGGCCCGCGCCTCTACGAGGTCGCGCAGGAACTGCGCGCGCCGTGCTCTGCGCTGCGCCGCCGTCTCGGGCGGTTCCGGTGCGTCGCCCTCTCGGCTCGGCTGTGTGTCGGCCATCGGCCACCACCCCAGGCTGGTCCGGTCGTCCTCCTCCGCCGGCGCGAAGCAGACCCCCCGTATCCCACCTTCCCCCGGGCGGGCCGATTGAAGCTACCCCTTCGCAGCTCAGGGCCGTCGAGCGCCGCTCAGGAGGCGTCCGGCAGGGTCGGGACCACCGCCACCGGGCCGTGGGCGTGGTGGAGGACCGCGTGGGCCACCGAGCCGATCGTCAGGGACCCGACCTTGCGCCGCGGGTGGTGGCGGCCCACCACCACGAGTGCCGCCGAGCGGGAGGCCGTGACCAGGCGCTCCGCCGGGTCGCCGGGGACCGCCGCCTGTTCCACGGACACGTCCGGCCACCGGGCGCGGAACGGGCCCAGCCGCTCCGTCTGGGAGCGCAGCATCTCCCGCTCCGCCGGCACCGCGTCCCCCTCGTCCGCCAGCCCCTCCGGCGGGATCACCTGGAAGGGGCTGTCCATGATCGTCGTCGGCGCCGGCGGGATCGCGTACGCGGAGACCACCTGGACGGTGGTCCCCCAGGCGGCGGCCTCCGCGAAGGCGAAGTCCAGTACGTCGTCCGGCGTCTCCGCGGCGTGCAGACCGAGCACCACCCGCCCGGCGGGCGGCTCCGACGCCGCCCCGGCGGTGCGCGCCGCATGCGGGACCACGACCACCGGGCACGCCGCCGTTGCGGCCACGGCGTGGCTGTTCGAGCCGAGCAGCAGGGTCGCGAAGCCGCTGTGGCCCCGGGAACCCATCACCAGCATCCGGGCGCCCTCGCCGACCATGCGCAGGGCATCGGGCACGGAACCCTCCAGGGACTCGTAGCGCACCTCGTCCGGCAGCGCGGGGGCCTGGGCGAGGAGGGCCCTGATCCGGTCGCCGACCGGGTCGGCGTACGCGTCCGGCTGGGAGGCGTCGGCCAGGGACGAGCGGCGCGCCGCGTACAACTGGACGCTGTCGGGCAGCACGTGGGCGACCACGAGGCCGGTGCCGTGGCGGAGCGCCGCGGTCCGGGCCCATTCCAACGACTGGAGGCTGTGCTCGGATCCGTCGACGGCCGCGACCACCGGTGCGTTGCTCATCAGTCCAGCGTGCTGGGCGTCCGGGCGGGGCGCATCCGCAGGCAGGTGCGGGCCCCCGCTGCCGGCTCGGACGCACAGGGGTGCGCACACCGCGTAGCCTTTTGATCGTGGGTCGCGAAAGAGTGCGGCCGTTTTTGCAGGTCGCAGGTCGAAACCCGGCAGCTGAACCTTGGAGGATGTTGTGCGTTTGCAGGTCGTCGATCACCCCTTGGTGGCGCACAAACTGACCACCCTGCGCGACAAGCGCACCGACTCCCCCACCTTCCGTCGGCTCGCCGACGAGCTGGTGACCCTCCTCGCGTACGAGGCCACCCGGGACGTGCGCACCGAGCAGGCCGACATCCTCACGCCGGTCGGTCCGACCACCGGTGTGAAGCTCTCGCACCCGCGCCCGCTGGTCGTGCCGATCCTGCGCGCCGGCCTCGGCATGTTGGACGGCATGATGCGGTTGCTGCCGACCGCCGAGGTGGGCTTCATGGGCATGGTTCGCAACGAGGAGACCCTGGAGGCCTCCACGTACGCGACGCGCATGCCGGAGGACCTCTCGGGGCGGCAGGTCTACGTCGTCGACCCGATGCTCGCCACCGGCGGCACGCTCGTCGCGGCGATCCAGGAGCTGATCAAGCGCGGCGCCGACGACGTCACCGCCGTGGTGCTGCTGGCCGCGCCCGAGGGCGTCGAGGTCATGGAACGCGACCTCGCGGGTACACCGGTGACGGTCGTGACGGCCGCGGTGGACGAGCGGCTCAACGAGCACGGCTACATCGTGCCGGGCCTGGGCGACGCGGGTGACCGCATGTACGGCTCGGCCGAGTAGGACGCCTTCGAGCCGACCGCTGATCCGTGGTCGGCTCCGATTTCGGCGGCCCGAACACCCGATTTGGCGGCCCGAGCACGCACCGCGGTCCACGGATCGCCGTGCTCGGGCCGCCGTCGGCTTTCCGGGGTCAGCAGGACTTGGCGGGCGCGGGCTGGGGGTGGGCCAGCAGGGCCAGCTCCTTGTCCGCGGTCTCCTTCGGGCTGAGCTCCTTGAACGCGTCGCCGAGGATCAGGTCGACGTCCGCGCCCTCGCGGGCATCGGTCTGCTGCGTGTCGCCGTCGAGCTGGGTTCCCAGGACGGAGAAGACCGCCTTGTCGGTCTTGGGTGAGCCGAGCAGTATCCCCGTGCCGGGGACTTTCTTGTCGAAGTCGGCGGGGGCGTTGCCGACCGTGCCGACGGTGAACCCGCGCTTCTTGAGCTCGTCGCCGACCGCCTTGGCGAGGCCGGCGCGCGGGGTCGCGTTGTAGACGTTGACCGTGATCTCGCCGGGCTGGGGCAGTACGACCGCAGGCACAGCAGCCGCGGCGCTGGCGGCCGCTGCGCCGCCCGCCTTGGGCTTCGGTGTCGCACAGTCCTTGGCGGCCGCCTTGTGGTGCTTGTCGCTGCCGCTCTCGCCGCGGAACACGTTCATGAGCTGCAGGGATCCGTAACCGAGCAGGGCAAGACCGAGGACTGCTCCGAGCGCGGTGAAGACGATCCGCCGGCGTCGCCGGGGTCGGCTCATGCGGGGGTAGGCCGCTCCCGTGACGCGGTACTTTCCGCCCATGCCGGGGGGAGTGAGCATGCTCATGGGCGCAGCGTAGTACCGCCCGCTGTCGATGCCCACCGGATGATCTGTTGATAGGGCAAGACCAACCCGAAAGGTGCAATCCGCGCGAAGCGGAAGCCGTGCGGAAGCCGTGCCGGGGTGCCCTCCCGGGGCGCGCCCGGCGTGTCCCCGGGAGCCCCGAGCGGTCCGGGTGTCCCGGGTGTCCCGGGTGTCCGGGGTGTCCGGGGGTCAGTCCATTTCGAGGACGCGCGCGTGCAACACCTGACGCTGCTGCAGGGCTGCGCGCACGGCGCGGTGCAGACCGTCCTCCAGGTACAGGTCGCCCCGCCACTTCACGACGTGGGCGAAGAGGTCGCCGTAGAAGGTCGAGTCCTCGGCGAGCAGCGTTTCGAGGTCCAGCTGCCCCTTGGTCGTCACCAACTGGTCGAGCCGGACCGGGCGCGGGGCGACATCCGCCCACTGCCGGGTGGTTTCCCTGCCGTGGTCGGGGTACGGCCGCCCGTTTCCGATGCGCTTGAAGATCACACGGAAAGCCTACCGGGCCGGCGCCTGCAGGCGCAGCCTCGCGATGGCGGTGCAAAAGTGATGTACCAGGCGAATTCTGGAGTTATTCATGAGCGAGAGCACCGACCCGCGTCTCCGGCCGACCAGATCGCCGCGGGGGTACGCCTTCACCGGGCCCGCCCTCGACCTGGGTGCTCTGCTCTGGGACGGCAGCTGCTTGCCGGACGGGGTACGACCTGGAGGGGCTCCGCACCCAGCTCGGCGGGTGAGGCCCAGGTGACGGATTCGGCGGGGGGTTCGACGGCCGGGTGCGCCGTGCGGGCTGTCGCTGACAGACTTCGGTCCATGCGGACCGAACTCATCGACACCACGTCCAGCAAGGTCGACCGGGCCCTGCTCGAAGCCCGCCGGGCCATAGGCAGCTCCACGATGGGCCTGGTGCTGACGCTCGTCGTCGCCACCGACGAGGAGAACGCCTACGACGCCGTCCGCGCGGCCTCCGAGGCCTCGCACGAGCACCCGTGCCGCATCATCGTGGTGATCAAGCGCACCTCGCGCGGCCCGCACAAGCTCCGGCAGACCCGGCTGGACGCCGAGCTGCGGGTGGGCACGGACGCCGGGACCGGGGAGATCGTGCTGCTCCGCCTGCACGGGGCGCTCACCGAACAGGCGGGCTCGGTGGTCCTCCCGCTGCTGGTGCCGGACGCGCCCGTGGTGGTGTGGTGGCCGGCCGATGCCCCCGCCGATCCGGCCGGGGACCCGCTGGGCGCGCTGGCGCAGCGCCGGATCACGGATGCGGAGGCCGCCGCCGACCCGGTCGCGGTCCTGGACGAGCGGGACGCCTCGTACGCCCCCGGCGACACCGACCTCGCCTGGACCCGGCTGACGCCGTGGCGGGCGCTGCTGGCCGCCGCGATGGATCAGAAGCCGCTGCCGGTGACTGGCGGGGCGGTGGAGTGCGAGGCGGACAACCCGAGTGCCGAACTGCTGGCCCGCTGGCTGGAAGGTCGGCTCGGGGTCCCGCTGGAGCGGGTCACGACGGACGGGCCGGTGATCACGCGGGTCCGGCTGGACACCGCGGAGGGTGAGATCAGGGTGGACCGCCCCGACGGGGCGCTGGCCGCGCTGATCCTGCCGGGCAGCCCCGACCGTACGGTGGCCCTGAAGATCCGCAGCACGGCCGAGCTGATCTCGGAGGAGCTGCGGCGCCTCGACGCGGACGAGGTCTACGCCTCGGCGCTGCGCAGGCGGCCGGCCCAGGCGTCGCTCTCCGCGTAGTGGTTGTCGTACGTGGGCTGGCTGTCGATGATGTCCTGGACGGTGGCCTCGCCCGCGCGGACCCGGCCGAGGAGCCGGTAGTAGTCGAAGCGTCCCATGCCGGGCGTGAAGCCCACGAAGACGCTCGCGCCGTGCCCCGGGGAGGGTGCGAAGGCGTGCTTCACGCCTGCCGGGATCGAGAGGAAGTCCCCGGCGGTGAGGGTCCTGACCTCGTCGTCCACGAGGACGTCGAGCCGTCCGGCGGTGACGTGGAAGAACTCGGTCGCCTTGGTGTGGAAGTGGACGGGTGCGCCGGCGGCGCCCTCGTCGAAGGTGGCGGTGTTGCAGGTGAGTTCGGCGGTGTCGGTCAGCAGGGTGATGACGCTGCCGGGGCCGTCTGTGATGGTTTCGGCGGTGGCGGCGCGGGTCAGGATCTCGTTCGTCATGATCATGAATCTAGTCGGCTGTTTGACCGGCGGCACGGGTCAATCGGTGAGTGAAATGACCGGTCAATTTTCGTGTCGCACCCGGTCCGGCGCCGGCTCACTTCCCTCCGGCCGCCTTGGCGGCTTTGGCGGTCCTGGCCCCTTTGGCAGCCTTGGCGGCGGCCTTCAACTCCTGCTTGTGCGCCCGCACCTTCGCCAGGGACTCCGGCCCGGTGATGTCGGCCGCCGAGCGGTAGACGTTCGCCCGGCCGTATCCGCCGGCCGCTTCGCGCCACCCCTCGGGGCGCACGCCCAACTGCTTGCCCAGCAGCGCCAGGAAGATCTGGGCCTTCTGCTCGCCGAACCCGGGCAGCGCCTTGAGCCGCTCCAGTAGCTCCTCTCCGCTCTGCACGTCGCGCCAGATGGCCTCCGCGTCCCCGTCGTAGTGCTCCACCAGGTACGCGCACAGCTGCTGGACCCGCTTCGCCATCGACCCGGGGTAGCGGTGCACGGCCGGCTTCTCGGAGAGCAGCGCGGCGAAGGCCTCGGGGTCGTGGGCGGCGATGGCGTGAGCGTCGAGATCGTCCGCCCCCATCCGACGGGCGATCGTGTAGGGCCCCGAGAACGCCCACTCCATCGGCACCTGCTGGTCCAACAGCATGCCGACGAGCGCGGCGAGCGGGCTGCGGCCGAGGAGCTCGTCGGCCTCCGGCTGCTGGGCCAGCCGCATCGTGATGTCCATGGCTCCAGCGTCTCGCCTGGCCGCGCTCCCCGCGCGGTCGGCGCACCGCGCGCCTAGCGTGTGAAGCGCGCGCGCGACCCACGACACACGACACACACGAGGACACAGGAGTCGATCGATCATGGCTGAGTTCCCGGAAGGCGCTCCGTGCTGGGTGGACGCGATGTTCAAGGACGTGGAGGGCGCCAAGACCTTCTACTCCGACGTATTGGGTTGGACCTTCGGCGACGCCCAGAGCGATTACGGCAACTACACGCAGGCCTACTCCGAGGGCAAGGCGGTCGCGGCCGTCGTTCCGCCGATGCCGGGCGCCGACGCCCCGTCGCAGTGGTGCCTGTACTTCGCCTCGCCCGACGCGGCGGCCACGGCGGAGAAGATCAAGTCGGCTGGCGGCGACCTGATGATGGAGCCGATGCAGGTCGGCAGCTTGGGCACGATGCTCCTCGCGAAGGAGCCGAGCGGGGCGGTCTTCGGCGTCTGGCAGTCGGGCGAGCACAAGGGCTTCGAGAAGGTCGGGGAGTCGGGCGCGTACGCGTGGGCGGAGGTCTACACGCGTGATCCGGACAAGGCGGACTCGTTCTTCCGGAAGGTCTTCCCGTACGGCGCCCAGCGGGTGGAACCCGGTGACGACCCGGAGATGGCCGGGATGGACTTCGTGATCTTCAGCGTCGGCGGCAAGGAGAACCCGGTCCTCGGCCGGATGAAGATGGGCGACGAGTTCCCGCCCGGGATCCCCCCGTACGTCCAGGTCTACTTCTCGGTCCCCGACTGCGACGAGGCGGTGGCCAAGGCGAAGAAGCACGGCGGCGCCCTGCACTTCGGTCCGATGGACAGCCCCTACGGTCGGTTCGCCGCGCTGACGGACCAGCAGGGGGCGGCGTTCGCGGTCATCGACATGTCGAAGGCGACGGGTGACATGCCGAAGATGTCGGACGTGTAGCCGGTTTCCTCGGGCGCAGGACGGGCCACCCGCCGGGGTGGCCCGCCGACCTGGGGGCCGTAGCTCCGGCGGAGTGCACTCCGCCGGAGCGGGCGGTTCCCGGCTCACGGCTTATGGCGTGCTGCGTGCTGCGTGCGGCTTACGGGCGGCGGTCAGGCGGCGGTGGCTGGGCGCGGGGTGCCGTGGAAGACCTGGCTGGTGTGCCAGGAGCGGTGGGCCGCCGCGACGGGGCGAACACCCGCTTGCGGGCCTATGAGCGGGCGGCCGGCGAGCGCTATGACGTGCTCGCGGGCGGCGGGGCTGTGGCCGACGAAGCGCTGCGACACCAGGATGCGGTGGCCATCACCGATGCCGAGTACGCCCTTGTCGAAGAGCCGGTGGTGCAGCGAGCACAGACACAGCCCGTTGTCGACGTCGTCGGGGCCCCCGAATGCCCACCAGCGCACGTGCGCGGCCTCCAGTCCGACCGGCACCGCGCCGATCCTCCCGTCGTAGCCGCAGAACGCGCACCGGTACTCGTACGCCGTCAACACCAGCTCCCGCATGCGCCGGTCACGCTGCCTCTGCACCGTCGAGAGCCGCTCGGTCGCGGATGGCTCCAGTTCCAGGCCGACGGCTTCGCACAGTTCCCCGTGGAGCGAGGGCGGGAAGTTCAGATCGAGCAGGACGCGCGCCATCCGGCCGAGCAGCGACGGCTCTCTGCGCAGTGCTGCCCGCAATTCCGGCGCCAGCCGACCCGCGGCTCCCGAGGCCCGCAGTTCCCGCACTCCGCTGCCCGGGCTGCCGAGCCCGTGATCGGTGCGGACTTCCCACACCGCGTCGCTCACCAGGTGGTGGAACGGGTAGGCCGGGGTGGTCTTGTTGGCCGGTCCGTACTCGGCCAGCAGCCGCTTCAGGTCTTCCTCCACCACGCTGTACCGCAGCTCGCCCTGGGCATCCTGCTGGAACCGGCCGAGGGCGTAGAGGAACAACAGTGGCTTGTGCGGAGCGCGCGTCCCGCTCCTCGTCCACTGCCTCAGCTTCGCGGTGCGCTCCAGCCAGTCCATGACCGGCGATCGTAGTGGCCCCGCCGAACGCCGGACCGGTCCCGTCGGTCCCCGGTGCCCATGGGCCGCCGCCCGGGGCTGCGCGACGCGAACGGGTTGACAGTCAAAAGTGTGAGTGGTTGAGTACTCACATGAAGACGGAACGACCCCGCCAACTGTCTACCGCCGAGGAGCGCCGCGAGACGGTGCTGCGCACCGCGATCGGTGCGTTCGCCGCCCGCGGTTACTGGGGCACCACCACGACCGAGGTGGCCAAGGCGGCCGGCATCTCGCAGGCCTACGTCTACCGCCTGTTCCCCAGTAAGGAGCAGTTGTTCACGGCGGTGGTCGAGTACTGCTTCGTGCAGGTACGGGCCAGCCTCGAACAGGGTGCCGCGGAGGCGAAGGGTAGCTCCGCGGAGGTGGTGCTGGACGCGATGGGCGACGCCTACGCCCGGCTGATCAGCGACAACGACCTGATGCTGATCCAGCTGCACGCCCAGGCGGCGGCGGTGTCCGAGCCGCCGGTCCGTGAGGCGGTTCGGCAGGGCTACGCCCGGCTGGTGGAGTACGTGCGCGGCGCCTCGGGCGGCAGCGAGCAGCAGGTCCAGCAGTTCTTCGCCCTCGGGATGCTGTGCCACCTCATCGTCTCCCTGGGGGTGGAAGAGGTGGATGCGCCCTGGACCCGGACGCTGTCCGCGGGCATCACGCACTACTGACGTCCGGCCCGGTTGCTCGACCGGGCCGGTTTGGCGGGGCACGGTAGTCGGCCCCGCCTTTCTTAGGCCTTATTTGTGAGTGGTTAACCACACAGGGAGCCTGC
Source organism: Streptomyces sp. NPDC006430 (assembly GCF_040612395.1). Taxonomy (NCBI): domain Bacteria; kingdom Bacillati; phylum Actinomycetota; class Actinomycetes; order Kitasatosporales; family Streptomycetaceae; genus Streptomyces; species Streptomyces sp. NPDC006430. Next base: position 178,887 of record NZ_JBEXQA010000009.1, read on the forward strand.
CTTGAGCGCCGCCGACACCACCGATACGACCGACACCACCGATACGACCGCCACTGCCAGCCGCCCCGGGGTCGCACTCGCAGCCCTGGCCGGGGCCCAGTTCACCGTCATGCTGGCCACCTCGATCGTGAACGTGGCCCTGCCACAGATCCGCGCCGGAGTGGGGCTGTCGGAGAGCGGCACCACCTGGACGGTCAACGCGTACGGCCTGGCCTTCGGTGCGTTGCTGCTGGCCGGCGGTCGGGCGGCGGACCTACTCGGACGACGCCGGGTGTTGCTGGCGGGGTTGATGGTGTTCGGTGCCTCCTCGCTGGTGGCGGGCCTGGCCGGTTCGTCCCTCGTGTTGATCGCGGCCCGTGCGGTCCAGGGCCTGGGCGCTGCGGCGATCGCCCCGGCGGCGCTGGCCCTCATGATGGGGCTGTTCCCACCCGGCCCCGGACGAGGGCGGGCGCTCGGAGTCTGGGGCGCGGTCTCCGGGGCGGGAGGCGCAGCCGGGGTCCTGCTCGGTGGTGTGCTGACGCAGGCGTGGGGCTGGCCGTGGATCTTCCACGTGGTCGCGGTCGGCGCGTTCCTGGTACTGGCCGCCGCTGCCGCCTTCGTACCCAGGGCGCCCGGCGCGGGCGGCGGACACTTCGACCTGCTCGGCACCCTTACGGTCACCGCCGCGCTCACCGCCCTGGTGTGGGGCCTGACCACCGCCCGCCGCACCGGCTGGACGGACACCGCCGTCCTGGCCTCCTTCGCCCTGGCCGCCGGGCTGCTGGCCACCTTCGTCCTGGTCGAGCGCCGCCACCCGAACCCGCTGCTGCCGCCCCGGCTCCTGCGCACCGGCCGGCTGGCTGCCGGGAACCTGCTGATGGCTCTGCTCGGCTCGGTGTGGATCGCGCTGTTCTTCTTCCTTCCCCTGTACCAGCAGCAGGTGCTCGGCTCCAGCCCGCTGATCACCGGAGTCGGCCAACTCCCGCTCGCCGCGGCCAACATGCTCGGTTCGGCGTTCGCCCCCCGGATCTCCCGCCGGCTCGGTACGACCGTGACCGTCACCGGGGCGCTGCTCACCGAGGCTGCCGGACTGTGGTGGCTGTCCCGCATCAGCGCCGACGGCAGCTACCTCGTCGATGTCCTGAGCCCGAGTCTGCTGATCGGCCTCGGACTGAGTACCGCGTTCGTCCAGCTGACAGCCCTGTCCGTGGAGGGCGTTGCGCCGCGGGACGCCGGCCTGGCCGGCGGACTGGTCAACACCACCCGACAGGTCGGGGGCGCGATCGGCCTGGCCGTCCTGGCGACCCTGGCCGGCGCCGCCACCGCCCGGGCATCCGTCCAGCAGCCGCACCTGGAGGCGCTGACCGCCGGGTACCGCACGGCCTTCGCCGTCTCGGCCGTCGTCCTCGCGGTCACCGCCGCTCTCGCACCGCTCCTCACCCGCTGCACCACGGCTCGCCCGACCCGCCCGACCCGCCCGACCGGCGCGGGCTCGTGGCCGGCACTCCGCGACACGACCCGCGAACACCACTGACCAACACCCCACCGACTCCCCGCCCGACCCCGACTCCCCGACTTCCCCTGCCTCCCCTGCCTCAACCGAGAGGAACTCCCGCCGTGATCACCATCGACGAGACCGCCCCCGTGATCGTCCGCCTGTCCACCGAGATCGCCGCCCCGCTGGAGCGGGTGTGGGCCCTGCACACCGACATCGACGGCTGGCCCGACTGGAACACCCACGTCGACCGGGCCGAGCTCGACGGGCCGCTGCTGCCCGGCACCTCCTTCCACTGGGAGACCCACGGCCTGGAGATCACCTCCACCATCCGCGAGTTCGTCCCCGGCGAGCGGCTGGTCTGGGGTGGCCCGGCCAACGGCATCGAGGGCGTCCACGTGTGGACCTTCGAGCAGCGCGAGGACCGGACCGTCGTGCGTACCGAGGAGTCCTGGAGCGGCGCCCCGGTCGATGCCGCCGCCGACGAGCTCGGCCGGGCCCTCCGGGACTCCCTGGAGAGCTGGCTCGCCGCGCTCAAGTCCCACGCCGAGCGGTCCGCCTGACCCCCGCCCCTCCGTCCGAGACGGCCCCAGCCCCACAGACCGACACCGACACCGACACCGAATCGAGGTTCCCGCCATGACCGCCAAGCCCTACCTGATCGGCCACTACGAGCCCGTCACCGACGAGATCACCGCCACCGAGCTGACCGTCGAGGGCACCCTGCCGCCCGAGTTGACCGGCCGCCTGATCCGCAACAGCCACAACCCGAAGGCCGGCGTCACGCCCACCCACTGGTTCAAGGGCAGCGGCATGGTCCACGGCATCCGGCTGCGCGAGGGCCGTGCCGAGTGGTACCGCAACCGCTGGGTGCACACCCCCGCCCTGAACGGTGCGCCCTACATGACCGAGCACGGCCCGGACCTGACCGCCTCCACCGCCGGGACCCACGTCATCGAGCACGCCGGCCGGTTGCTCGCCCTGTGCGAGGCCAACTTCCCCTTCGAGCTCACCAAGGCCCTCGACACCGTCGGCCCCTTCGACTTCGACGGCAAGCTGCGCAGCGCGATGACTGCCCACCCCAAGAGCGACCCGATCACCGGCGAACTGCACTTCTTCGGTTCCTCGCCGTTCCCGCCGTTCCTGACGTACTACGTCGCGGACGCCCACGGGCACATCACGCACAGTTCCGAGGTGCCGGGAGCCACCGCCTCCCTCAAGCACGACTTCGCGATCACCCGCAACCACGTGGTCTTCGTCGAGGGCGCGGTCACCTTCGATCCCACCGAGCACTCCGGCATCCCGTACTCCTGGCAGGACGCGCAGCCCGCCCGGATCGGCGTCATGCCGCGCGGACCGCAGGGTGCCGGGAAGATCCGCTGGTTCCCGATCGAACCGGGCAACATGCTGCACGCCGCCAACGCGTACGAGGACGCCCAGGGCCGCATCGTCCTGGAAGGCCCGACCGTCGACCGCGAGGGATTCCAGCTCTCCTGGAACTGGTGGGTCGGCGCACCCGGCCGCGGCACCGAGCCCAACACCCGCTCCTACACCCGCCGCTGGGTCGTCGACCTGGCCGCCGGCCGCGTCGATGAGCGCGTCATCGACGACCTCGCCGTCGAGTTCCCCACCCTGAACGAGGACTTCCTCGGCTCCGAGAACCGGTACCAGTACGCGGTCTCCTTCCCCGACCAGGAGGGCTTCGGCGGCTACGGCGTCGTCAAGTACGACCGCAGCACCGGCGAGCGCCGCATCCACGAGGTCGGCGACGCCCGGCTGCCCAGCGAGGCGGTGTTCGTCCCCGCGGCCGGCGCCACCCGCGAGGACGACGGCTACCTGCTCACCGTGATCTCCGACCTCAAGCAGGACGCCTCCCAACTGCTCGTCCTGGACGCCTCCGGCCTCGGCCGGGTCGCCACCGTCCACCTCCCCCGCCGGGTCACCGCCGGCATCCACGGCTCCTGGATCCCCGACAGCGACCTGGAGCGCTGACCGGTCGCCGCGCTCCCCGTCCGCCGCCACCCCACGAGCACCCACGAGCACCCACGAGCACCCACGAGAGGCCAACCCCGTGCGTACCGCCCCTGCCCCCGCTGCTGCGACCGCGTTCAAGGCCGCTGCCCTCGCCACCGTCCTCGTCCTCGCTGCCACCGGCAGCGCCTACGCGGTCACCGACGACCGGCCCGCCACCCACAGCCCCGTGGACGACGTACGGATCGACCGGAACGCGCCGGTCATCACCCGCACCGAGATCCTCATCCATGCCCCGCTGGCCACCGTCTGGAAGATCCAGACCGACGTCGAGAAGTGGCCGACCTGGCAGCCCAGCGTCGAGGCCGTCACCAAGGACACCCCGGGACGCCTGCGGCCCGGGTCCGTGTTCCGCTGGAGCACCGAGGGGCTCGACATCGTTTCGACCGTCAGGCAGGCCGACCACGGCCGGCGGCTGGCCTGGGGCGGCCCCGCCCAGGGCATCACCGCCATTCACGTGTGGACCTTCACCCCGACCCGGGACGGCGTCCTCGTCCGCACCGAGGAGTCCTGGACCGGAGCCCCCGTCCTCGCCCACCAGGCCGCCCTTCAGGCCGCGCTCGACCAATCCCTCCACCACTGGGTCACCAACCTCAAGCACCGGGCCGAGACCGGGCCGGCCGAGTAACCGACGGGCCCCCCGGCCCGCAGATCGCCGTGGGAGATGCTGACAGCGCACGCCGAAGGGCCGAGCCGCCATCGCGGCCCGGCCCTTCGTCTCGCGTCTTCGCGTGCGTTCATGGACGGGTAGCCGAAGATGCGGGCAGGGATCGGCGTCCCGTCTGGGCGGATGCGCTCAGCCAACGCTGCGCCGCCGGCCGCCGGCTCCCTCGTGCGGGGCAGCCATCGCCTGCTGGTAGAGGTGATGGGCCCACACCTCCAGCCCCAGTGTGGCCTCCACATACTCGCGGGCGGCGCTCACCCCGTCAGCGGCATGTTCCTTGCACGCCATGGCCCGGCTATGGCGAGCTTCCACCTGCCTCCGGACGATGTCGCAGAGCAGTCGAGCCAGCTCATCCGCAGAGCCCGTCTCGACGGCACGTTCGGCCACCGGAATCACCGGCCCGATGTCGAGCCCGGCTGGTTTCAACCCCGTGAAGGGGGCGCCCTCTCCGGCACGATGCACACGGACGACCGTCTCGAAGAACCAGCGGTCGGCCACTTCCCGTCCCGTAGAGCCGAGCGTTCGCGCGGTGGTGGCGAGGCGGAAGGCCTCACGCACTTCCGCCTCCCCCTCCTCATGCACATAAGGGAGGACGAGATCGACGTCCTGCTTTTCCAGCGCTTCGCGCGCGGCCGTGACGACCGGACCGTCGAGGGAGTCGCAGTGCGGCGGCATCGTGCATCACCTCCTCTCCCCAGGATGTGGACAGCGAAGTGCTCCCTGCAATGCGAGATGCCGCCGGGTCGTCTTCCTGGGGCATCTCGTCGCGCCCCGTCCTCGGCCGGTCGATCACGGGGGCTCTGAGCCCTCACTCAAGGCGCTCCGGCGCTCCGCGCCCCGCCCGGCGTCCTCGCGCATCTTCCGCGGAACGACGAAGGACCGCCCCTGGCTACGAGCTGTGGGTGGGATCGATGGCAGCAGCTGAGATGGTCTGGATGCCGATGGTCTTCAGGAGGGCGAACTGCTCCGCGGTTGCGGTACCCGGCGCGGAGCAGACGGCGATGCGCAGGTCGCTGCCGGGGACGGTGAGGGTGTCACAGTCCACGGTGACCGGCCCGAGGGCGGGGTGGTGGATGGTCTTGCTGTCGGTTGTGTGGAAGCCCACGGTGTGGGAGCGCCAGAGTTCGTCGAAGCGAGCGTCCTCGCGTCGCAGGTCGGCGATCAGTGATCGCAGTGGCCTGTCCCGTGGGTAGCGGGCGGTGGAGGTGCGTAGGTCGGAGACGAGCGCGGTTTCGAAGCTGGCCTGCTGCTCGGGGGTGTGGGTGACGCGGCTGGCCAGGTGTGTGAAGTGCCTCCACGCGATGTTGCGTTCTCTTCCGCGCCAGGAGGACGGGTCGCCGACCAGCGCGGCCCAGAGGGGGTTCCAGGAGATGAGGTTCCAGGCCGCGTCGTGGACGCTGAGCGGGGTGTCCTGCAGTTGGTCGAGCAGCCGTTGGACGCTCGGCGGCACGTGCTGGGAAACCTGTCCGGCGCTGGGCGGGGCCTGTCCGCCAAGGACGAACAGGTGATCCCGCTCGGCCTCCGACAGCCGCAGGGCGCGGGAAAGCGCGGACAGGACCTGGGGGGAGGGTGAAGTGGCGCGGCCTCGCTCCAGTCGGACGACGTAGTCGACGGAGAGTCCGGCGAGCAGGGCTAGTTCCTCGCGGCGTAGTCCGGGTGCCCGCCTGACACCACCAGCCGGGAGGCCCGCGTCCTGGGGGCTGGTCCGGTCGCGCCATTGGCGCAGAGCTGTGCCGAGTGCTGTGTCGTCCTGAGTCACATCCCCATTGTCGGCTTCGTGGGCTGCCCCGGCCTGGTACTGCCAGGCCCCCCGCTGCCCGGGGCTCTCCCTCGATCCGCGCTGGTCATCGAGGGTGGAGTGCATGACCACCACAGTGATAACCGGAGCGAACAAGGGGCTCGGATTCGAGACGGCCCGCCGTCTCATCGAGCTGGGACACACCGTCTATGCGGGATCCCGCGACGCCCGCCGAGGTGAGGAGGCCGCGAAAGCGCTGGGCGCCCGCCCACTGCTCATCGACGTCACCGACGACCGGTCCGTCGCAGCAGCCGCGGAAGCGGTGCGCAAGGAAGCCGGAGCCGTCGATGTGCTGGTCAACAACGCTGGCGTCGCCGGTCCTGCCCTGCCGACCGAGGAGCTGACCGCCGCCGACCTGCAGCAGGTGTATGACACCAACGTGTTCGGAGCGGTGCGCACCGTGCGCACCTTTCTGCCCCTGCTCCAGGCCGCGAACAGCCCGGCCATTGTCAACGTCAGCAGCGGCCTGGGGTCGCTCGCGGTCAATGCTGATCCTGCCGCGCATGCGTCCATCGTGCCGGCGTGGATCCCGCTCCTCGCCTACAACTCGTCCAAAGCAGCCCTGAACATGCTGACCGTCCTGTATGCGCAGCAGTACCCAGGCATCCGGGTCAACGCCGTCGATCCCGGATTCACTGCCACCGATCTGAACGGGCACCAGGGCACGCAGAGCGCGGAGGAGGGAGCTGCGGTGATCGTCGCCACGGCCACCGCCGGCCCGCACGGCCCCACCGGCACCTTCCTCGGTGCCCACGCCCCGATCCCCTGGTGACAGCGCGCACGTCGCTCGACCACCGCACCCTCGACCGACCGGCCGCTCACGACCAACTACGTCCGTCCGACCGGGCCGCCGAACCCACGGAGAACATCATGACCATCGACCACGAGACCGCTCTGAACACCGCGAAGGGCTTCTTCGCCGCCTTTGAGGGCCGCGACCCGGCGGGCGTGCGAGTCCTGCTCGCGCCCCACGCCAACATCACCATCCCGCTGTCGATCGAGGGCACGCCCGCCCCCTGGTACGTCTTCGACGGCCGGGAGCACGTGATGGGCTACATCGAATCCGTCGCGGCCAAGTTCGACCACATCGCCTTCCTCGACAAGGTCTACACGGTGAGCGAGGACGCCAAATCGGTCTTCCTGCAGGCCAACGGCGACATCCTGTCCACTGCGGAGAAGCTGGTCTACCGCAACGTGTACATCTTCCGGGTCGAGATCGAGGACGCCAAGGTCGTCAAGGTGTGGGAGTACGCCAACCCCGTGGCCTACGCCAACCTCGGCATCCAGAACTCGGAAGCCGAAGCAGCCGCCCAGGCGAGCTGACGACGGTGCTGTGCCCGGAGCCTGGAACTCCGCACACAGCAACCGCAGCTCACCGGCGGTCGTCGGTGTCAGGGTCTCCCCTTCGTCGTTCCGTGGTGGGCGAGTGCGGAGGATACGAGATTCGAACTCGTGAGGGGTTGCCCCCAACACGCTTTCCACATGTTCGTACGGGGGGCCGCCGGGGGCCATACCCGTCCTGACCTGCGGCGAAGCGTTTGGAGTGGCCCCGTCCGGACGGGCCCGGACGGGGGTGAATGCAACCAGAACTGCAACCACAGGAGTCGCCCCCTGATCACGCCCTGCGCCAGGCGCCGAGCAGTTCTTCGGGTCCGTACGCCGCCTGGAGGCCGGAACAAGTGGTCCCGTTGCGCGAGACCGCCACGAGCGGTACGGGCTCGTCGGTGATGGCTGCCCGGTGCTTCTGGAGGGCGGCCAGGTCGTGGCTGTCGAACGCGGAGTTCTCCAGCCACTTGACCGAACCGAGGAAGAGCAGTTCCTTGGCCACCGGCTGCCGGTCGGCGCCGACCACGTCGATTTCGACGTCATTGCTGCGGGTCCAGTAACCGCCGATCGCGGGGGCGGCGGGCAGGAGCCCGTCCGGCAGGAGCCGGGCGAGGGATTCCCGGACGAGGGGTTCGACCGCGCGCCCCCGCCAGCTTGTCCACTGCTCCTTGATCCGGCTCAGCGTGAGATCCCCCCGCATCCGCTCGATTTCCGCCATGTGCGGATCCAGGAACGCGAGCCAGAACCGGAGGTAGGGATCGGCCACGCGGTAGCGGCGTTCCTTCGACGGTCTCAGTGAGAGGGGCAGCTCGGCTGCCACTACCCGCTTCTCGGTCAGGACGTCTGTGGCTCGGGTCAGAGTGGTGTGCGCGATGCCGCCCGCCGCGCGCGCGATGTTGGTGAAGGTCCTCTCCCCGCTTCCGATGGCCCGGAGGACCTCCCTGCTCATGGCCTGCGGCGGAAACTCCGCGGCCAGTGACCGCTCGGCGGAGACCAGCAGCGCCGAGATCGGGTTGTCGAGCGACTCGCGGAGGAACTCCCAGACGTCGGCCCCAGGCCGCCAGTCCGCGCAGATCAGCGGAAGTCCGCCTGTGATCAGGGCGGCGTCGAAGGCGGCGGCCGGCTCGAGGCCGAGCATCTCGCCGATGTCGGCCGGGTTCAGCGGCCCCACGACCATTTCCCGGCCCCGCTGGTGGAAGGGGCGCTCGTAGCTGTTCAGCGCCTCCATCATCGACAGGTCGGAGCCGACCAGGAGGAGAAGTACGGGTTTGCGGCTGAGCAGGCGGTCCCATGCTCGCTGGAGCATGCCTTCGAAGGCGTCGATGCGGTCCATGAGGTACGGGACCTCGTCCATGACGACCACACTCGGGCTGTCGTCGGGAAGCACCTCCGCGAGCAGTCTGAACGCCGAATTCCACTGCTCTGGAGTCTCCTCCGAGAACAGTTCCCGCTCCGGCAGCGTGGATCTGGCGACGGCGTCGAGCAACTCCACCAGCTCGTCCTCTGCCGTGCCGCCCGCCGCGGTGAAGAACAGATATGGCACCTCGGTACGGCGGAGGAATTCTTCGACGAGGCTGGACTTGCCGACTCGCCTCCGTCCGCGCATGAGGATGCACTGTCCAGGCTTCGCCGAGCCGACGGCGTCGTGGACCGACCGGAGGGCGCTGCCGAGCACGTTCAGCTCGCGGTCCCGTCCGATGAAACGCCGCATTCAAGCCTCCCCGAACGATAGTATCGACAGAGATACTATCGCTATCGATACTATTCAGTGGTGGCCGTGGTTCGGCCGCCGATTCTCGCCCTGGAGCCGCGCGGAGCCGGAACGGGAGCGGCGGCTCGCCGGGGCCGGATCTTCTCGATGCGCACCGTGCCTTCGGCGGTCTCGGGGACGGGGGCGTATCCCTCGGCCCGGAGCGCGGCGAGGGTCGTGTCGAGCGAGCTGCGGCTGATCAGCACCGTCGGCGCCAGCTGGCGCAGTCCGAGCTTGGCGAGCCTGCGGTGGGCGGCGAGTTCGGCCAGGAGGGCGGGCTCGTCGCCGTGGAGGACGCAGGCGGCGGGGGCGAGGCGCACGCGCCCGTGCCTTCGTGCGGTATCGGCGATCAGGTACGACAGCGGCTGCGGGAGCGGCCCGGCGGCGATGGCGGCCAGGTCGGCCGTGATGTCCTCGGGGACGCGGCCCGCGTCCAGGGCCCGGCGGATGCTGCCGGGGCTGAACCGCCACACCGATGCCGTGCCGCTGGTCTCCCGTTCGGCGACGGAGTCCAGGAGTGAAGCCAGCCGCGCGGACGGGGTGCCGGTGACGACGGCGGTGAGGTCGGCGCCGATCCGGGCCGTCGCGGTGGCCGAGGGCAGCAGCCGCCGGCACTCGACGTCCAGCCCCTCGGCGTCGCCGGTCCGCAGGTGGATGCCGATGGCGGACAGAGCACCGCGTGCGAGCACGCCCAGGAGTTCGGCCTCCCAGACCACGGTGGCGAAGGGCGTTCCGTGCTGGGGCGACGAGTCGGCGAGGGGGCGGTGCCAGGCGACCAGGGGCCCCAGATCCGACGCGACCCGCACGCCCTGCCCTGCCGGGAGCTGCGCGGCTGAGGCCAGCAGACCGTGGCGGGCCTGCACACAGCCGTTGCAGGGCGGCGCGCCGACGAGAGCGGGGAGAGCCTTGTTGTCCTCGTCGCGGGCCCGGGTGGGTGTGAGCGGCAGGTCCGCCATGCCCGGAGCAGTATGGCGAACTGCTCCGGGGGTTCCTGTTCCGCCCAGGCGTCGTATGCCTCGGTAGGGGACACCTGATCGCCGTCCCGGGCCAGCAGGCCGGCGGCGTACGCGGTCTCCAGGGTGAGGCGTACGACGGTGTCGTCGGCCTGGGAGGCCTTGCCGATCCGTGCCAGTTCACGCGCACCGATCCCGCCGGACTTCAGCCGGGCCGGCGCGGTTGCCGAGCAGGCAGACAGGACCGAGGCGGCACCGGCGGCGAACGCCGAGGCGGCGGCCGACGCCTCGTGGTCGACCTCCCTCGGGGTGACGGGCGCCAATCCCACGGAAGGCGGGATGGGCTGGAACGGGGCCTGCCATTTGGGCCCGCGCAGCGCGAGCGCCACCTCGGCGGGCATACGGGCCGGGCCGTAGCGGTGACGGTCCTGGACCAGGAACCCTCGTTCCAGCGCCCATCGATTGCCCGGTTCGCGATCGGGGCCCGGACTCCCGAACATGATGAACCGCGCGGGCCCCGTCGGCCCGGCCCCCGCTCGGCCTTCGAGCAGCTTCCGAGTCGTCGTGGGTGCCTTGTCGATAACGGAGAGGATCCGCTCCGGGTCGCTGTGGTGTTCCATCAGCACGGCCAGCCGCTGCGCCTTGGTGCCCGGCGGCTTGACGCCCAGTGCCGCCAGCATGCCGCGCAGCTCGTCGGAGGTCGTGCCCGCGAGCAGTTCCTCCAACGGGGCGTCCAGACCCAAGGGTGCGTCCCACGCCTGCTTCAGCGGGCCGGCCGTGCGGAGCTTCCCCGCACCGTCAGGCCAGACCAGAGCGTGATCGGCCAGAGCCTCCAGCACGACGTCCAGTTCGCGGGCGGTGTCGTCGGCCGCTGCCTCCCAGCAGCTGCGCCAAGGCATCGCGCGCCGCGGGCGCACCCAGCGCCGCCAGCGCTTCGGCGACCTGGAGATGCGGCAGCGAGCTGCGGCAGGGCGAGTGCCACCGATCCGGGGCGCTGAAGACGGTCGGCCAGTTCGCCCACTGACCGCGGCTCCGGAGGGGCCGCGGCGTCCCTCCGCATCTCGAGCACGCGTGCCAGACCAGAGCTGTCGAGGCTGTCCAGCCACGTCGCCAGCGTTGATCGGGACTTCATAGGGTGCACCTCGTCAGGCCAGGGAGCGACGCAGAGGCCGGAGCCCCGGCACCGGGTTCAAGGATCGCGGATCTCCGTGATGCGCGGGCGCCGTATGAGGGCAGATTCCCCCTTGGCGAGCAGGGCTGGCCTGCAGGTCGCCTCGTTGTGGCGGGAGAGGGCGTTATCCCCCTTCCTGTAATGCCTGAATTGGGCGCATGTAAACGCAACCAGAAGTGCAACCACGGCACGCCGAAGAGCCGGACCGCGATCAGCGGTCCGGCTCTTCGTTTCGCCTGTTCAGGCGGCTGCGGAGGATACGAGATTCGAACTCGTGAGGGGTTGCCCCCAACACGCTTTCCAAGCGTGCGCCCTAGGCCACTAGGCGAATCCTCCGCGACGAACAATACAAGACGATGAGGGGTGCTAGCGAACTCGATACCGGGGGCCTCTTTCCGCTAGGGTGGGGTTCAGCCCCTCACGTGGCGCTATCTCACCCAACTCCCCCAGGGCCGGAAGGCAGCAAGGGTAAGTGGGCTCTGGCGGGTGCGTGAGGGGCGTTTTGCGTTCCGGGCCGGCGGGACCCGGTTGCGTGCGTCGGGGCGGGTCGGCGGGCCGGGTCGGGTGGGGTCCGTGACGTCGGGGGGCCCTCTTTGTCGGTGGGCCCGGATAACCTCGTAGACGTGTCGTCCCTTGCGCTGTACCGCCGCTACCGCCCCGAGTCGTTCGCCGAGGTCATCGGGCAGGAGCATGTCACTGTCCCCCTGATGCAGGCCCTGCGGAACAACCGGGTCAATCACGCGTACCTGTTCAGTGGGCCCCGAGGCTGTGGCAAGACCACCAGCGCGCGCATCCTCGCCCGGTGCCTGAACTGTGAGCAAGGCCCCACGCCCACCCCCTGCGGGGAGTGCCAGTCCTGCCGGGACCTCGCGCGCAACGGGCCGGGATCGATCGACGTCATCGAGATCGACGCCGCCTCGCACGGTGGTGTGGACGATGCCCGTGATCTGCGGGAGAAGGCCTTCTTCGGGCCCGCCTCCAGCCGCTACAAGATCTACATCATCGACGAGGCCCACATGGTCACCTCGGCGGGCTTCAACGCCCTCCTGAAGGTGGTCGAGGAGCCTCCGGAGCACCTCAAGTTCATCTTCGCGACGACCGAGCCCGAGAAGGTCATCGGGACCATCCGGTCCAGGACGCACCACTACCCCTTCCGGCTCGTACCGCCCGGGACCCTGCGGGATTACCTGGGCGAGGTCTGCGGGCGCGAGGGCGCCAAGGTCGAGGACGGCGTGCTGCCGCTCGTCGTGCGGGCCGGCGCCGGGTCCGTGCGTGACTCGATGTCCGTCATGGACCAGCTCCTCGCCGGTGCCGGCGAGGACGGTGTGACGTACGCCATGGCGACCTCCCTGCTCGGATACACCGACGGGTCACTGCTCGACTCCGTGGTCGATGCCTTCGCCGCCGGGGACGGGGCAGCCGCCTTCGAGGTCGTCGACCGGGTGGTCGAGGGCGGCAACGATCCGCGGCGCTTCGTCGCCGACCTGCTGGAGCGGCTGCGGGACCTCGTGATCCTGGCCGCCGTGCCCGACGCTGGGGAGAAGGGGCTCATCGACGCCCCCGCCGATGTGGTGGAGCGGATGCAGGCCCAGGCGTCGGTCTTCGGTGCCGCCGAGCTGAGCCGCGCCGCCGACCTGGTCAACACCGGGCTCACCGAGATGCGGGGCGCCACCTCGCCGCGGCTCCAGCTGGAGCTGATCTGCGCCCGGGTGCTACTGCCCGCCGCCTTCGACGACGAGCGTTCCTTCCAGGCCCGGCTCGACCGGCTGGAGCGGGGCGGGTTCGCCGCCGGCATGGTGGCCGCCCCCGCCGCTGGGGCCGCCGTGCCCGCCATGGGGTACGTACCCGGCCCCGAGGCGCACGGCATGGCCCCGGCCGGCCCCGCCGGAGGCGCTGTCGCCGCGCGTGCCGCCGTACAGGCTCCCGAGGCGGAGAGCGCCCCCGTGCAGGCTCCCGCCCCCGTGCAGGCTCCGGCGGCGCCCGCACCCGCTGCTGCCGCCGCGCCTGCCGCCGCCCCTGCCGCCGCGCCCGGTGCGTGGCCCGGTGCCGCACAGCCCGGTGGCGGCGCCCCCGGTGCCTGGCCCGGATCCGCAGCATCCGCGGCTGCCGCCGCTCCCGCCGCCGCCCCGGCTCCGGCAGCCGCTCCCGCCGCCGGTGCCTGGCCCAGTGCCGCCGCACCCGGCAGCGGAGCCCCCGCAGCCGCGCCCGCCCCCGCTCCGGCCGCGGCCCCCGCCGCTCCGGCCGCCGCTGCCGCACCCTCACCCGGCATGGCTGCCGGCGCCGGGCAGGTCCAGGCGATGTGGCCCGGCGTCTTGGAGGCCGTCAAGAACCGTCGCCGCTTCACCTGGATCCTGCTCAGCCAGAACGCCCAGGTGACCGGCTTCGACGGGACGACCCTGCAACTCGGTTTCCCCAATGCCGGAGCCCGCGACAACTTCGCGAGCAGCGGCAGTGAGGACGTGCTCAAGGCCGTCCTGGCCGAGCAGTTCCAGGTCAACTGGAAGATCGACGCCGTCGTCGGCGGGGGCGGCGGACAGCCGGCGACGCCGACGACCTCGTACTCCGCCCCGGCCGCGCCCGCCTACAGCCCGCCGCCCGCACCCTCGCACCAGGCCCCCGCCCCGCAGCCACCGCACCAGCAGCACGAGCCGCACCAGAAGCCGCCCGAGCAGGTCGCTTCCGCGCCGCAGCCCCCCGTACGGCAGGCGCCCCCGCCGGTCGCGCCCGAGGACGACGTGCCGGAGGAGGACGATCCCGACCTCGTCGAGAGCGCCCTGACCGGACACGACCTCATCGTGCGCGAGCTCGGAGCCACCGTTGTGGAGGAATACACGAACGAGTAAGGGCCCGTACTTGGGTGGCCGCACGAAGGTCGGACGCGCGGGCGGGCTAGGCTGCAGGGCGTGAAGGTCCTCGTCATCGGCGGCGGCGCCCGCGAACATGCCCTGTGCCGCTCTCTGTCCCTCGACCCCGACGTCAACGCGCTCTACTGCGCTCCCGGCAACGCCGGCATCGCCGAGGTGGCGGAGCTGCGCCCGGTCGACGCCCTCGACGGCGCGGCCGTGGCCGGCCTCGCCACCGAACTCGGCGCCGACCTGGTCGTCGTCGGCCCGGAGGCCCCCCTGGTCGCAGGGGTGTCCGACGCCGTGCGCGCCGCAGGCATTCCCGTCTTCGGTCCGTCCGGTGAGGCGGCCCAGCTGGAGGGCTCCAAGGCGTTCGCCAAGGACGTGATGGCCGCGGCCGGGGTCCCGACCGCACGCAGCTACGTGTGCACCACCCCGGAAGAGGTGGACGCGGCCCTCGACGCCTTCGGCGCCCCGTACGTCGTCAAGGACGACGGCCTCGCGGCCGGCAAGGGCGTCGTGGTGACCGAGGACCTGGCCGCCGCCCGGGCTCACGCGCTCGCCTGCGACCGCGTCGTCATCGAGGAGTACCTCGACGGCCCCGAGGTCTCCCTCTTCGCCATCACCGACGGCGTCACCGTGCTGCCGCTCCAGCCCGCGCAGGACTTCAAGCGCGCGCTGGACGGCGACGAGGGCCCCAACACCGGCGGCATGGGCGCCTACTCGCCGCTGCCCTGGGCGGACCCGAAGCTGGTCGAAGAGGTCATGGAGACCGTCCTCCAGCCGACCGTGGACGAGCTGCGCCACCGCGGAACCCCGTTCTCCGGGCTGCTGTACGCCGGCCTCGCGATCACCTCGCGCGGCGTGCGCGTCATCGAGTTCAACGCCCGCTTCGGCGACCCCGAGACCCAGGTGGTCCTGGCCCGGCTGCGCACCCCGCTCGCGAGCGTCCTGCTGAACGCCGCCAACGGAACCCTGGACGCCGAACCGCCGCTGCGCTGGCGCGATGACGCGGCCGTCACCGTGGTCATCGCCTCGCACAACTACCCGGACACCCCGCGCACCGGCGACCCGATCGAGGGCCTGGCCGAGGTGGCCGCCGAGGACGGTCCCGACACGTACGTCCTGCACGCGGGGACGCGGCGCGAGGGCGACGCGATCGTCAGCGCGGGCGGCCGCGTGCTGTCGGTGACGGCGACCGGTTCCGATCTGGCGCAGGCCCGCGAGAAGGCGTATAAGGCCGTCGCGCGGATCCGGCTGGACGGCTCCCAGCACCGTACGGACATCGCTGCCAAGGCGGCCGAAGGCCGCTGAGCAGCAGGACGGTCGTGACGCGGGCCCGGTGCGCACCCAGTGCGGCCGGGCCCGCGCGCATGTCCGCGTGCGAGTGCATCCGGCCGCGTTCGAACGTTGCCACCTTTACCCAAAGCCATTCCATCGGGTGATGGTCACTCGGTCCGGCTGACTGCCCGCCGCTCCCCAACTAGGGTGCGGCGCAAGCATTCCGGCACTTGGCCCACCGGCATTGCGATGTCAGTGGCGGGTGTCACAGTGGGGGAGTGAGCAAAACCGCCGCAGGGCAGAGGGGGTGAGGTCCGGCCGTGTCCGGAACCGGTTCGATCGTGGAAGTGGGCGCGCCGTCCGCGCGCTCCCGGGCCCTGGCCGTGCTGCGCGTGCGCAGCAGGGCGCTGGCCCTCGGGGTACTGCCCGCTGCCCTCGCGGTGGTGCTGGTGAGCGCCCGGATGACAGGGTGGCTGGCCGGGGACCCCTGGCCCGTGGTGACCGTCGTCGTGTGCGTGCTCGCCGCTCTGGTGCTGCTCGTCGGCGGGATCTTCGCCGCGGTGGTGCTGCGGGCGGGCCCGGCCGTGACGCCGACGGTGCCGCTGGTGGAAGCCGCCGCTCCCGACCTCTACCGGCTGGTGCGGGATCTGGCCGATCGGATGGACGTTCCCGCGCCCTCCGCGATAGCCCTGACTCCGGACTGCGACAGTTGGCTGGAGGACCGGGCGCACGCGGCGCACCGCCGGGCCGGTATATCCGGCGGCCGTGAGTCGGAGCCGGGCGCGGCTCCGGTACTGGTGATCGGCTCGCCGTTCCTGTGGTGGATGCGGGTCGCCGAGCTGCGCGCGGTCCTAGCCCCCGTCATCGCGGGTACGGGCCCCTCCGCGCATCCGGACATAGCCGACGCGCGCGCCTTCGTCCGCGGGCTCGATGCCGCGGTGGACGTGGGCAGCCGGCCGGGTCTCGGCTGGATCGCCAGGCCGGCGCGACTGCTGCTGCGACTGTGCCAGGAGGACGCCGCCGATATGGAGCGCGGCGTGGCCGCAGCTGCCTCGGACCGTGCACAGGGTGTGGACTACGCGCTGCGGATCGCCGCCCAGGAACAGGTCGGCCTCGCCTACGCGGGCTGGGACCGACTGCTGACCCGGGTCGCACTGCCCGCATGGCGCATGGGCCGCTGGCCGGCGCACCTCGACGCCGGAGTCGTCTCCGCGCTGACCGAGCTGTCCCGACGGGACCGGCTCGCCGAGGGCTTCACCTCGCGGCTCGGCGAACGGCCCGCATGCGACCTGCTGGACCAGCCCGGGGCGGTCGACGAGGCGGCTTCGCTGCTGGCCGCGCGGCTGTTCCACGGCGGTCCGGCCGAGGTCGGTCCGGACTGGTCGCCGGTGGACTGGGCCGCGTACCCGGAAGAGGTCGTGGACCGCAAGTGGCGTGCCGAGGCGGCCCGTCTGCACGCGGCGCTGGACGCCCTCGCGGTGGCTACCGGGCGGGGGCGGACGTTGGACCGGGTGCTCTGCTACCTCGCGGGCGGGGCCGGCGAGGGCGCGGCCGGGGAAGCACTGGCCGGCCGGCTCAGCGGTGACCTGGCGCGGGAGGAAAGCCCTGCGGGCACCGGCGGCGCCGCGATGGCGCGCGGGGCGGACGCCGTGCCGCTGTTCCCGCTCCAGCCGCCCCGCAGCGGACGGGACCTGCTCGCCGACCACGTGACGGCGATGGTGTGCGCCGCGGCCGTGGATTCGGCCGATGCCGAGCCCGGGTTGGACTGGCTGGACGGCCCGATCCTCCTGGTCGGCGGCGAGCGGCGCTCGGACCTGGCGCCGACGGTGCTGAGCCTGGTGGAGGACGGGGATCCGGAGCCCCTGCGGGACTGGCTCGCCGAGGTCGGCGTACGTCCGGAGAAGCCGGTCCGCCTGCTGTGACCGCCCGCCCCCACCCCTGACGACCCACCGAACCCCGAACCCGGAGCCGCGGCCCGCCCTTCCGGAACCCACCTTCCGGAACCCACCTTCCGGAACCCACCTTCCGGAACCCCGGGCGAGGCCGGATGTGGCGAACGGTGACGGAATGAGCGCGTTATGTGATGTGCTGGGACCGGTCGCGGTGCGATGTCCTCGAACTGCGCCGCACCGCAGCGATGCAGAGGGCGTTCGGGGGAGCGAGGGAGGGGAGCGGTATGAGTGCGGACCAGATCCGGCGGTGGGAGTCAGGTGCGCTCGCGCACGCGGTGAACGATCCCTTCGGCCAGGGGCCGCTGCCGTGGCTCCGGGGAAGCGAGCTGTACTTCGACGACACCGGGCACGTCGTGCCCTGGTACGTGGCCCCGGCCCTGGCCCCCGGACAGATCCCCCGCGCCCGCAGCAACGGCGGCCCGCGGACCGCCGACGACGTGCACCGGCAGATCAAGGGGTTCGCCTCCACCGGGGCCGTCGCGCCCGGCGAGGCCATCGACTTCCACATCACCGTGGACCCGCCCCAGCAGTTCTCCGTCGACGTCTACCGCATCGGGCACTACGGCGGTGACGGCGCCTCCAAGATCACCACCAGTCCCCGGCTCTCCGGCATCGTCCAGCCGGCCCCCCTCACCGCCGACCGCACCGTCTCCTGCCACCACTGGTGGCTCTCCTGGCGGCTCCAGGTCCCCTCCTACTGGAGCGTCGGCGCGTACGTCGCCGTACTGACCACCGCAGACGGGTACCGGTCCCACATCCCCTTCACCGTCCGGGACGACCACCCCGCCGATCTGCTCCTGCTGCTGCCCGACATCACCTGGCAGGCCTACAACCTCTACCCCGAGGACGGGCGGACCGGCGCGAGCCTCTACCACGCCTGGGACGACGAGGGCCGGCTGCTCGGCGAGCAGGACGCGGCCATCACGGTCTCCTTCGACCGCCCCTACGCGGGCGCCGGCCTGCCCCTGCACGTGGGTCACGCTTACGACTTCATCCGCTGGGCAGAGCGGTACGGCTACGACCTCGCCTACGCCGACGCCCGCGATCTGCACGCCGGTCGCGTCGACCCCACCTGCTACCGCGGCCTGGTCTTCCCCGGCCATGACGAGTACTGGTCGGCCCCCATGCGCCGAACCGTCGAACGCGCCCGCGATCACGGCACCTCGCTCGTCTTCCTCTCCGCCAACACCATGTACTGGCAGGTCGAGCTGGCTCCTTCCCCCTCCGGCGTCCAGGACCGGCTCCTCACCTGCCGAAAACGCCGCGGCCCCGGCCGCCCGAGCCTGTGGCGCGAGGTCGACCGCCCCGAGCAGCAGTTGCTCGGCATCCAGTACGCAGGACGGGTCCCCGAGCCCGCGCCCATGATCGTGCGCAACGCCACGCACTGGCTCTGGGACTCCACCGGCGCCGGGGAGAACGACGAGCTCCCAGGCCTGGTCGCGGGCGAGGCCGACCGGTACTTCCCGCGCACCCAGCTCCCCGAGCACCAGGACCGGATCCTGCTCGCGCACTCCCCTTACCTCGACGGCGAGGGCGCCAGGCGCCACCAGGAGACTTCCCTGTACCGGGCCCCCAGCGGCGCCCTCGTCTTCGCGTCGGGCACCTTCGCCTGGTCCCCGGCCCTCGACCGCCCGGGCCACGTGGACGAGCGGGTCCAGCGGGCCACCTCGAACCTGCTCGACCGGATCTGCAAGAGGGACTGAGACCCCCGTGGGCCGTGCACGCGCCCCGGTGCGGGAGAATGGGGCTGCGCTCGTACAGAACCACAGGGAGACCCCGTGTCCGGATTCGTCGAAAAGCCCGAGCCGGTTCAGGTGCCCGGCCTCGTCCACCTCCACACCGGCAAGGTGCGAGACCTCTACCGTGACGGCGACGGCAACCTCGTCATGGTCGCCAGTGACCGCATCTCCGCGTTCGACTGGGTACTCCCCACCGAGATCCCGGACAAGGGCCGCGTCCTGACGCAGCTCTCCCTCTGGTGGTTCGACCAGCTGACGGACCTCGTCCCGAACCACGTGATCAGCACCGAGCTGCCTGCCGGCGCCCCTGCCGACTGGGCCGGCCGCACGCTGATCTGCAAGAACCTCGACATGGTCGCAGTCGAGTGCGTGGCCCGCGGCTACCTCACCGGCTCCGGCCTCGCCGAGTACGAGCAGACCCGTACGGTCTGCGGGCTCGCCCTCCCCGAGGGGCTCGTGGACGGCTCCGAGCTGCCCGCCCCGATCTTCACCCCGGCCGCCAAGGCCGAGGTCGGCGAGCACGACGAGAACGTCTCGTACGAGGAGGTCGCGCGCACCACCGGCGCCGAGACCGCGGCGCTGCTGCGCCAGACCACGCTGGCCGTGTACGGCCGGGCCCGGGACATCGCCCGCGAGCGCGGGATCATCCTGGCCGACACCAAGTTCGAGTTCGGCTTCGACGCGGACGGCACGCTGGTCGCCGGCGACGAGGTGCTGACCCCGGACTCCTCCCGCTTCTGGCCGGCGGACCAGTGGGAGCCGGGCCGCGCGCAGCCCTCCTTCGACAAGCAGTTCGTCCGCGACTGGCTGACCTCTCCGGCCTCCGGCTGGGACAAGAAGGGCGAACTCCCGCCGCCGGCCCTCCCGCAGGAGGTCGTCGAGCAGACCAGCGCCAAGTACATCGAGGCGTACGAGCGGCTCACCGGCCTCACCTGGGCCTGAGACACGAAGAAGCCCCCGGTCCTAGGACCGGGGGCTTCTTCGATGGAGCGGACAACGCGACTCGAACGCGCGACATCCACCTTGGCAAGGTGGTGCTCTACCAACTGAGCTATGTCCGCATGCGCCGTAACGCGAGACCTACTATACCCAACCTCGCTCCCGTGCGAGACGCACTGCCGTGTGCCGGTTCTCCGCACCCAGCTTCGAGGCCGCCGAGGACAGGTAGTTGCGTACCGTCCCCTGCGAGAGGCGGGCCCGCTCCGCGATCTCCGCGACCGGCGCCCCGTCCCCCGCGAGTTCGAGCACCTCGGCCTCGCGCGCGGTCAGCGGGGAGTCCCCTGCGCTGATCGCGTCGGCCGCCAACTCCGGGTCCACGTACCGCCCTCCGGCGTGCACGGTCCGGATCAGTTCGGCTAGCCGCTGCGCCGAAACCGTCTTCGGCGCGAAGGCCCGCACCCCTGCCGCGAGGGCCCGCTTCAGGTGCCCGGGACGCCCGTGACTCGTCACGATCATGGTCTTGCAGTCGGGGAGTTCGGCCCGCAGCGATGTGGCCACACTCACACCGTCCGCCCCCGGCATCTGAAGGTCCAGCACCGCCACGTCCGGCCGGTGGGCCCGCGCCATCGCGAGCGCCTCCGGTCCCGAGGCGGCCTCCGCGACGACCACCAGGTCGTCCTCCAGGGCCAGCAACGCGGCGAGCGCGCCGCGGATCAGGTGCTCGTCGTCGGCGAGCAGTACGCGTACGGGGCTCACGCCCGTGCCTCCAGTCCTCGCAGTTGTCCGCCGGGGATCCGCGCCCGCAGCCGGAACCGGCCGCCGTCCAGCGGGCCGGCCTCCAACGTGCCGTCCAGCGCCGCGAGCCGCTCCCGCAGCCCCGCGAGCCCCGAGCCCGGCGGCCCGGCCGGCACCTCGGGGGCGCCGTCGTTCTCCACCACCAGCGTGAGCGCGCCCCCTTCGGGCGCCGTCAGCCGGATCACGCAGGTGCGTGCGTCTCCGTGCCGCAGGACGTTCGTGGTCGCCTCCCGGACCACCCAGCCCAGCGCCGACTGCACCTCGGGGCGCAGTTCGCGCTCGACCTCGACCTCGACCCGGCAGTCCATTCCGGCCGCGCTCAGCACCCCGCGCGCGCCGTCCAGCTCCACCGTGAGATCCGCCTCGCGGTAGCCCCGTACGACGTCCCGTACCTCGCGCTGCGATTCCCGGGCGATCCGCTGGACCTCGATCATCTGGTCCACCGCCTCCGGGCGCTCGCGCCGGGCGAGCTGGACCGCCAGCTCGCTCTTGAGCGCGATCACCGCCAGGTTGCGGCCCATCACGTCGTGCAGGTCCCGCCCGAACCGCAGCCGCTCCTCGGCCACCGCCAGCTGGGCCTGGAGTTCCCGGGCCCGGTCGAGCTCGTACACCGTCTTCAGCAGCCAGGAGGAGAAGCCGCAGGCCAGGGTCAGCAGCAGGCTGGTGAGGAAGACGCCGGTTCCGTAGCCGGCCGTCTCCCCGGCGGGCAGCCCCGCCGCCAGTGCCGCGCCCGCCACCAGGGCCGTCGCGGCCGGGGGGACGCAGGCCATGTACCGGACCCGGGTCAGGCACAGCGTCAGCGAACCGGTGGCGAAGGCCACCGTGTTGACCACGAGGACGGGGGCCACGCCCTCGTGGACGATGGCGCCGGCGGAACGCAGCACCAGTACCGCGACGGCCAGGGCGGAGGTCAGCACGGCGAGGGCCACCGCCAGGCGGACGGGGGGCTCGCGTCGGCCCGCCACCCGGTCCAGGGCTCTGGAGGACAGCAGTCCGCAGAGGGTGATCTGCAGGCACGCGGGCAGGAGCAGGGCTCCGGTGACCGCGCGGGGCCCCTCGGGGGCGATTCCGGCCAGGACCGCGAAGGCTTCGATGACCACGAAGGAGTGGAACGACCAGCGGGTGTAGAGCTCGACCTTCCCCGCACTGCTGCGGTTCCTCCACCATCCGGTCAGTTTGGACACAGTCCCCGTACCCCCCGATCAACCCCCGGCGGTCGCCGCCGTGCACGCATCCAGCCTCGCGGTAGCGCGCGAGCGGCACCAGTGCCCACCGTCATCACCACCGATGACATTTGTCAGCACGCGTCGGCACATACGACAAAGGCCCTGATCGATGATCAGGGCCTTTGCACTCTGAGCGGACGACGAGACTCGAACTCGCGACATCCACCTTGGCAAGGTGGTGCTCTACCAACTGAGCTACGTCCGCATACTCGCGACGGCGCTACGTCCACGCGATGCGAGCATCACTCTACCCGATCCACCGAAGTGGACGGTCAAGCGTGCAGAGCGGGTGACAGGAATTGCACACTGCGCCTTCCCCCTGGAAGGGGGATGTTCTGCTACTGAACTACACCCGCACGACCTTCGGGGCTTTGACCTGCGGTCTGGCCCCTCGGCGTGATCCACACACTAGCGGATCAGAGGGGGTGGATGGCAAATCGACCCTCAGTGGGCCTCGTTGTACGCCGCGTAGACACGCTTCGGGATGCGACCGCGCGGCGGCACGTCGAGGTTGTTGGACCGGGCCCAGGCACGGACGACCGCCGGGTCCGGGGCGATGGTCGTGGTCTTGTAGGCCTTCCCGGAGCGGGCCTGCCGGCGGCCGGCCGCGACGAACGGGGCGAGGCCGTTCCGCAGTTTCTTTGCGTTGGCCAGATTGAGGTCGATCTCGTAGGACTTACCGTCCAGGCCGAACGTGACCGTTTCCGCCGCTTCCCCGCCGTCGATGTCGTCGGAGATCGTGACTACTACGCGCTGCGCCACGGATATCGGTCCCTTCGCGCGACACCGCCGCCCGTTGACGTGCGGTGATGTCGCCTGTGTGGATGTTTCGGAGCAATGCGACTTTGTGCCGGAATCCCGGTTGAATCCTTTGTACCGCGATTCTCATTGCATTGCGAAGCTCAGTTAATTGTCTCCGCGTGTCCCGCCGCAATCCCGGGCGCGTGGTTTTCCGGTGGATTTTGCGAAGCGTTGGTGAAGCCGAAACCGGTCGACGATCACGCCTGGCGGATATCTACCCGCGTAGAAATTTCGGCCGGGTACGCTGAGGGAACCGCCTTCGCACCAACCACCCACCGGGAGTGCCAGTGGCACGCGTCGTAGTCGACGTCATGCTCAAGCCGGAGATCCTCGACCCCCAGGGCCAGGCGGTGCAGCGTGCACTGCCGCGCCTGGGCTTCGAGGGCATCGCCGACGTCCGCCAGGGAAAGCGTTTCGAGCTGGAGGTGGAGGGACCGGTCGACCAGGCCGCCCTCGACCGCATCCACAAGATGGCCGAAACGTTCCTCGCCAACACCGTCATCGAAGACTTCACCGTGAAGGTCGAGGCCTGACGGTGACCACTCGCATCGGAGTCGTCACGTTCCCAGGAACGCTGGACGACCGTGACTCGCTGCGCGCCGTCCGCCTCGCGGGGGCCGAGCCGGTCTCGCTGTGGCACCGCGACAAGGACCTGCACCAGGTCGACGCGGTCGTCCTCGCGGGCGGCTTCTCCTACGGGGACTACCTGCGCGCCGGGGCCATCTCCCGGTTCTCGCCGGTGATGGAGACCATCATCGAGCAGGCCAAGGGCGGCATGCCCGTCCTGGGCATCTGCAACGGCTTCCAGATCCTCACCGAGGCCCACCTGCTGCCGGGGGCGATGCTCCGGAACAACCACCTGCACTTCATCTGCCGCGACCAGAAGCTGCGGGTGGAGAACGCGGAGACCGCGTGGACCGGCGACTACACCGCCGGCCAGGAGATCTCCGTACCGCTCAAGAACATGGACGGCCGGTACGTCGCCGACGAGCGGGTGCTCGACGAGCTGGAAGCCGAAGGCCGCGTGGCCTTCCGGTACCTCGACGTGAACCCGAACGGGTCGCTCCGCGACATCGCCGGCATCACCAACGCCGCGGGCAACGTCGTCGGCCTCATGCCGCACCCCGAGCACGCGGTCGAGCCGCTGATCGGGACGGGCCGCACCGACGGCCTCGGATTCTTCACCTCGATCCTGAAGAAGCTGGTCTCCGCATGACTCTCGACACCGTCAAGCACGCCACCGAGACCCCGGACTCGGAGCAGCCCTGGAAGGAGCTCGGCCTCAAGGAGGACGAGTACGCCCGCATCCGGGAGATCCTCGGCCGCCGCCCCACGGGCGCCGAGCTCGCCATGTACTCGGTCATGTGGTCCGAGCACTGCTCGTACAAGAGCAGCAAGGTCCACCTGAAGCAGTTCGGTGAGAAGGCCCCCGAGAACACGGCCATGCTCGTCGGCATCGGCGAGAACGCCGGCGTCGTCGACGTCGGTCAGGGCTACGCGGTCACCTTCAAGGTCGAGTCGCACAACCACCCCTCGTACATCGAGCCCTACCAGGGCGCGGCCACCGGCGTCGGCGGCATCGTCCGCGACATCCTCGCCATGGGCGCCCGCCCGGTCGCCGTAGTGGACCCGCTGCGCTTCGGTGCGGCCGACCACCCCGACACCAAGCGCGTCCTGCCGGGCGTCGTCGCGGGCATCGGCGGGTACGGCAACTGCCTGGGTCTGCCGAACATCGGCGGCGAGGTCGTCTTCGACGCCTGCTACCAGGGCAACCCGCTGGTCAACGCCGGCTGCATCGGCGTGATGAAGCACGAGGACATCCACCTCGCCAAGGCCTCCGGCCCCGGCAACAAGGTCATCCTCTACGGCGCCCGCACGGGCGGCGACGGCATCGGCGGCGTCTCGGTCCTCGCGTCCGAGACCTTCGACGACACCAAGCCGACCAAGCGCCCCGCCGTCCAGGTCGGCGACCCCTTCCAGGAGAAGCTCCTCATCGAGTGCACCCTGGAGATCTTCAAGGAGAAGCTGGTCGCGGGCATCCAGGACCTCGGCGGCGCCGGGCTCTCCTGCGCCACCTCCGAGCTGGCCTCCGCCGGTTCCGGCGGCATGCGCGTGGAGCTGGACACCGTTCCGCTGCGCGACGCGACGCTCTCGCCCGAGGAAATCCTCATGAGCGAGTCGCAGGAACGCATGTGCGCGATCGTCGAGCCGCAGCACGTCGACCGCTTCATGGAGATCTGCGAGAAGTGGGACGTCATCGCCACCGTCATCGGTGAGGTGACCGACGGCGAGCGCCTGGAGATCTTCTGGCACGGCGAGCAGATCGTCGACGTGCCCCCGGGCACCGTCGCCCACGAGGGCCCCGTCTACCACCGCCCGTACGCCCGCCCCGAGTGGCAGGACGCACTCCAGGCGGACGACGCGAACAAGCTCCCCCGCCCGCAGACCTCCGAGGAGCTCCGCGCGCAGGTCCTGGCCCTGGTCTCCTCCCCGAACCAGGCCTCGAAGTCCTGGGTCACCGACCAGTACGACCGCTTCGTGCAGGGCAACACCGTCCTGTCGCAGCCCGAGGACGCGGGCATGGTGCGCATCGACGAGGAGTCCAACCTCGGCGTCGCCATGGCCACCGACGGCAACGGTCGCTACGCCAAGCTCGACCCGTACACGGGCGCGCAGCTGGCGCTGGCCGAGGCGTACCGCAACGTCGCCGCGACCGGAGCCAAGCCGCTGGCCATCTCCGACTGCCTGAACTTCGGCTCGCCCGAGGACCCGGGCGTCATGTGGCAGTTCGCCGAGGCCACCCGCGGTCTCGCGGACGGCTGCCTGGAGCTGGGCACTCCGGTGACCGGCGGCAACGTCTCGCTGTACAACCAGACCGGTGACGTCGCGATCCACCCGACCCCGGTCGTGGCGGTCCTCGGCGTGATCGACGACGTCAACCGCCGTACGCCGATGGCGTTCGCGGAGGCCGGCCAGCTGCTGTACCTGCTGGGCGACACCGCCGAGGAGTTCGGCGGCTCGGCCTGGTCCCAGGTCGTGCACGAACACCTGGGCGGCCTGCCGCCCAAGGTGGACCTGGGCCGCGAGAAGCTGCTCGGCGAGATCCTGATCTCGGCCTCCCGCGACGGCATGGTCGACGCGGCGCACGACCTGTCCGACGGCGGCGTGATCCAGGCGCTCACCGAGTCCTGCCTGCGTGGCGGCAACGGTGCACGGATCGTGGTGCCCGAGGGTCTGGACGCGTTCACCTTCCTGTTCTCCGAGTCGGCGGGCCGGGCCATCGTGGCCGTCCCGCGCAGCGAGGAGCTCCGCTTCACCGACATGTGCAGTGCGCGGGGCCTGCCCGCCGCCCGCATCGGTGTGGTCGACGGCGAGGAGATCGAGGTCCAGGGCGAGTTCACGATTCCGCTCGCGGAACTGCGTACCGCTCACGAGGCGACGATCCCGGCGCTGCTCGCCTGATCCCGCTCTCACTGCCGAGCCCCTGTCCGGAACGTTCCGGACAGGGGCTCGTGCCGTGCCGTCCCGTGCCGTCCTGTCCCGTGCAGGCCGGTGGCCTGTGCCACGGATGCAGCCTGCGTCTGCGAGAGGTCTGCGTCCGGGAAGTCGGCTGTGCGGCGTGGCTGCACCGGCGTCAGCCTCCCCGGATAGGGTCGGGTCATGCCACCCGCCAAGAAGAGGCCGCGCACCTACGACCCCGCGAAGATCCGCGCGGCCGTCACCGCGCAGTTCGGGCACATCGCAGACGCCGTACGGGAATTGGGCCCCGAGCAGCTCGGGCGGGACAGCGGCCTCGGCGCGTGGAGCGTGGCCGACCTGGCCGCGCACATCGCGTGGATCGCCGACTCGCTGGCGAGCGGGCTCGCCCGGCCGCCGGCCGCCGTAGCGGAGCTGGCGGCCGTCGAGTGGCCCTCCGCCACCGCCTCCCTGGCTGGGAAGATCGCGGAGGCGGCCAAGGAGACCCTGGACGGCGCCCCGCTGGCCGAGCTGTACGAGGTCGCCGGCGCCCGCCTGGCCGAGGCGCTGGCCGCGAACCCCGGCGGCCGGGTGCTGCACCTGTGGGTCGGGGACATGACGCTGGCCGACTTCCTCGTTACCCGGACGGTGGAGCTGGTGGTGCACACCGACGACCTGAACCGGGCCGCCGGCGTGGACATCCCGATCGAACGGCAGGCCCTGGCCGCCTGCACCCGGTTGCTCGCCGACGCCCTCGCGCTCAAGGCCCCGGGCGGCTCGGTGGAGGTACGGATCCCGCCCTTCGCGGTGGTCCAGTGCATCGAGGGGCCCCGCCACACCCGCGGCACCCCGCCGAACGTGGTGGAGACCGACCCGCTGACCTGGCTCCGGCTGGCCACCGGACGTACGGACTGGGCCGATGCCCTAGCGAACGCGCAGGTCAGGGCCAGTGGTGAGCGGGCCGACCTGGCGGCCCTGCTGCCGGTGATGAGCTGAGGGGAACCGCCTGTGCACGGCGTCCGTCCCAGGGACATGCGCACGCTTCGGCACCTCCCCGCCGCCCTCGTCGCCCTCCTGACCCTGGCTGCCGCCGCCACCGCCTGTAGTGACGGTGGTGGTGCGCCCGGCACGTACCCGTCCTCCGGCCCGAGCGGAACCTGGTCCGTGCAGAGCCTGACCGTGGGCGGGAAGACGCTCACGGCGCCGGCCGCTGCCCGGGTGACCTTCTCGCCGGGTGAGCCCTACGCCGCCACGGGGAACTACGGCTGCAACGGCTTCACGGCCGAGGTGACCCCCGAGGGTGCTGCCGCCGTGACCGTGAAGCCGGGCCCCACCACCACCATGGCCTGCGAGAACTCGGAGTTCGAGCAGGCCTTCGCCGCGCTGTTCACGGGCCGGCTGACCGTCGAGCGCCGGACGGACGTGCTCACGCTGAAGACGACCGACGGGAGCACCCTGCTGATGAGCTCGCAGCCCCCCACCCCGGACGCTCCGCTCACCGTGACCGAGTGGGGCGTGACCTCCCTGGTCAGCGGTGGAACGGTCTCCTCCGTCCCGGCCGAGGTGGCCGGCAGGGCCACCTTCACCATCGGCGCCGACGGCACCGCGAGCGGCAGCCTCGGCTGCAACCGGTTCAGCGCCCGGGCCACGATCGAGGGCCAGAAGGTCACCTTCGGGCCGCTGACCACCACGCGGATGGCCTGCCCGGGCCCGGCGGGCGAACTGGAGCGGACGCTGACCGAACTGTTCGGCAGCGGCCCGCTCACCTGGAAGGTCCGGGGCGACGCCCTGACCCTCACCGCCGCCGACGGCAAGGGCGTCGGCGCCGAGGCCGCCTCCGCCGCCGAATGAGGTCAGGGCCGCACCGGAGGAGGCCGGGGCGGTCACCCTCCGCAGGGGTTACCCGACTGTCCGCACTGTGACTTTTACGGGCTGTCCCCAATTCGGACCAGTGGTCGATCTCGCCTACACTCGGAAGCGTGCCTCGTGGTGATGGACGACTCAACCACGACCTGCTCCCCGGTGAAAAGGGCCCCCAGGACGCTTGCGGCGTCTTCGGTGTCTGGGCACCGGGTGAAGAGGTCGCCAAGCTCACCTACTTCGGACTGTATGCGCTGCAGCACCGTGGACAAGAGTCCGCGGGAATCGCTGTGAGCAACGGTTCCCAGATCCTCGTCTTCAAGGACATGGGCCTCGTTTCCCAAGTCTTCGACGAAACCTCTCTCGGCTCGCTCCAGGGTCATATCGCGGTCGGTCACGCCCGCTACTCGACCACCGGAGCCTCCGTCTGGGAGAACGCGCAACCCACTTTCCGCGCGACCGCCCACGGCTCGATTGCCCTGGGTCACAACGGCAACCTGGTGAACACCGCCGAGCTCGCCGAGATGGTCGCCGACCTCCCCCGTCAGGACGGCCGCGCCACCCAGGTGGCGGCCACCAACGACACCGACCTGGTCACCGCCCTGCTGGCGGGCCAGACGGACGACGAGGGCAAGCCCCTGACCATCGAGGAGTCGGCCGTCAAGGTCCTCCCGCAGGTCAAGGGTGCCTTCTCCCTCGTCTTCATGGACGAGGGAACCCTCTACACCGCCCGTGACCCGCAGGGCATCCGCCCGCTGGTCCTCGGCCGCCTGGAGCGCGGCTGGGTGGTCGCGAGTGAGACCGCCGCCCTCGACATCTGCGGAGCCAGCTTCGTCCGCGAGGTCGAGCCGGGCGAGCTCATCGCGATCGACGAGAACGGTCTGCGCACCTCTCGATTCGCGGAAGCAAAGCCCAAGGGCTGTGTCTTCGAGTACGTCTACCTGGCGCGCCCGGACACGGACATCGCCGGCCGGAACGTCTACCTCTCGCGTGTCGAGATGGGCCGACGCCTGGCCAAGGAAGCTCCGGTCGACGCCGACCTGGTGATAGCGACGCCGGAGTCCGGCACGCCCGCCGCCGTCGGGTACGCCGAAGCCAGCGGGATTCCCTACGGCTCCGGCCTGGTCAAGAACGCCTACGTCGGCCGGACCTTCATCCAGCCGTCGCAGACGATCCGCCAGCTGGGCATCCGCCTGAAGCTCAATCCCCTCAAGGAAGTCATCCGGGGCAAGCGCCTGGTGGTCGTCGACGACTCGATCGTCCGCGGCAACACCCAGCGCGCCCTGGTCAAGATGCTCCGCGAGGCCGGCGCGGCCGAGGTCCACATCCGGATCTCCTCGCCGCCGGTGAAGTGGCCGTGTTTCTTCGGCATCGACTTCGCCACCCGGGCCGAGCTGATCGCCAACGGCATGACGGTCGACGAGATCGCCACGTCACTGGGCGCGGACTCGCTCTCGTACATCTCGCTCGACTCGATGATCGAGGCGACGACCATCCAGAAGCCCAACCTCTGCCGTGCCTGCTTCGACGGCGAGTACCCCATGGAGCTGCCCGACCCGCAGCTCCTGGGCAAGCAGCTCCTGGAGAGCGAGCTGGCCGGCGGCACCGATGCCGCCGACGCGCTCCGCCGCCCGTAGAGCCTCGGCCCGCAACCCTGGCTCGACCTGCGCTGGGCCCTGTCTTTCAGGCCACGGAAATGTCACCCGCCCCGGGGCCCAGCATCACACGCAGTAACGACACGAAAGCTCTCCCTGTCATGACAGAGAAGACCACCGGTGCCAGCTACGCAGCTGCGGGCGTCGACATCGAAGCGGGGGACCGCGCCGTCGAGCTGATGAAGGAGTGGGTGAAGAAGACCCAGCGCCCCGAGGTCCTCGGTGGCCTCGGCGGTTTCGCCGGTCTCTTCGACGCTTCCGCCCTCAAGCGCTACGAGCGTCCGCTGCTGGCCTCCGCCACCGACGGGGTCGGCACGAAGGTGGACATCGCCCGTCAGCTGGGCGTCTACGACACCATCGGCCACGACCTCGTCGCGATGGTCATGGACGACATCGTCGTCTGCGGTGCCGAGCCGCTCTTCATGACCGACTACATCTGTGTGGGCAAGGTCCACCCCGAGCGTGTCGCGGCGATCGTCAAGGGCATCGCCGAGGGCTGTGTCCTCGCAGGCTGCGCCCTGGTGGGCGGCGAGACCGCCGAGCACCCGGGACTGCTGGGTCCGGACGACTTCGACGTGGCGGGCGCCGGCACGGGTGTCGTGGAGTACGACCGCCTGCTCGGCGCGGATCGCATCCGTACGGGTGACGCCGTCATCGCCATGGCGTCCTCCGGGCTTCACTCGAACGGGTACTCGCTGGTCCGGCACGTCCTCTTCGACCGCGCCGGGATGTCGCTCGACCAGCACGTCGAGGAGCTCGGCCGGACCCTCGGCGAGGAGCTCCTGGAGCCGACGAAGATCTACTCGCTGGACTGCATGGCCCTCACCCGTACGGCCGAGGTCCACGCGTACTCGCACATCACCGGCGGCGGCCTCGCGGCGAACCTGGCGCGGGTCATCCCGGACCACCTGCACGCCACGGTCGACCGTTCCACCTGGACGCCGGGCGCGGTCTTCGACCTGGTGGGCAAGGCCGGACAGGTCGAGCAGCTGGAGCTGGAGAAGACCCTGAACATGGGCGTCGGCATGATGGCCGTGGTCCCGCAGGAGTCGGTGGACGTGGCCCTGACCGCACTGGCGGACCGGGGCGTGGACGCGTGGGTCGCGGGAGAGATCCTGGACCGTGGCGCGCACACCGAGGGCGCGACCCTGACCGGCGCCTACGCGAGCTGAGACAACACTGAAACCCGGTCCGGGGCGAGGCCCTGGACCGGGTTCATGTGTTGCTCAGCCGGGGTCAGCTGGTTGCTGCCACCCGAGTGGTGCACATGCGAAAGCGTCAAGCGCCGCGACGCTGTGGCGACGGGCCGGACTCTTCGTCCTCGTCGTCGTCATCGCTGTTGTACAGATCCGCGTACTTGGCGTACGGGTCGTCGTCGTCCAGATCGTCATCGACTTCGACCGGCTCGCTGACAGGCAGCAGCGGTTCCGTCGGCGATGCGCCCAGCTCATTGGCCAGACGCGAGAGGTCAGTCCCGCCGCTGTTGTACTTCAGCTGGCGGGCGACCTTTGTCTGCTTGGCCTTGGCCCGGCCGCGCCCCATGGCTCGACCCCCTCGGTGACGGGGCTCGACGGCCCCAGAGTCTGACACGCGTTCATGGTTCGGAGCGGGCTCTCCGTGGAGAGACCGTCCGTAGGGGTTTAACGGTACCTGCTTCCGCGGCCATACGGTACGCCGCCCGCATGACGTGCCCCGGTGCAGGACCAATGAGGCGCCCCGTCCTCGCTGGTCAGCTGCGATTTTAACCCTTTCCTGGCGGGCGACCCGCCGAAGTGCAGTGAGTTCCGTCTCCCCGCAACCCCGGCGGGCGCACGCAGGGCCCCTTAGGAGGGGTCGGCAGCCGTGGCGGCGGCCTTCGCGGCGCGGGCGTCCGCCATCCGCTGCTCGGCGATCCGGTCGGCCGCAGCGGCCGGCGGAATCCCATCTGCCTTCGCGCGAGCAAATATGGCCAGGGTGGTGTCGAAGATCTTCGCGGCCTTGGCCTTGCAGCGGTCGAAGTCGAAGCCGTGCAGCTCGTCGGCGACCTGGATGACACCGCCCGCGTTCACCACGTAGTCGGGCGCGTAGAGGATGCCGCGGTCCGCGAGGTCCTTCTCCACGCCCGGGTGGGCGAGCTGGTTGTTGGCGGCGCCGCACACGACCTTGGCGGTCAGGGCGGGTACCGAGTGGTCGTTCAGCGCGCCGCCCAGGGCACAGGGGGCGTAGATGTCCAGGCCCTCGGTGCGGATCAGCGCGTTCGTGTCGACCACGGCGGTGACCTGCGGGTGCTTGTCGAGGACCCGGCGCACCGATTCTTCGCGCACGTCCGTGATGACGACCTCGGCGCCGTCCTCCAGGAGGTGGTCGACCAGGTAGTGGCCGACCTTACCGACGCCGGCCACGGCGACCTTGCGACCGCGCAGGGTCGGGTCGCCCCACAGGTGCTGGGCGCTGGCCCGCATGCCCTGGAAGACACCGAAGGCGGTGAGCACGGAGGAGTCGCCGGCGCCGCCGTTCTCGGGGGAGCGACCGGTCGCCCAGCGGGTCTCCCGGGCCACGATGTCCATGTCCGCGACGTAGGTGCCGACATCGCAGGCCGTCACGTAGCGGCCGCCGAGGGACTCCACGAACCGGCCGTAGGCCAGAAGCAGTTCCTCCGACTTCAGCACGTCCGGGTCGCCGATGATCACGGCCTTGCCGCCACCGAGGTCGAGACCGGCGAGGGCGTTCTTGTACGACATGCCCCGCGAGAGGTTCAGCGCGTCGAGGACGGCCTCCTCGTCCGAGGCGTACGCGTGGAAGCGCGTGCCGCCGAGGGCGGGGCCCAGGGCGGTGGAGTGGATGGCGATGACGGCCTTCAGGCCAGAGGCTCGGTCCTGGCACAGCACGACTTGCTCGTGGCCACCCTGTTCCGTGCGGAACAGGGTGTGCAGGACGCCGTCGGTCATTTCGGTCACGGTGGTGACTCCCATGGAAGAGATGCGGCGGAATGACGCCCGCCCTGCGGGTGGGGGAGGGCGCGCTGGGAGCAGAGTAAGACCTGCGGGGCGCACGTAGGCGACCTGTCCAGAGATCGAAACACTCCCGGAGTACGGGCGGGTCTCGACGGAGGTCGGCGGACGCGCGGCGGAGTAGCGCCGGGCGGTGCGGGGGAGTACGAGAGCGTGAGCGAATCCTCCGACCCCAGGTTGCCCTCGGCGCGCTCGGCGCCGACCGTCCCGTACGCCTCCTACCTGCGCGTCTACGAGCCCTTGGCGGCCTTCGCGGAGCCGGAGCGCACGCACTGGGCCTCGTACGCCCGCCGTGGGGTGGTGCCCACCGCCCAGGACGAACTGCGTCGCTCGCTCTCCGATTTGGTCCGGGTGCCGGTGGTCGGGGTCCCCGCGCACGAGAGCGCGGACGCCTTCACGACGGAGGTCGACGGAGTGGTGCTGGTCTGCCCGTGGCGGACCCGGCTGCGCGGCTGGCTGGCGCTCCAGGAGTTGGTCGTGCAGTTCCCGCTCCCGGTGCTGGACGCGGCGCTCCCGCCGGCGGCGAGGCGGCAGGCCACCGAGGAGTACGAGCGCTGGCGCGAGCGGAACCCGGATGCGCGCCCGTGGATCCGTACGGCGGTGTGGCAGGTGCCACTGCGCTGGTTCGTGCTGGTGGCCGATGACGAGCGGGAGTACCTGGCCGGCGAGCGGATGCGCTACCGGACGCCGATGGTGCAGGCCCGGCGCAGGCTCGCGCGGGCCCTGCGCACTCTGCGGGAGGCGGAGGGGTACGAGGCCCTCGCGGAGGGGCTGGTGGAGGTCGGGAGCTGGCTGGAGGAGTTCCACCCGCGCTCGATGGTCGAACTCGACTACGGGGGGTTGGTGCACGCACTGCCGGCGGACCGGCTGGCGGCGGACCGCTCGGCCCGGGACGTGGCCGCGGGACTGGCGGCGCTGCGGGCCGGCGACGAGTTCGCGGCTGCGGAGGCGTACGAGGATCTGGCGGAACGCTGGCGGGAGGTTCGGGAGAGACTGTTCGCGAACTGATGCACGAGCCGCGGGGCACCCGTACGGCGCGTATCGGTCGATCAGCGACAAGTCGCTGATCAGAGGCTTGATCACCATATTCAGGTCTTGGTTCCAGGACCTTCGTCCCGATACGGGCCATTGGCCCAAGCGTGACGGACCGCACTAACCACACCCTTGCGCCCTTCCCCTACCCTCGTGCCAAAATAGGACAAGGAGTCCGGGGAGGGTTCCTTCCGCCCAACTAAGGGCGGAATGCTCGGCATTGCACTCTGCGGGGGGTCCTGACGACTCCTGATCGCTCTGTGACTGATCGTCACAGTGGGGTGACTGTCCGTTATGGGATGGTCCATCGGCTTCCGCCGCTGATGAACACCTCGGAGGGCAATTCCATCGGTTTGGCCGTCGAGGCTGGACGGATGGTGTAGTTGTAGTGCCGAGGACAAGCCGTTCGTCCTATAACCGACTCGGCCCGCGTATGTCCATTTCGGGCAACGCGGGCCAAGGTGCAGAATTTAGAGGAAAGAACCGAGATGGTTCGGTTCTCCCGAGGAGGCCGCTCATGACCGCTCGCACCCCTGATGCCGAGCCGCTGCTGACCCCGGCTGAGGTTGCCACGATGTTCCGCGTGGACCCGAAGACGGTGACCCGCTGGGCCAAGGCTGGCAAGCTCACGTCCATCCGCACCCTGGGTGGACACCGCCGTTACCGCGAGGCCGAGGTTCGCGCACTGCTCGCGGGAATTCCGCAGCAGCGCAGCGAGGCCTGAGGTCGCGTAAGCACCCCGCTTTACCGGGTCTGAATCGGGTCCCCCAATCCGATGAAACCCACATGGCTTCAAACGGTCGGGCCTGCCCCAACAGGTTCTCATCGTTCGATCGCGCTGGACTCCGCCGGGTCCAGCGCGATCTTTTTTATGCCCGGTGACGGGCAGGAGCGGGTCGATGGAGGGCGCCGGCGAGGTGGGTGCCATTGCACATATTAAATTGAGCACGCGTAGGGGCGTGATAAATGTGTGAGTTCCAAAAACTCATGTGGTGACTCCCGTCACAGGTTGTCACTCTTGTGCATCCCTCAATGCACCCGTAAGGGGACGTGTCTCGCAGAGCGCCTCATGCAGACGGGCGATTTTCGCGCACCGAGCCGTTCCGTGGGTGGCCCCGGATGACGGCCGGACGGCTCGACCGTGACGGCTGGTGATCGCCTGCTCCCGGGGCGGCGCAGCGGGGGCTCGACGGCCTCCAGTGGCGCTCGGAGCGCCGTACGGGTCGCCCGCCCGGCCCCCTCGCCCCCTGAGGGCTGACGGCCCCTTAGCCGCCGCCCCGCCCCCACAGCCCTGCGCCCACGCGACAGTGGCTTGACAGGGCCCACGCAACAGGGCCCACGCAACAGGGCCCACGCAACAGGGCCCACGCAACAGGGCCCGTATCCCTGGGGATACGGGCCCTGCTCTTCCTTGCGATCCTGACGGGACTTGAACCCGCGACCTCCACCTTGACAGGGTGGCGAGCTAACCAACTGCTCCACAGGACCTCGTTCGCAGCCGTACCGGCGTGGCTGCGAATCAGACTGTACAGCAGCTCAGGGGGTGCGGTCGAACCCATCCGCCGAGCCCGTCACGGGGCCGCAGCGTCCACCGCCTTCACGATCCGCTTGTCGGAGATCGGGTACGCCGTCCCGAGCGCGTGCGCGAAGTAGCTGACCCGGAGTTCCTCGATCATCCAGCGGATGTCGGTGACCGCGGCCGGCACCGGCCGGCCCTTCGGGAGCTGCTCCAGCAGCCAGGCGTACTCGTCCTGCATCTCGTGGACCTTCTCCATGCGCGTGGTGTCGCGCTGGGCGCCCGTCGGCATCTGCTGGAGCCGCCGGTCCACCGCCACGAGGTAGCGCATCAGGTCCGGCAGCCGGCGCAGGCCGGTCGACGTCACGAAGCCCGCCGGCACGAGGGCCGCCAGCTGCGTCCTGACGTCCTGCACGTTCGCCATCAGGGACAGGCTGTTCGTGGCCTTCAGGCGGCGCTCACAGGCCTGCCAGGCGGCCAGTACCTGCTGCACCTGGCTCACCGTCCGCACGGTCGTGTCCACCAGGTCGGCGCGTACCGCCTCGTAGAGCTTGCGGAAGCCCGCCTCGTCCCAGGCCGGTCCGCCGTGGTCGGCGATCAGCTTGTCGGTCGCCGCCGTCGCGCAGTCGTCGAAGAGCGCCTGGATGGAGCCGTGCGGGTTGCGGGACAGCGCCAGCTTCTGCTGGTTGGTGAGGTGGTCCGAGGCGAACTTCGCCGGGTTCACCGGGATGTTGAGGAGGATCAGCCTGCGGGTGCCCAGCCACATCGCCTGCTGCTGCTCGGCTTCCGTGTCGAAGAGGCGTACGGCCACGCTCGCCCCCTCGTCGACCAGGGCCGGGTACGCCTTCACGGGCTGGCCGGCCCGTCGGGCCTCGAAGACCTTGGTCAGCGTGCCGATCGTCCAGTCCGTCAGACCGCTGCGCTCCACCGATTCCCCGCCCGCCCGCTCGGCGGTGGCCGCGGCGGCCTTGGAGAGGGCCTGGCGGGCCTTCGGCTTGAGCCGCAGCCGCAGCGCCTCCAGGTCCTTGTCCTCGGCGACCTTCTTGCGGCGCTCGTCGACGATCCGGAAGGTGATCTTCAGGTGGTCCGGGATACGGGTGAGGTCGAAGTCGTCGGCGGAGACCGGCACCCCGACCATCCGCTGGAGCTCGCGCGCGAGCGTCACCGGCAGCGGCTCCTGAAGCGGCACGGCGGTGTCGAGGAAGCGCGTCGCGTAGTTCGGGGCGGGTACGTAGTGGCGGCGGATCGGCTTCGGGAGGGACCGGATCAGCTCGGTGACGACTTCCTCCCGCAGACCCGGGATCTGCCAGTCGAAGCCCTCGTCGGTGACCTGGTTCAGTACCTGGAGCGGGATGTGCACGGTCACGCCGTCCGCGTCCGCACCCGGCTCGAACTGGTACGTCACGCGGAACTTCAGCTGCCCCTGCCGCCAGGAGTCCGGATAGTCGGCCTTCGTGACCCCGGCCGCCTTCTCGGTGAGCAGCATCTCGCGCTCGAAGTCGAGGAGCTCGGGCTCCTCGCGCCGCTTGTGCTTCCACCACGAGTCGAAGTGCGCCCCGGACACCACGTGCTCGGGGATCCGCTGGTCGTAGAAGTCGAAGAGGGTCTCGTCGTCGACCACGATGTCGCGGCGCCGCGCCCGGTTCTCCAGCTCCTCGACCTCGGTGAGCAGCTTGCGGTTGTCGGCGTAGAACTTGTGGTGGGTCCGCCAGTCACCCTCGACCAGGGCGTTGCGGATGAACAGCTCGCGCGAGACCTCGGGGTCGATCCGGCCGTAGTTGACCTTCCGCTGGGCGACGATCGGCACGCCGTACAGCGTGACCTTCTCGTACGCCATCACCGCCGCCTGGTCCTTCTCCCAGTGCGGCTCGCTGTACGTGCGCTTGATCAGGTGCTGCGCGAGCGGCTCGACCCATTCGGGCTCCACCTTGGCGTTGACCCGGGCCCACAGCCGCGAGGTCTCCACCAGCTCCGCGGACATGAGGAACTTCGGCTGCTTCTTGAAGAGCGCCGAACCCGGGAACACCGCGAACTTGGCGCTGCGGGCACCCAGGTACTCGTTCTTGTCGGTGTCCTTCAGGCCGATGTGCGAGAGCAGGCCGGCCAACAGCGAGACGTGGACGTGCTGCTCGGGCGCATCGGCCTCGTTGACGTGGATGCCCATGCCCTTGGCGACCGTGCGCAGCTGCGAGTAGATGTCCTGCCACTCGCGGATCCGCAGGAAGTTCAGGTACTCCTGCTTGCACATCCGGCGGAAGGAGGACGAGCCCCGTTCCTTCTGCTGCTCGCGGACGTAGCGCCACATGTTCAGGAACGAGAGGAAGTCGCTCGTCTCGTCCTTGAAGCGGGCGTGGTACTGGTCGGCCTGGGTCTGCTTGTCCGAGGGTCGCTCGCGCGGATCCTGGATGGACAGGGCCGCCGCGATGACCATGACCTCGCGGACGCAGTTGTTCTTGTCGGCTTCGACGACCATGCGGGCCAGGCGCGGGTCCACGGGGAGCTGGGAGAGCTGGCGGCCCATCTGCGTGAGCCGCCTCGACGGATCCTTCTCGGTCGGATCCAGGGCCCCGAGCTCCTGGAGGAGCTGGATGCCGTCGCGGATGTTGCGGTGGTCCGGCGGGTCGATGAAGGGGAACTTCTCGATCTGGCCGAGGCCGGCCGCGGTCATCTGGAGGATGACGGAGGCCAGGTTCGTGCGCAGGATCTCGGCGTCCGTGAACTCGGGACGGCCGTTGAAGTCGTCCTCGGAGTAGAGCCGGATGCAGATGCCGTCGCTGGTACGGCCGCAGCGGCCCTTGCGCTGGTTGGCGCTGGCCTGCGAGATCCGCTCGATGGGCAGGCGCTGGACCTTGGTGCGGTGGCTGTAGCGGGAGATCCGGGCGGTGCCCGGGTCGATCACGTACTTGATGCCCGGGACGGTCAGCGAGGTCTCGGCGACGTTCGTGGCCAGGACGATCCGGCGTCCGGTGTGCTGCTGGAAGACGCGGTGCTGCTCGGCGTG
Organism: Streptomyces sp. NPDC006430; assembly: GCF_040612395.1. Classification (NCBI taxonomy): domain Bacteria; kingdom Bacillati; phylum Actinomycetota; class Actinomycetes; order Kitasatosporales; family Streptomycetaceae; genus Streptomyces; species Streptomyces sp. NPDC006430. The sequence continues at coordinate 217,140 of NZ_JBEXQA010000009.1, forward strand.
CGAGAGGCGGGCGTAGAGCGGCAGCACCTCCGTGAAGCGCAGCTTCTTCTTGATGAGCGCGTCCGCCGTGTCGCGGATCTCGCGCTCACCGGAGAGGAAGACCAGGATGTCGCCCGGGCCCTCCGCCTGGAGCTCGTCCACGGCGTCGCAGATGGCGGTGATCTGGTCGCGGTCGCTGTCCTCGGAGTCCTCTTCGAGGAGGGGTCGGTAACGGACTTCCACCGGGTACGTCCGCCCGCTGACCTCGACGATCGGGGCCTCGCCGAAGTGGCGGGAGAAGCGCTCCGGGTCGATGGTCGCCGAGGTGATCACGACCTTGAGGTCGGGGCGCTTCGGGAGCAGCTGGGACAGGTAACCCAGGAGGAAGTCGATGTTGAGGGACCGCTCGTGGGCCTCGTCGATGATGATCGTGTCGTACGCGCGCAGCTCGCGGTCCGTCTGGATCTCGGCGAGCAGGATGCCGTCCGTCATCAGCTTCACGAAGGTCGCGTCCTGGTCCACCTGGTCGGTGAACCGGACCTTCCAGCCGACCGTCCGGCCGATCTCGGACTTCAGCTCCTCGGCGATCCGCTCCGCGACCGTGCGGGCGGCGATCCGACGGGGCTGGGTGTGCCCGATCATGCCCCGGACACCGCGGCCCAGCTCCATGCAGATCTTCGGGATCTGCGTGGTCTTGCCGGAACCGGTCTCACCGGCGACGATCACGACCTGGTGGTCGCGTATCGCCTCGGCGATCTCGTCCTTCTTCTGGCTGACGGGCAGGTTCTCGGGATACGTGACCTCCGGCATCCGCGAGGCGCGGCCGGCCAGTCGCGCGGCGGCCTTCTCGGCCTCCGCGGCGATCTCGTCGAGCACGGCCTGCTTGGCCTCGGGCTTGCGGATGCGGCGGGCGCCTTCGAGGCGGCGGCCGAGGCGGTGCGCGTCGCGGAGGGAGATCTCACCGAGAAGCGTCTGCAGGGCGGCGAAGGAAGTAGACATACCTGGTCGAGGATCTCACCTGGTCCCTCCGGGTGGCGAACGTATTTGTCGGGTGGACCCGTAACATTTCGGGACGAGTCAGCCAACCCCCTTCCGTGAGAGGCCCCACGTATGCCGAGCAGCACGCACCGCGGCCGGTCGATGGCCGCCGTGCAGCTGCCCCTGTTGGTGCCGCTCCTGGTGTGGTTGTTGCTCTGCATCGCCGCGGTCGCGGGCTTCGCCTCGGCGCACGCTTCGTCCGGGCCTGCCGGCCCGTCCCTGCGGGCGGCCTTCGCGGCGCAGGCCCCGCAGGGACCTGCCGACCTGGGCGGCCCGTTCCGCGGTGCCGGTGCCGGTGCCGGTGCCGGTGCCTCCGCCCGGCCGTCGGGGGCGGTGCAGGTGCTGCCCGCACCGGATGCAGGCACGACCGGCACGGCCCGCGCGGACCGTGTGACCGTCCGGGCAGGCCTGCCGGACGGCGGACCGTCGTGCGATCCGGGGCCGGCGGGGCCGGACAGGACCCCGAGCGCTCCCGCGCGAGCCGGCGGGCATGCGGAACAGGGGATACCGGCCGCGAGTCGGTCCGTGCTCTGCGGTGGCGGGGCGCCGTGCGCGATCCCCCGGGCGCTGCTCTGCGTACGGGGGCCCGACCGGGCGGCGCCGGGGCCGGTGGAGCTCTCGGTGATGCGGGTCTAGGAGGACCGGTCCACCGCCGGTCAGTTCTTCACCCGTAGCTCTGGAGTACCCGTATGTCTTCTTCCACCCGCAAGCCCTCCTCTTCCTCTTCCCGCCGCAAGCCGCTGCTGATCTCCGCCGGGGTCGCGCTCGCCGCCGTCGCCCTCGGGCTCGTGTCCTGGCAAGCCACCACCCCCGAGAAGGCCCCCGCCAGGACCTCTTCCTCGGCGTCCGCGCCCAAGGCCTCCGACGTCCATGCCGAGCTGGCCAAGCTCGCCCGGCGGGCGTCCGGCGACAAGCTCGCCGTCGGCCGGGTCGACGCCCCCGTGGTCCTGATCGAGTACTACGACTTCAAGTGCGGGTACTGCGGCAAGTTCGCCCGCGACACCGAACCCGAACTGGTGAAGAAGTACGTCGAGGACGGCACCCTGCGCATCGAGTGGCGCAACTTCCCGATCTTCGGAGCCGAGTCGGAGGCCGCCGCCAGGGCCGCCTGGGCCGCCGGGCAGCAGGACCGGTTCCCGCAGTTCCACGCCGCCGCGTACGCCGCGGGAGCCAAGGAGAAGGGCTTCGGGCAGGCGCGGCTGCTGGAGCTGGCCCGCGAGGCCGGGGTCCCGGACCTGGAGCGCTTCACGAAGGACATGGCCGGCGAGGAAGCGGCGGCAGCCCTCCGCAAGGACCAGGAGGAGGGCTACGGCATCGGGGTCAGCTCCACCCCGTCCTTCCTGGTGGGCGGGCAGCCCGTCGCCGGCGCCCAGTCGTTCGACGCCTTCGCCGCGGCGATCGCCCAGGCCAAGGCGCGGACCGCGAAGTGAGCGACATCGGCTACCTGGCCGCCCTGCTGGGCGGCCTCCTCGCGCTGCTCAGCCCGTGCAGCGCGCTGCTGCTGCCCGCGTTCTTCGCGTACTCGATCGACTCCGCCTCGCGGCTGCTGGCGCGGACCGGGATCTTCTACGCCGGCCTCGCGAGCACCCTCGTACCGCTGGGCACGGCCGGCTCGTACGCCGGACGGTTCTTCCACGGCAACCGCGACGAACTGGTGCTGGTCGGAGGCTGGCTGATCATCGCGCTCGGGCTCGCGCAGATCCTGGGCCTGGGCTTCGCCCCGAAGCGGATCTCGGAGCTGTCGGGGAGGATCCGGCCGACCACCGTCGTGTCGGTGTACGCGCTGGGCGCGGTGTACGGGCTGGCCGGATTCTGCGCCGGCCCGATCCTGGGCAGCGTCCTCACGGTGGCCGCGGTCAGCGGCAGCCCGCTGTACGGCGGCCTGCTGCTGGCGGTGTACGCCCTGGGCATGGCCGTACCGCTGTTCCTGCTGGCGCTGCTGTGGGAGCGGTTCGACCTGGGCCGGCGGCGCTGGCTGCGCGGCCGGGCCGTTCGGGTGGGCCGCTTCGAGCTGCACACCACCTCGCTGCTCTCCGGGTTGTTCTTCATCGCCCTGGGCGCGCTGTTCCTCGCGTACGACGGGGCGAGCGCGCTGCCGGGGCTACTGGACGTGGACGACTCGTACGCGGTGGAGCAGCGGGTCCGGGCGGTCGCGGACGGCGTACCGGACTGGGCGCTGCTCGGGCTCGTGGCGGCGGGGGCTGCGGCGGTCGGCCTCACGCAGTGGCGCCGCGCGGGGCGCGGGGCGGCGGAGACAGGGGAGACCGGGGAGACCACCGGGACCGCGGACGCCGCGGAGGGGAAGGGATAACGCAGAAGGCCCCGTCCGAGGACGGGGCCTTCTTGTGGTGGCTGGGGCCGGGGTCGAACCGGCGACCTATCGCTTTTCAGGCGATCGCTCGTACCAACTGAGCTACCCAGCCACGAGACCGTTTCCGGCCTCAGCGATCCTGACGGGACTTGAACCCGCGACCTCCACCTTGACAGGGTGGCGAGCTAACCAACTGCTCCACAGGACCTTGCAGTGTGCGAGACAAGTCTTGCACACAGTAATGCGTACCCCCAACGGGATTCGAACCCGTGCTACCGCCTTGAAAGGGCGGCGTCCTGGGCCACTAGACGATGAGGGCTAAAGGCCCGCCTGGGCGCTTTCCAGCGCGTCGGGGACGTGAGAAGCATATGGGATCCGGGGAGCTATCGCCAAAACGGTTTCTCCCGTACGAGGGGAGGCGCCCCCACCGGAGGGACAATGGCCGCGTGCTGGAGATGACGCGCGAGGAGTTCGAAGAGCTCGTCGCAGAGGCCCTGGACCGGATTCCACCGGAGCTGACGCGGCTGATGGACAACGTGGCGGTGTTCGTCGAGGACGAACCGCCGGCGGACGATCCCGAGCTGCTCGGACTGTACGAGGGGACCCCGCTCACGGACCGCGGCGAGTGGTACGCCGGCGTGCTGCCGGACCGGATCACCATCTACCGGAACCCCACGTTGCGGATGTGTGAGGACCGGGAGAGCGTGATCGCGGAGACGGAGGTCACGGTGGTCCACGAGATCGCCCACCACTTCGGGATCGACGACGACCGGCTGCACGCGCTGGGCTACGGATGAGCCCGCAGCCGGTCGAGGGCACCGCGGCGGTCGAGGGTGCCGAGGCGATCGATCCGGACGTCGACCTCCATGTGCCCGGGCAGTACGCCGAACGGCCTGGGCACGTGCTCGGCGTGATCGCGGCGGGCGGTGCGCTCGGCGCCTCGGCCCGGTACGGGGCGGCGCTGTTGTGGCCGGCCGGGCCGGGGGCGTTCCCGTGGGCGACCTTCTGGACCAACGTCGCCGGCTGCGCGCTGATCGGGGTGCTGATGGTGCTGATCAGCGAGGGCGGCCGGTCGGCGCCGCACCCGCTGGTCCGGCCGTTCGTCGGGGTCGGTGTGCTCGGCGGGTTCACCACCTTCTCCACGTACGCGGTGGAGTTCTCGCGACTGCTGGACGCGGGGGAGGCCGTGACGGCGCTGGCGTACGCCGGGCTCACGGTGGTGGCGGCGCTGCTCGCGGTGTGGGCGGCGGCCTCGGTGACCCGCCTCGTGGTGCGGAGGTGGGCGTGAGCTGGCTGCTGGTGGTGCTGGGCGCGGTCGTCGGTGCTCCGCTGCGCTACCTGACGGACCGTGCCGTGCAGGTGCGCCACGACTCGGTCTTCCCGTGGGGGACCTTCGTGGTGAACGCGTTCGCCTGCCTGGTGCTCGGGCTGCTCACGGGCGCGGTGCTGGCCGGTGCGGCGTCCACCCGCCTGAGCCTGCTGCTGGGGACCGGGCTGTGCGGGGCGCTGAGTACGTACTCGACGTTCTCGTACGAGACGCTGCGGCTGTACGAGCGGGGCTGGAGGTTCCTGGCGGCGGCGAACGTGGCGGCCTCGGTGCTGGTGGGGCTGGGCGCCGTGACGTTGGGGTCGCAGGTGGCCCGGCAGTTGCTCGCCTGAGGCCTTCCGGCGGGCGCGCGGGTCGGTCCGCCCGAGCGGACCCGGCGGGTGGGCGGGCGGATCGCGGACGGGCGGTGTCCCCAAGAGCGTGTCTCTTACGGGGCAAAGGGAGTTGGGCACATTGACCCGCTCACCGCGGACCCTGACCGCCCATCCGGAGGTGCCCCGTGCGCCAGATGTCCGCTTCCCTCCGACTGGCCGTCACCGCGCTCGCGGTCGCGGCCACGGCGGGCTGCATGAGTGTCGGCGAGGACGCCGCGAAGCCCGGGCCCTCTTCCCCGGCGAACCGCAAGGGCGTCACCGAGGCGGGCGGGAGTTCCGTTTCCGGCAAGGCGTCGGGGATCCACGGCAACGGTCACGGTGCCAACAAGGCCGGTGCGGCGGGCGAGGACGGAAGGCCCGCCGAGGACGGCAAGGCGTCCGGTGCCACCGGCGCCTCCCCCAGCCCGGGCGCGCCCGCCGCCCGGCCCGGAGCCCCCTCGCCGTCGGCCGGTCCGGGGGGCGGCGCAGGGGGCCAGGGTCCCCAGCAGCCCAGCTCGGGCGGATCCGGAAGCAGTGGCTCCGGTGGGACGCACGTCACCCCGCCCGTCCAGTCGCCGAGCCCGGAACCGCCCGTGACTTCCGCCACTCCGCCCACCCCGACACCCCCCACGCCGGTGCCCAGCGTCTCGTCCACCGTCTAGTCGCGGGACCGGACGCGGGACGTCGCCGGGGGCTGCCGGGGGCCCCGGACCGAGGGGATCGTCGCAGGTCAGGGCGGATCGAGCCGGAACGACTTGCCAGACCCGGGGGAGGGTGCGTATGGTTATAGATCGTTTGATCCCATTGCCCGGCGCCGAATCCGAAGAGCGCCGTGTGGCGCGTACTCTCCCTAGCCGTGGCTGACCGCATTGAGGCGGTCGATTTGCGATTCACGGAGTTTGGGCGCGTGCCGAGACTCCGGAAGGTTTCGCATTTCGCATGTCCATTTCCAGTTCTGACCGTGCCGTCATGCCCGAGAACGACTCGAACGAGATCGTCGACGCCGTCGAGGCCCTTGTGGTCACCGAGGCGATCGAGGCCGCTGAGGCGGACGAGATCATCGAGGCTCTTGAGGCCGACGTGACGACCGACCAGTCCTTCGACGCCGACGCCGACGAGGCCGACGCCGAGCCCACCATCACCTTCGGCGACCTCGGTCTGCCCGAGGGCGTCGTGCGCAAGCTCGCGCAGAACGGCGTCACCTCCCCCTTCCCGATCCAGGCCGCGACCATCCCGGACGCCCTGGCCGGCAAGGACATCCTCGGCCGTGGCCGTACCGGCTCCGGCAAGACCCTCTCCTTCGGTCTGCCCACCCTGGCCCGCCTGGCGGGTGGTCACACCGAGAAGAAGAAGCCCCGCGCGATCATCCTCACGCCGACGCGTGAGCTCGCGATGCAGGTCGCGGACGCCCTCCAGCCGTACGGCGACGTGCTCGGCCTGAAGATGAAGGTCGTCTGCGGCGGTACCTCCATGGGCAACCAGATCTACGCCCTGGAGCGCGGTGTTGACGTCCTCGTCGCCACCCCGGGCCGTCTGCGCGACATCATCAACCGTGGCGCCTGCTCCCTCGAGAACGTCGAGGTCGCCGTGCTCGACGAGGCCGACCAGATGGCCGACCTGGGCTTCCTGCCCGAGGTCACCGAGCTGCTCGACCAGATCCCCGGCGGCGGCCAGCGCATGCTCTTCTCCGCCACCATGGAGAACGAGATCGGCACCCTGGTCAAGCGCTACCTGTCCAACCCCGTCACGCACGAGGTCGACAGCGCGCAGGGCAATGTCACGACCATGACGCACCACGTCCTCGTCGTGAAGCCGAAGGACAAGGCGCCGGTCACGGCCGCCATCGCCGCCCGCAAGGGCCGCACCATCATCTTCGTCCGCACCCAGCTGGGCGCCGACCGCATCGCCGAGCAGCTCGTCGAGGCCGGCGTGAAGGCCGACGCACTGCACGGCGGCATGACGCAGGGTGCCCGCACCCGCGTCCTCGCGGACTTCAAGGACGGCTACGTCAACGCGCTCGTCGCCACCGACGTCGCCGCCCGCGGCATCCACGTCGACGGCATCGACCTGGTCCTGAACGTGGACCCGGCCGGCGACCACAAGGACTACCTGCACCGCTCGGGCCGTACCGCCCGCGCCGGCAAGTCGGGTGTCGTGGTCTCCCTCGCCCTGCCGCACCAGCGCCGCCAGATCTTCCGCCTGATGGAGGACGCGGGCGTCGACGCCTCGCGCCACATCGTCCAGGGCGCCGGCGCCTTCGACCCGGAGGTCGCCGAGATCACCGGTGCGCGTTCGCTGACCGAGGTCCAGGCCGACTCCGCGAACAACGCCGCCAAGCAGGCCGAGCGTGAGGTCGCCGACCTCACCAAGCAGCTGGAGCGCCTGACGCGCCGCGCCGCCGAGCTGCGCGAGGAGGCCGACCGCCTGGTCGCCCGCTCCGCGCGCGAGCGCGGCGAGGACCCGGAGGCCGCTGTCGCCGAGGTGGCCGAGGCCGCCGAGGCCGAGGTCGCGGCAGCCGTCGCGGCCACACCGGTCGCCGACGAGCGCCCCGCCTTCCAGTCCCGCGACGAGCGCGGCAACTACGAGCGCCGCGACAACCGTCGTGACGACCGTGGTGGCGACCGTGGCGGCTTCCGTCGCGACGACCGTCCGTCCGGTGGCTTCCGCCGTGACGACCGCCCCTCCGGTGGCTTCCGCTCCGGCGGCGACCGTCGTGACGACAACCGTGGTGGCGGTTTCCGTCGCGATGACCGTCCGTCGGGCGGGTTCAACCGTGACGACCGTGGTGGCGACCGTGGTGGTTTCCGTCGTGATGACCGTCCGTCCGGTGGTTTCCGTTCCGGCGGCAGCGACCGTCCGTCCGGTGGTTTCCGTCGCGATGACCGTCCGTCGGGCGGGTTCAACCGTGACGACCGTGGTGGCGACCGTGGTGGTTTCCGTCGTGATGACCGTCCGTCCGGT